>JBOGIQ010000028.1:0-30369 GCA_050742535.1 Vicinamibacterales bacterium | reverse complement strand
AAGTAGTACAGGCTCTCTGCCAGCCCGAGCTGCGCGAGCCCGAAACACGTGGCGTAGAGAAGGAAGAAGGTGCGATAGGTGCCCAGTTCCTCGAGCGTGAGCAGCCGCGCGAGCAGCGGACCGATCGCAAACGTGGCAATGAGGCCGACCGTCCGCCCGACGACGAGCAGGAAGGCGGGACCCGTAATGTGGTCTTTCGGAGTTTCTTGTCGCGCCGTGCTCATACGTGGTGCACCCGGCCGCAGGTGCGCGCCGGCGGCCACAGGTCGTGGACCTGGCAGTGCAGGATGGCCGGTGAGAACCGGCCGTCGCCGTCGACGGACGAGCCTTCCCACAGCAGCAGCCGCTCGATGGTCAGCGTCGGATGCCGGGCATCCTGATGCGGGCACGCCGTGTAGCCGAAGCGGTAGCCCGTCCGCTCGAGCAGATCGACATCACGCGGGGTGAATTGGCCTCCCGGATACGCGAAGTGCGTGACCGGCGCGCCGATGTGCTCCTCAATCGCGCGCTTCGACCCTTCGAGCTCGGCGACCACCGTGTCTGTCGACTCCGCGGGCAGCGAGACGTGGCGCCGTGTATGGGAGCCGATGGTGATGCCCGCGCGATGCATCTCGACGATCATCGGCCACGTCAACGACAACGCGATGTTGTGGAATCCGTTGCCGGTGCTGGCTTCCAGTGCCGCGAGGATGCGGCCGATGCTGGCCATCGACAGATCGGGCAGCAGCGCCGACACCGTCATCATCGGCGAGCTGGTCGAGGCGCGGGCACGGAGCAGATGGCCGGCAGGGAGGTCGAGCCGCCGCAGCAGCGCCGACATCTCGCGGCGCGGGTCGTCCCACGCGGCGAACGCCTTCGTCACCAGGTGAAACAGCTTGTCGTGGATCTGCCACCGCCGTTGGCCGATCAGATCGGTGACGACGAACACCGCCGCCGGGATGCCCTTGCGCTTCAGAATCGGGAACGCCTGTTCGTAGTTGTCGCGATACCCGTCGTCAAACGTGACCGCGGCCACGCGCTCGGTGAACGGCCGGCCTTCCGCCAGGTGCTCGCCAATCTCGTCGAGCGTCGTGAACCGGAAGCGGTTCCCGACGAGGTCGAGGTGGCGCTCGAACATGGCGGTGCTGGTGAGCATGCTCGGCATCTCGTCGCATGCCGTGCCGTCGAAGTCGTCGACGACCCGGTGGTAGCCAAGAATGAGCGGACGCTCGGGTCCCCGTGCCAGTGCTTCGGCGAGACCCAGTTCGTGGGTGCGCGAGATGGTCGACGCCAGCGCGCTCTTCACGTGCGTGCGCCAGCGGTTCGTTCGATTAGCCAGCACGGGTCGCTCCAGGGGTTCCCAGGGACAGGACGCGCCGGGCCAGCCCGGCGACGCCGCGGCGTGCCTCGACGGCGCGCCGCTGCACCGAGCCGCCGAGATGGACGGGATAGAGATCGACACGCTGCAGGACGCTGACACGGCGTGCCCACAGTGACTTGTACGATTCGGTGCCCCACAGCATGTCGAACTCGCTGGCACCTTCGCTGATGGCGGCTTTGATCGTGAGGGCCATCACTGCGAGGCCGACGCTTTGCGCCGCGTACCTCTCATCGTAGCCGTGCTGATAGAAGTAGAAGCGGCCCCCCTCGTGGAAGCCGTACATGACGGCGGCGGTCGCGTCATTCAGCGTCAGGCGGTACATCCGCAGCCAGCCGCTGTTGAGCGCGCGATCGGACGCGTCCTCGTGAAAGGCACGGGCCACCGGTGAGGCGAACGCGGTCGAACCACCGCGGTCCGCGTAGCGCCGGTTATGAAACGTGGCGAGCGCGGCGAGCGCGGCCTGCCGATCCTCATGCCGTGTGATCCGGTCGAATCGCACCTCGAACGCGCGGTCGAGGGCACGCAGGCGCCGGCGGATGTTCGCGCGATGAGAAGCGCCGACGCTGCCGAGGAACGACTCGAACGTATGGCCCTGCAGATCCACGATCGGACACGTCCCGTCGTCGGCGAAGGATGCCGCCCAGCCGGCCCCGCCCAGCCTCCTGGCCAGCTGCGCGGAGATGGACGCCGGTGGCAGATGCGTCAGGCGGAGCGTCAGCTGGCGCGACGTCAGGAACTCGGCGAGTGCGTCGACGGCGTCGTCCTCATGACCGCTCCGTACGATCACGTCCAGGTAGTCCGAGCCTGCTTCCCCGGTTCCGAGGAACTCGAGCCGTGAGAACCAGTACAACGTCGCGCTGACCAGCCGCAGCGGTGCGATCCCGATCAGGTGCGCGCCGTCGCGGACCACGAGCAGCCGGAGGCCGTTCGAGTTCCCGAAGTGCGTCCACCATGCGTACAGCCATTCCCAGGTCAGGAACGGATTGGTGCTGTCACTCGATTGGAGCAGCTCGGACCATTCACAGCGGAGCGCGGCGAAGCCCTCCATGTTCTGGACGCTGGTGACCGAGACGGCTTGACGCGGCCTCACGCAGCCGCTCCAAGGCCGAGACCGGACATCTGCCGGGCGATGTGATCGATGTGACGAGCCGTCAGGTCCTGATGGATCGGCAGTTCCAGGACGTGGCGCCGCAGGAATTGCGCGTCGGGCCCCATTTCGTGGCCGCCCGGCTCGCTGCTGTCGTTCCAGAACTCGAGCGCATCCACGCCGCGCGCGCGCAGCCGTTCGGCCGTCTCGTGTTTGTCGTCCACGAGAACAGGGAAGAACAGCGGGCACACACCCTCGGGGAGGGCGCGAAACACCGGGATGGCGTCACCGCCGAGGCGTTCTGCCAGCCTGCGATAGTTTTCGACGCGCCGTCGTCTGATGTCGCCGTAGTCGAACCGTTCCAGCAGGCGCTGCGAGACGGGCGACATGGCGAGGTCCACTTCGTCGAGGTTGAAGCCGATGTCGCCAACGTTCGCCCGGCGAACCGACAGCACGCCCGCGGCGCGCCCGACACCGCGTTTGACGACCTGCAAGGCGGCGCCGACGCCGTTGGCGCGGCCGCGGATACGCTGCACCATCAATTCGGCCGTCCGTCCGAGCACCGAGGCGGCGCCGGCGCCACGCAGGGCGAGCCGTTCCAGCGATTCGAGCCGCGGGCCGTTCTGAACGAGCAGCGCTCCGTTGGGCAGCGGCAGCGTCTTGTACAGGCAGAACACCGACCAGTCGCCGAAGCTGCCGAGCGGGCGGCCGCCGGTTTCGCTGAGAAGCGCGAGCGCGCAGTCTTCCACCAGCAGCATGCCGCGGCGGCGGCACAGGTCCACGATGTCAGCCATCGGCTGCGGCCAGCCGGCGTAATGGATCACGTAAAGCAGATCAGGGTTGTGCCTGCGGCAGCTCCACTCGATCTCGTCCGGATCGAGCGTCATGTCCCGCCGCATCGGGTAGTACCGCAGCGCGGCGCCGGCCGCGCGCATGGCCAGGATTTCGTTGCCGCTGTTGTAATCGGGCGCCAGCACGGTCAGTCCGGGGTTGGTCTCGAGCAGCGCCCGAAAGAGGTGGTAGATCGCGTTGCGCGCGCGATAGAACGAAAGCCGATGCGGCGCGTTGAACGGGAAGCAGCCAGTGGCGCCGGCGCGCGTCCGCACGAGGTCGGTCGCGGACAGTCCCTGATACGTGGGAACGAAAGTGCCGATTACGCTCGCCATCGTTTCAGCTCCGGTACCACCTGGAACTTCAGGGAATGCAAAAGCCGCGCTCGGATGGTGTTTGGAAACACGTAC
Organism: Vicinamibacterales bacterium; assembly: GCA_050742535.1. Taxonomy (GTDB): domain Bacteria; phylum Acidobacteriota; class Vicinamibacteria; order Vicinamibacterales; family UBA2999; genus Gp6-AA40. Next base: position 26,681 of record JBOGIQ010000028.1, on the reverse strand, counting down.
AGCCACTCGTGGACGCGGCTGGTCGATGTCCATTCCAGCTTCCACGGTTCCGCGTCGCCGAGAAAATCGATCTCGCGAAGTCCCTCCGCGAACGCGCGCTCGACGGCGAAGCAGGTGAGCAGCTTGAACGGCGCGCACGCGGCGTAGTCAGGGTCGTAGCCGGTCTTGAACAGAAAGAGCCGTCCGTCGAAGCACGACCCATAGGACGTCGCGATCCGGCGCCCGCCGACGGTCAGGAACATCAGGCGCAGCCAGCCGCGCTCCGCAGCGCGTTGCGCCAGCAGCGAGTAGAACCGGTGCACCGCAGGGTCCGAGGTGATCGACGTCCCCGCTTTGTCCTTCCAGCCGGACGCCTCGAGGCGGAGCGCCTCCTCCCTCGCCCCGGCGATCTGCTCCGCGGCGTCGAGCACTTCGAGCTGCGGCTCTCCGAATGCGCGCAGGCGCGTCAGGCGGTTGCGAAGGTTTGAACGGAATTTCGCGGACAGCGACGCGTGATAGCCGTCCCATGTGCCCGACAGCGTCAGGTACGGAGAGGTGTCGCCTCGCCAGATGCCTGTCGCGAATCCGTCGCGTTCGGCGAGCGACTCGAATGCTGCGCGCGTCGGCGAGTCGTCCGGCAGGCGGCTGAGCTGCAGGATGTCCCACTGGTCATTCGCATCGCGCAGGACATGCCAGATGGCGTCATACGCTTCCAGCGGTGATGCGGCGATGATGCAGTCGCTGCGCGGCGTGTGATCGTTGTGGAGCAGATCGAGCTTCCGCACGGTGAGGCCGTAGGTGTGGACCTGCTCGGTCATCAGCGGTGCGATCGCCACAACGTCCGCCCCGTCACGCACCACCACGATGTGCAGCCGGCGGCCGGCGCCGAAGCAGTCCCACCAGGTGCGGAACCACTCGTGGAGCAGGAACGGGTGCGGCACGCGGGCCCGCCTCACGGCGTCGTTCCACTCCGGCTCGAGCCGTACGAACGTCTCGTAGTCCGTCACGATCTCCGCCGTGACCTGGCGACGATCGGCGCGAGCGTCGAGATCCGCAACCAGCCCTGTCATGCCGCCATCGACCGGCGTTGCTGCTTGCGCGCGAGCAGCTCCGCATAGAGGTCTTCTGTCGCAGACACCATGCGATCGACCGAGAACCGCTCGGCGATGCGTGCCCGTGCGGCGCGGCCCAGCCGGGCCGCCAGCTCGCGGTCGTCCAGGAGCCGCGCGACGGCGCCGGCGATCGCTCCCGCGTGGCCGGGCGTCACCAGCAGTCCGGTGGCTCCATCGGTCAGCGCTTCCGGCGTCCCGCCGACACAGGTCGCCACGACCGGCGCGGCCGCTGCCATGGATTCGAGCACCACGTTGGAAAGGGCCTCGTTGAGCGATGGCATCACCGCGACGTCGGCCGCACCAAGCACGGCGGGAATATCCGAGCGCCGGCCCGTAAACGTCACCCGATCCGCCACGCCGAGCTGCTGCGACAGCTGTTCGAGGCACCGCAGATACGCCGGATCCGGCGGGCTCGTTTCGCCGACGATCAGAAACTGCACGTCCGGATAACGCGGCTTCAGCGCCGCGGCCGCCTCGAGGAACACCTCGATGCCCTTGAGGCGCGCCAGGCGGGAAACGACGACCACCAGCCGGGCGCTCGCCGGCAGGCCCAGCTCGTGCCGGATGCGCTCGCCGGCCGGCTGACCGGCGAAGCGCGTCATGTCCACGCCGTTGCGGATCACCACGATGTTCGAGGGGTCGTAGCCCTCCTCCTTGACGAGCCAGTCGCGCACCGCGTCGGCGTTGACCAGGATGCGATCCGCGAACTGGCAGGCATAGCGCTGCACGCGCTTCTGCATCGGCGTCAGGTACGGAGACCGGTCGCGAATCGACGCGATCACGACCGGCGCCATGAACCGCGCCGGCAGAACGGCGAAGACGTTTCCATAGAAGTTGTAGGCGTGGACGATGTCGATGCGGCTGCGCGCGATCTGCCGGGCCAGCCGTGCCTGCTGCGCCAGCGCGTGCACGCTGCGGAACGTGGCGATCTGGTATTCCCGCAGCGGAATGCCCAGCTGTCCGAGCTCGTCCACGAATGGTCCCCAGCGCCGCAGGCACGCGAAGGCGACGTCGAACCGCGATCGGTCGAGCAGCCGGCCGAGCGCCATGAACTGGTTCTCGGTGCCGCCGCACATCAGCGTCGGGACGACCTTGAGGAGCCGCGTGCGAGTCACGACAGCGGGACGGGCCTGAGGCGGTGCCGCGCCGCCAGCACCGGTTCGTCGACAATTGCAGCGGCGCGCGCGGTGTGCTTGAGCGCGACGGCGAGACCGCCGATGGTGAAGAAGTAGAACTGATAGGCGATCGGGTGGAACATCGCCGCCACGAAGAACGTGACCAGCGACACCTGGATGCCCGCGGCCAGCGGGCCGATCGACGTCAAGGCTTCATGATGGCGGGCCAGCCGCTCGAGCCGCCGCGCCGTCCGGAAGCACATGACGTGAAGCCAGGCGAAGAGCAGCAGACCCGGAAGTCCGAGATCGACGGCGTACTGCAGATAGGCGTTGTGGACGGATCTGTAGGTCTCGCGGCCGCGGTACCTGTTCAGCGCCAGCATGTCGTTGCCGATTCCGGCGCCGACGATCGGGTTCTGGGCCACGATGCCCGCGGAGACGATCACGTCCTGCCAGCGGCCCTGCGCCGAACCGGTCCGGTCCGCCTCGATATCGGTGATGGTGCTCAGGCGATCGAAGTAGCTGTCCGGCACAACCACCGGAACAACGAGTGCGACGGCAACCAGCAGCGCGCCCGCACCATTCGAATGGCGCCGCGCCAGCACCGCCAGCAGCATGACGCCGGTTGCCGCGAGCGTCAGGAATCCGGCTCGTGAAAACGTCACGATCACGCCGGCGATGCTGATGAGCATCGCGATGGCGGCGACACCGCGCGCTGCCAGATGTCTGGTGCTGATCATCAGCGCCGCCGCGATCGGGATGATCAAGTTGAGCATCAGCGCGAGATCGTTGGGATTGGCCGCCAGTCCCGAGCCGCCCATGTAGCCGTAGATGCGCTTCAATCCGGGCACGCCGGTCGAGAGGACCTCGCCGGAGAGATAGTTGCTCAAGCCGGTGCCCGCCAGCGGAATGGCGCAGAGCACCAGCGTCCACGCGATGGCGGTGATCCGCCGCTCAGTCGTCGCCAGCGTGGCCACCAGCCAGAAGAACAACACGGCCTTGATGTACTGGCTTGTCAGCACCTCCACGCTGCCGCCGGCCCAATACGAGACCGGCACGGTGATGGTGGCCCACGCGACGAGCAGCAGTGCGATGCCAATCTCGGCATTGAACGGCGGTGCCGAATCGCGCCGCACGAGTCGATCCATGAGATGAGCGCCGATGGCGACGGCCGCGGCGACGAACGCGATGCGCAGCTGGCCGAGCACGGGGAACCACGCCTGCGGCGACAGCAGGAGAATCGCCGTGAAGGCGACCAGGGCGCGGAACGCGACGGTGTTGGCCGTGCTGGGCCCGTCGAGTCCGGCTTTAGCCGGATTGACCGGCGCTGAAGTTATCCGGCTGAAGCCGGACTCCACGGGACGCGGCCGCCACCAGGCAGCCGCGGGAGCCGCAGGGGAAGTGTTCACTGGCGTCCTGTGGTGGAACGCGGAGCAGGCTGATCGGCCAGCACCGGCACGAGGTCCTTGGCGCGGACCCGCTGCGCCGCGGGCCACGACAGATCTCGCCCCATTGGCGCCGGATGGCGAACCTGTGCCGCGCCCTGGCCGAACAGCACGATGCCGATCGTGGCGAACATGATCCGCAAGTCGAGCCACAGCGACCGGTTCTTGATGTAGTACAGGTCGTAGCGCATCTTCTCGGTTTCTTCCTCGAGGTTGTTCGCGTACCCGTGTCGCACCTGCGCCCAGCCGGTGACGCCGGGCCGGACCGTCGACCGCAGCCCGTAGTACGCGATGCGCTCCATGAACGTCGCGTGATTCGACACGGGATGCGGACGCGGGCCGATCAGGTTCATCTCGCCGCGGATCACGTTGATCAGCTGCGGCAGCTCGTCGAGGCGGAAGCGGCGAAGGTACCGGCCAACGCGCGTGATGCGGTGAATGTTGTCCATGACCCACTCCGACGGCGCCTCCGTCGTCGGATGCATCGTGCGGAACTTCAGGAGGCCGAACGGGCGTCCGTGGCGGCCGGCGCGCGGCTGCACGAACAGCACGGGTCCGGGGGAATCGATTTTCACGAGCAGCGCGATCACGGCGAGCAACGGGGCGCAGATCACCAGCCCGACCACGGCGGCGAGGACGCTGACGAGGCGGGCCACCACCTCCGCGGCTCCGTGATTGCGGAAACCCTTCGACAGGATCAGCGTGCTGGGCCGCAGTGCCTCGATGGCCATCTTCCCGGTGATCCGCTCATAGAGCTCGATGGCGTCCTCCACGTCGATGCCGCTCACGCGCGACTCGAGCAGCGCCTGCAGCGGGAGGCGATCGCGCCGGTTCTCGATGGCCACGACGATCCGCGACGGACGCACGCGCGCGACGATCTGATCGAGCTCGTCGCACGTGCCCAGCCACCGATCGGCGAGCGGCGCGTACTGATCCGGCCGCTCGGTGTCGACCACGCCCAGGACCGTGAAGTGCAGCGAGTCGAGCGACTCGATTTCCTCGATGAGTCGCTCCGCGATCGGGCCGGCGCCGAGAATCAGAAGGCTGGATTGCATCCCAGTGTTCCCAAGGGTTCGTTGGGCTCCTATGCCTGGCTCACCGCGCCAGAGGTGTCGGGAAAATACTCCCGGTAGTACTCGTCGTAGTACCCGAACAGCGGCCGGTCGTCGCGGTTGAACACGATGCCCATCACCTTTGCCGGGTCCACGAGGTTGAGCGCTTCGCCGAGCAGCTTCCGCGGCGTCTGGTTGGCGGCGACGACGACGAGCATCTGATCGACGATTCGCGACAGGATGGCCGAGTCGAACACCGGCAGGAGCGGCGGCGTGTCCACGATGACCACGTCGAAGTCCTGCCGCGCGCGCTGGATCAGGCCGTCGAACCGCGGCGAGCGGAGGAGACGGTGAATGGCGGAGCCGGGCGTGCCGGACGTCACCGCCCAGAGGGGGAATGACTGCACCGGCTGAGCGACGGCAGCGAGCTCGAGCTGATCGCTCGACAGCACGTCGGTCAACCCGGGCGACGTGTCTAATCCCAGCGTCGCAGCAATCGAGGGGCGGCGCAGGTCGGCGTCGATCAACAGCACGCGGCCGTCCGATTCGCGCGCCAGCGCGCCGGCAAGGTTGACGGCGGTCAGCGTCTTGCCTTCGCCTGCCGCGGGACTGGTGATCGCCAGCACCTGCGACCCTCGCGTTTTTGTGAGCCGCTCGATCGTGATCCGCAGTCCCTGGTACTGCTCGGCGGCGAACGAGCCGGGGCTGGTGAAGCTGACCAGCCGGGAATTGAGCGATTGTGTGAGCGTCCTTTTCACGATGTGACCCCTTAACCCGCGCGCTGGAGCAGTCTCACCAGCGTGTCGTTTCCGTGAGCGAGATAGGCGGAGAGCGTGGCGACGAGGACCACCGCCGCAACCGCGGACGCCGTGCCGAGCGTGGCACGCGCCCAGCCGCGGCGCGGCGCGGCGCCGATTTGCGGAATCGTCGCGAGGACCGGCACCCCGGTGAACTCGCGCACTTCGTCGACGTTGTGGAACGACGTGTCGAACTGTTCGGCGAGCACCACCGCGCCCGCCATGGCGGCAAGCGCCAGGAGCAGTCCCATCAGCAGCAGACGCAGCCGGTTCGGCGCGGACGGACCTTCGGGCGCCACCGCCGCATCGAGAATGCGGAAGTTCTCGCCCTGGTGGCCCGTTTCCACCGACTCGGCCAGCCGCGCCTCGTCGAACCTGCGGGCCAGCACGTCGTAGTTCTCCTTCGCCGAGGAGTACTCGCGCTGCGCCTGGAGGTAGCCCTCCTGGACGCCAGGGGTCGAGTCGAACCGCTGCTGCAGCACGGCGATCCGCTGCTGCAGATCCTTTTCTTCGGTCCGCAGCCGCGTCAGCTCGTCGTCGAAATCCTTGATGCCGCGCCTGCTGCGCGGCAGCGCGGCGAGGTTCTGCGGCGTGTTCGAGACCGCCTGCCGTTGTGCGTCGGTTGCCTGTCTGGCCTTGTAGGCGGCGAGATCACGCGCCTGCTGGTCCTGCACTTCCTTTTCGATGGCGGCGATGCGGCTGCTGACGCTGATGATCTCGGGATGGTTTGCCGTGAACCCCTTGCGTTCGGCTTCGATGAGATCTTTCCGCGCCTGCCCCAGACGCTCCCTCGCCTCCGCGAGCTCCTTTGATACCGGGACACCCGCCGGATCCGAGGCCAGCACGCCTTTGGCCGCTGCGGCAACCGCGGAGGCATCCTCCAGGCCGTCGAGCAGTTTCTCCCTCGCGTCCATGTTGCGGCGCTGATCGTCGCGGTTGCGGCGCAGTTCATCGGCGAGGGACTGATACGCCGCCATGGCGACGCCGGCGGCCTGCGGCAGCTGCGCCTGATTCCTCAGCGTGAAATCACGCAGTCGCGCATCCTGACTGTCCACCTGCTGCTTCGCCGCTTTCATCTGTTCTTCGACCAGCTGCACGGTGCGCCGCGCCTCGCCGGCGCGGAGCGCGGAGTTGTGCTCGACGAAGAACTGTGCGATCGCGTTGGTCACGTTCGCGACGTTGCGCTGGTCGGTGCCCGTATAGGTCAGCGTGAAGGCGACGGTCTTGGTCCGGCCGGAGACCTGCTCCGGCCCGTTCGCCTCCCAGTCGATGTCCTCGCGCGCCTGGTTCAGCACGTCCTCGAATCCGGCCGTCCGCCGCAGTTCCGGATACAGGTCGAACCGCTTGATCAGGCCCGTCAGCCGCTCGCGGCTGAGGACCTCCTGCCGGATTTGATACAGGCGGCTTTCCAGTTCGTTGCCGACGTTGGTGCGGATCACGCCATCCGGCAGCGGGCGCTCGATCGTCACGATGGCGCTCGCCGTGTACAGGTCGGGCAGGTAGACGGCGAACGCGATGGCGGCGGCGATGACGGTCGTGAAGGCGACCACCGCGATGAGCGCGCGCCGGCGAAGGATGGTGATCGTCCGGACGGCGATGGATTCGTCGGATGCGGGGGACATGAGCTCGCGGGCCATGGGCTCCTCAGTTGACGACGATGACGTCGCCGGGCTGGACGACGAAGTTCGCGCCATTCTTGCCGTTGATGGCGTCGTTGTATTTGAAGTCGATCGCGCCGTTCTGGCCGCGGCGGATCACCTTGATGCCGCCTTTGTCGGCGAACTCGTTCAGCCCCTGTGCCTTGGCAATCATGTCGAGCACCGTGACGTCGGTTGTCTTCAGCTCGAAGTAGCCGGCCATGCGGACGTTGCCCGACACCGACACTTTCGGACTGTGAATCTCGCGAACGACGACCGACACCTCCGGAGCCGGATCGATGAACTGCGCCAGGCGCTGTGCCACTTCAACCCTGACCTGACCCGCGGTCAGGCCGGCGACGGTGATGTCGTGGACGAGCGGGTGCGAGATCTTGCCGTCGGGCCGGACCGGGATCCGCTCGCGACTGAGCTCCTCGTTCTTCCAGACATGGATGTCGAGGATGTCCTCGGGCCCAATCTTGTAGTCACGCGGATCGACGCGCGCCGCTTCGATCGCGCGTGCGCCTGCCGCGGGCGCTGCGGCCGGTGCTGCCGGCGGGGCGGGCACGGCCTTCGTCGCCGCCGCCGGCGTCTGTGCGGGCGGTGTGGTACCGGTGGTGCCAACCGCTTCGCGCGGTGCCGTCGTCTGCTGCGCGAACGCGGCCGACGCGAAAACAAATGCAGCTGTCAACGTGGTCAGGACCCGCGCGATCATCGAATAACCCCTTTCACTCGTGCCGCCTCATCCGGCGGCAGAATCGAACGGAAGAGCCGCGGCGCGACGGTAAAGCTCACGCGAAACACGTGCCGCAATACGTTGTCGTCCAGACGGCGGCGGATATCGCCCTGTTGGTAATCCACGCCATACGAAGCGGAGACGCTATACATCCCGCGGGACGTCCAGGAGGCCAGCAGGGCGCTTCGGTACACACGCGCCTCACGGAAGTCGAGGGTGTCGATGTCGGTCGCGCCGAGGTGGGTGCCGAACTCCCAGCGGCTGCGGAAGGGCCAGGTGATCCGCAGCGAGCCGCTGTCCACCGCGACCGGTCCTTCGATGCCGAGGATGATCGTTTCGCCGTGCCAGTAGTCGGCCCTGACGTCGAAGCGGTTCGTGTCGCGCCTGAGCGACGCCGACAACTCCGGCTTGACGCCGCTCTGATACGAGCTGACCCGCGGTCCCGCATACAGCGAGAGGTGCGTGTGCGGCGCCATCTCGCGCGTCCAGCCGGCGAGCACCGAGTGTGACGAGGACTCCCCGAGCGGGTCGACGAAATACCTGGCGAGATAGGTCCCGACAATGGCCGATCGCGACGTGAACTCACGCGACAGCGCGACCCGCCCCTGATGCAGCGTGCCGCTCGGCGTGTCGAGCTCGTTCTCGCGCGTGAAGTCGTATCCGGCCGTGATCACCGAGCGCGGATTGAGGCGCCGCACCAGCGTCGGCGAGAGCTGCCAGCGCTGCGCCGTCCGCCGTGCGCCGAGGATTCCCGTGTCCAGCTCGATGTCGCCGGGTGTTTCGGACCGGTCGTAGCGCCCGACGAGGCCGAATGTCGTCAGCGGCGAGCTGCGGAACTCGGTGTCGAGGTACGCGTGCCGCCGCGCGTCGAGGGTGTTGAGCGTCGAGAAGTTGGAGCGCAGCATGTCCTGCGAATACAGGCTGAGGAATCTGAGCCGCGGCGACTCGTAGTTCCCTTCGACCGTGGGGCGCACCTGCAGCATCTTTCCGGCGCTGCCCTCCTGTTCGGCGAAGAGGTTGTCGTCGTAGACGCCTGCAATCGACAGCGAGGGCACGAACGTGAAGCGCGTCTGCGCCGACACGGCCGGCGACAGTGCCGTGATCACGGCGAGCGTGGCGAGAATGGTCGAACGCATAGTCCCTGTTTCACTCCTCACGGGCTTCGCCCCCGTGACTCACTGCGCGTCGTTCGCGCGTGTGCCGTACTTGGCGGCGACGTGCCGCATCACCGCTGATACGGCTCACTTCCGTCGCGCTGAAGTGCAATAACCGTTCACACCATTCGCTGGCATGCGGTATGTGCCGATGCCATGGCGGTCCTCAAACGAGGGGAAATGCACGAAAAGGAGCCCGCGCGCGAGGTTGGTACGCTTGCGCACGGCCGTGTGTGAAAGGCAGTTCCGAAAAGTACCGCTGAAATGCCGAACGTTCTAGCTCAAGGATGGCCACCCCGCCAGCTGATGACCGGATGCGACACGGCCTGCCGTTGCAGCGACGGCGCATCGACCGCGTCGGTCGGGTAGCACGCGGCTCCCACCGACAGGCGCAGCGGTGCGGGAAAGTCGTAGTGATTCATCCGCTCCATCAGCCGGTCGATGACGCGCGTCGAGTTCTCGTAATCGGCGTCGAGCAGCACGAGCGAGAGCAGCCCGTGGTTGGTGACGCCCAGCACGTCGGTGTCGCGAACCTCGTTGCGGATGATCTGCGCAACCTCGCCGACGGTGCCCTGATCGGCGGCGACCGTCATGCCGTCGAACTCGCGGCTGGTCTCCACCGTGACCAGCGTGAGGTAGTTCTGCGATCGGACGGCCCGCCGCAGTTCGCCGTCGAGCACGAATTCGAAGGCGTGCGGCTTGAGCAGCCGCGATTGCTCGTCGAAGAGCGAGTCGCTCATGGCAGGCGTCAGGAGGCCGTGTCCAGGCCGTTCTCCTTGATCTTGTAGAGCAGCGCCTTGTAGCTGATGCCGAGGTGCTCCGCGGCTTCTTTCCGGTTCCAGCGCGTGCGCGTCAGCATCCGCAGGATCAGTTCGCGCTCCGCCTCGCGCGCGGCCGAACGGGCGATGTCCTTCAGCGAGACGCTCACCGCGCCCGCTCCCGCCGCCACCGGCTCGCCGGACCTCACGTGAGATGGCGCGGCCGCTGGAGGAACCAGAACCGGGGGCGCCGCGACGGGAGGGAGTGACAGCGGGCGGGGAGATACCGCGACAACGGGCTGCAGCAGCTCACGCGAGATGCCCGCTTCCGTGCCGAGCACTACTATCCGTTTGATCAGGTTCTCCAGCTGGCGCACGTTCCCGGGCCAGTCGTAATTCAGAAACTGATTCGACAGCTCGCCGCTGATCGACGCCAGCGGCTTGTTGTACTGGACGGAGTACTTGTCCAGGAAGTGCTGCGTCAGGATCGGAATCTCCTCGCGCCGGTCGCGCAGCGGAGGCAGGTTGATCGTGACGACGTTGAGCCGGAAATACAGGTCCTCACGGAACTGTCCCGAGGCGACGGCGGTCTCGAGGTCGCGATTGGTCGCCGCGATCAGGCGCACGTCCACCTGCACGTCCGCTTTGCCTCCGAGCCGTGAGAACCCGCCGTCCTGCAGCACCTGCAGCAGCTTGGCCTGCAGCGGATAGCTGATATCTCCGATCTCGTCGAGGAACATCGTGCCGTGGTTGGCGAACTCGAACTTGCCGGGCTTCTGCTGAATCGCGCCGGTAAAGGCGCCCTTCTCGAATCCAAACAGCTCGGATTCGAGCAGCTCCGTCGGCAGCGCCGCGCAGTTCACCTTCACGAACGCCTTGTCCTTGCGCAGCGATCGCTCGTGCAGGGCATGGGCGACCAGCTCCTTGCCCGTGCCGCTCTCGCCGCGAATCAGCACCGTGACGTCCGTGTCCGACACGCGCTCGATCAGATCGCGCACTTCGGTCATCGCGTCGCTGTTGCCGAAGAGGGTCGAGTACTTCGACTGCTGGCTGAGGCGCGCACGCAGCGACGCCACTTCCTGACTCAGTTGGCGCTGCCGGATGGCCGACGCAATCAGCACTTCGAGCTCGTGGTCCTCGAACGGCTTGCAGACGAAATCGCTCGCGCCCAGCTTCATCGCCTGCACGACGGTCTGCGTCCCCCCCTGTCCCGACATCACGATGACCGGGACCTCGTGATCGATTTTCTTGAGCGCGGCGAGCGCCGCGAGCCCGTCCATGCCGGGCATGATGACGTCGAGCAGCACCGCCGACGGCCGCTCCGCGTGGAAGCGCTTGACCGCTTCGTCGCTGTTGCTGATCGTCAGCGCTCCGTATCCGCGGGACACCAGGAAGTCCTGGAGGAACCCGCACATCGCCAGGTCGTCGTCGACGACCATCACCTGATGCTTCTGGGTCATCGCGCTCCCATCCCCGATGCTCGACCGCGCCGCATGGGCGTGCGGACGAGCAATCGAGGTACCAGCGCCGGAAAACGTTTGGAACTGGAGGGAATTCGCTGCGGCGCGGACGGACGCCGCCATCCCGAAAGTGGAAAACGGCGTCCCCGAGGGAACGCCGTTTCTCTTTTTGGGCGGTTGACGCGTCTCGACTATGGCCGCGCTATGGCCGTTCGATCCCCGTCTCCTTGATCTTGTTGAGCAGGGTCTTGTAGCTCACGCCAAGGAGGACCGCAGCCTTGCGGCGGTTCCAGTGGACCTGCTTCAGGGTGTCGGAGATGACCGCTCGCTCCGCCGCCAGCGCCGCTTCGCGGGCGACCTCAGCCAGCCGCCGTCCATCCTGCCCGCCCGCTTCGCCAGCGTCGTCCTCGTCCTCGTCGTCCGGAGCGGCTGCGGCCGCTGCCGGCGGTGGCGCCGCGGGAGCGGAAGCGGGAGCGTGATACGGAGGCGAGTACTCGCTCTGCGGCGCCGTCACCCCGGCGGGGTTCGGGCTGAGGCGCGGCTTCTCGAACTCGCGGATGACCATCTGCTCGTCCTGCAGGATGACGAACCGCTTGATCATGTTTTCGAGCTCGCGGATATTGCCGGGCCACTCGTAGCCGAGGAACCGCTCGCGCAAGGCGTCCGACAGCGGGCGCACGGGACGGTTGTAGCGATGCGAGTACTTGACGATGAAGAAGTCGGTGAGGCCGGGGATTTCGCCGCGGCGCTCGCGCAGCGGCGGCACCATCGCCTCGATCACTTTCAGCCGGTAGTACAGATCCTCGCGGAAGTCACCGCGCAGCATCATCTGCTCGAGGTCGCGGTTCGTCGCCGCGAGGACACGCACATCCACGTTGATCTTCTTGTTGCTGCCCAGCTTGGTGAACTCCGCGTCCTGCAGCACGTGCAGCAGCTTGGCCTGCAGCGGCGGCTTCATCTCGCCGATTTCGTCGAGGAGGATCGTGCCGGTGTGCGCCTGTTCGAACTTGCCGATGCGCGTCGTCGCCGCTCCGGTGAACGCGCCTTTCTCGTGGCCGAACAGCTCGCTCTCGAGCAGTTCGGCCGGAAGCGCGGCGCAGTTGACCTTCACGAACGGGCGCACTTTCCGGTTCGATCGCTGATGGATCGCCCGCGCCACCAGTTCCTTGCCGACGCCGCTCTCGCCGCGGATCAACACCGTGACGTCGCTGTCGGCGACCTGGTCGATGATGAGCGCGACCTGACGCATGACGGGGCTGTCGCCCCAGCCGATGAACGCGTCGCTCTGATCGTCGCTCAGCTGCTGCCGCAGATCGGTCAGCTCGTTGACCAGACGGCTGCGTTCGATCGCCTGGCGGATGGCCGCGTCGAGCGCGATTTCGCCAAGCCCTTCAGGATCATCGGGCTTGACGACATAGTCGGCGGCGCCGAGGCGCACGGCCTCGACGATGGTCTGCGCCTGCTCGCGGCCGGACAGCATGATGACCTGCAGTTCCGGCCGCGCGGCCTTGAGCGCCTTGAGCGTCTGGATGCCGTCCATGCCCGGCATGGCCACGTCGAGGAGAACGATGTCGGGCGGCTCGCCCTGCCGGATCGCCGCGACGATCTCGTCGCCCCGCGTATAGGAGCGGGCTTCGTAGCCGCGAACGCCGAGAAACGTGCGCAGGTATCCGGCGAACCCTGAATCGTCGTCGACGACGGCGATCGACGGACGTCGCTGTTCGGTGGGGGCAGGGGAGGGCGGTGCGGACGGACCGGCGCCAGCGACTGTGGTCATCGGGTCGATATCCTTGTCTTCACTCACGTGAGGGGTAAACGAAGTGCCGACGTGGCGCGCGCGTGTGGACCGCTGCCGGACCAGACCGCGCCGCCGTGAGCCTCGATGACGCGGCGTGCGACGGGAAGCGCGAGCCCGAGGCCGCCGCGCCATTCATCGAACTCCGACGGCGCCGTGGCGGCGCGGCGCTCGAGTTCATCCAGCGCGGTCTCGTCGCCGATCGCTAGGACGCCCCACGCCGGATTCACGATCCCGGCGGAGCACCGCGCGACGACGACACCTGGTTCCACCCGCTCACGCACTGCCGACTGCATCAATGCCTTCACGGCCGCGGCGATTCGCGCGCGATCGCCGGTCACCATGACCGGGGTCGAGGCGCGTGCTTCGAGATGTACGCCGCGGTCGTCACCGTCATGCAACCCGCTCGCCAGCTCCGCCACGAGCCCGGAAAGGTCGAATTCCTGGGGCGCGAACGCGACCTCTCCGCCTTCGAGTTTGCCGAACTCACTCATCTCGGCGACGAGCGTGCCGAGCCGTCCGCACGACCGATCTGCCTCTTCGAGCATCTTTTTCTGCTTCTCCGTGAGCGGACCGGCCTGTTCGCGCAGGAGCATGCGCAAGTAGCCGGCGACGACGGTGACCGGCGTTCGGAGCTCATGCACGGCGAGGGAAATCGCCCGCGGCAGGACCCTGTCTCTGCCCACATCGTGTTCGACAGCCATGCGCTGGCCTCTGGGATTCGTGTTGGTTCCGGACAGCCGCGCTTTGCGGCTCGACCGTGGTGGAAACGCCGGTGCCGCCACGGTACCACGCGGCACCGGAATTCAGACCTCGGCCGTAGCGCCCTTCCGGCCGGTTGCTCCTATAATTTCTATATATGGTGATCAGGAAGGCGTCTGATGTCCGCTCGTCGGAAATCACTCCCAAAAGCGTCTATGTACGCCGGCGGGAATTCCTGCAGGCGTCTGCGGCCGCGCTTGTCGCGGCGGGATGTTCGGCATTGCCCGGCCTGGAGGCGCAGACGCGCATCAAGTTGAAAGGGCCGATCAAAAAGAGCTCGTTCAGCACGACCGAAAAGGTCAATCTGTACGAGCACGTCACCGGCTACAACAACTTCTACGAGTTCGGCACCGGCAAGGACGAACCGAAGGTCAACGCCCGTAACTTCAGGACCACGCCGTGGACGCTTGACGTCGAAGGCCACGTCGCCAAGCCGGCCACCTACCAGCTCGAGGACTTCATCAAACCGTTCGCGCTCGAGGAACGCATCTACCGGATGCGCTGCGTCGAGGCATGGTCGATGGTCATCCCCTGGGTCGGCATTCCGCTGAAGGACGTCATCGATAGAGTCCAGCCGACCGGGAAGGCGCAGTTCGTCGAGTTCGTGACACTCCACGACGTGGGCCGCATGCCGATGCAGCGCCGCGAGGACGTCCTCGATTGGCCGTACGTGGAAGGTCTGCGTCTCGACGAAGCGAAGCATCCGCTGGCGCTGCTCGCCGTCGGGATCTACGACGAAGTCCTGCCGCCGCAGAACGGTGCGCCGATCCGGCTCGTCGTGCCGTGGAAGTACGGCTTCAAGGGCGGCAAGTCGATCGTGAAGATGCGGTTCGTCGACCGGCAGCCGCGCAACACGTGGCAGGTGATGCAGCCGAGCGAATACGGGTTCTACGCAAACGTGAATCCGCAGGTCGATCATCCGCGGTGGAGCCAGGCGCGGGAGCGGCGGCTGCCGGACCTGCTGGCGACAACGCGCACGCAGATGTTCAACGGCTACGCCGATCAGGTGGCCAGCCTGTACTCCGGTTTGGATCTCCGTAAGAATTATTGAAAACGATCACCCTGCTCAAGGCGGCGGCGTTTGCCGCCGCCCTCACTCCTGCGGCGGCGCTCGCGTACCGGTTCTACCGCTTCCTTTACGCTCAGGACTTCGACGCCCTCACGGCCAACTCCGGTGACTACCTCACCGACCAGACCGGCACGTGGGCGCTGACGATGCTGGTCATCACGCTGTGCGTGACGCCGCTGCGGCGGATCACGAAATGGAATGAGTTGATCAAGATGCGGCGCATGCTCGGGCTGTTCGCATTCTTCTATGCGACGCTGCACATGCTGACGTGGGTCGTCTTCGTTCACTTCTTCGATCTGACGTTCATGGTCGAAGACGTCGCCAAGCGGCCGTACATCACCGTTGGAATGGCGACGTTTCTGATGCTGCTGGCGCTGGCGGTGACCTCGAACCGCTTTTCGATCAGGAAGCTGGGACGCCGATGGCAGAAGCTGCATCGGCTCGTCTACGTCGCCGCGATTGGCGGCGTCATTCACTTCTGGTGGCAGGTCAAAGCCGACACCACTGAACCCGAGCGGTGGGCCCTGGCGGTCGCCGCGCTCCTCGGCTTCCGGGTCTGGTGGGCCTGGCGGACGAAGCCGGTCCAGGCGCGCGCACCGCGCCCCGTGTAAACCCAGTAATTCCGGCGGCTGCATACTTTTCAACGGTCTGACTTGCCGTTCCTCGCAAGGCCGTTTAATCTCGGCCTTTATGAGCGGAGGGCAAATGCCTGAAGCGCCGCTGGTGCTGATCGTCGAGGACGACCTGAGCACCCGCGTGATGTACCGGGACTATCTCAGCCACTCTGGCTTCCGGATCATCGATGCGCACAACGGGCACCAGGCGCTGGCCAAGGCCAGAGAGCTGCGTCCCAACGTGATCCTGACCGACCTGGCGGTGCCGGGGATCGACGGCTTCGAGTTCTGCCGCGCCCTTCAACAATCGGATGGCACGCGCGACATCCCGATTCTCGCCGTGACCGGACACGCGGAATATCTCGAGCAACCCGACCGATTCCGCCAGGCGGGGATCCTGCGCGTGCTGACGAAACCGTGCGCGCCGGATGTCATCGAAGCGGAATTACGCCGTCTGCTGCAGCAGGCGCCCGCCAACAAGCGGTAGACCAACGGCTGGTACGTAGTGTCCGCCTTCAGGCGGACCAATAAGTAGTGTCCGCCTTTAGGCGGACGAAGGTTCAGGCCGACTTGCGGCGTGTCAGGCGCGCGCGGGCCTGCGTGGCCTTCTCGGCCGGACCCAGCAACTTCAGTTTCTCCATCGCCGCGCGCTGCACTTCCAGCTCACGCTCGAGGATCTCGAGCTTGCGCTCGAGGTCCTGCGGCGACTCGACACCCTGAACCATGCGGCGGCGTCGCGGCATGGGAACCTCCAGGCTTGCGTTTTGTCTGGGAAGAAGAGCGGCCCAGTATAGCCACCGCTCAGCGCGGCGGCAACACCGAAAGCATCACTGCGGCTGGTTGCCTGCACGGTATTTCGCCGCCTGCTCCGGACGGCCCGTGGCGGTGTAGAGCGTCACGAGATCTTCGCGTGCCGCCCGAAGCCAGCTTACCGATGGGGACGACTGCCGGCTGACGATGGCATAGCCGGCGAGGATTTCCCGCTCGGCGCCGGCAGAGCGCTGCTGGCGCAGCAGTGCACGGCCAAGTTTGATGCGTGCGATGCCGGTGTTCAGATGATCCGGACCCTGCGTGTCCGAGTACATCGCCACGGCACCCCGGTAGAGGGACTCCGCGCGGTGGTAGTCCTTCTTTGCGAGGAACACGCCGCCCAGGTTCGAGTTCGCGGTCGCGACGAGGAAGTGCTTTCCGCCGTGCGCCTTACGGTAGATGTTGCCCATCCGCGTGAACGCCGTTTCCGCCTCGTCGAGTCTGCCGCTCTGGACGGCGATGTTGCCGAGGTCGTTGATCGCTGAGGCGACGCGGGGATGGTCGGGGCCGAACACCCGTTCCTGAATGCCGAGCGCGCGCTGCAGCAGCACGCGCGCCTCGTCGAAGCGCTTCTGATAGACGAGCGATCGCCCGAGCATCGTCAGCGCTGATCCCGTCTGCGGGCTGTCCTTGCCATGCCACGCCTCGGTGATGGCCAGCGCATCGCGGTAGAACGCTTCCGCCTCCGGGTACTTGCCGCGCTCGGACTGAATGGCGCCGAGGTTGATCAGGTCGTCGGCGACCAGCGCGTGACGATCGCCGCTGATTCGCCGCGTCATCGCGAGCACGCGCCGTCCGACCTCGTCGGCGACGTCGTAGTTGCCGGCGTAGAAATTCGCGTTGAAGAGCTGACGCAGCGTTCTGGCGTAGTCAACGTTGTCGTCTCCCGCTCCGGACTGCAGCCGGCTGGCTTCCTCGAGCGTTCTGATGGCGTCCGGATAGCGGCCGCGTTCGGTCAGCACCTCGCCAAGCGTGGTGTACGCCTTCGCGACCTGCGCCGCTGCCGGCGGACCAAGCTTCTGCAGCGACTCGAGTCCCTGCCGCGCGAAACGTTCGGCTTCGTCGAATTGGGCCTGGTCGCTGCGCAACAGCGCCAGCCGCAGCTCGACGTCCGCGACGTCGGGGCTGCCGGCGCCGGACAGCCGCACGCGTTCGTCGAGCGCCTTTCGCAGCAGACCGTCGGCCCGCGCAAAATCACCAAGCCGTCCGTAGATGGTGCCGAGCGTTGCGTGCATGTCGGCCTGCACCGCAGGCTCGCCGCGTATCGCATCGGCCTCCTGGACGCCGCGATTGAGCAGCGTCAGGACGCGGAGATCCTCGGCGGGCGCGGCGCTCGTGTCGCCGCCGGTGAAGAGCCCGAGCAGCAGCTCCCGGGTGCGTTCAGCGCGCGTCGCCTGGAGAACGGCGGAATCGCGCGCGGTCGACAGGCGGACGGTATAAAAGCCGACGAGGCCGATGATGACGGTGATCATCGCGGCCGCCGCCGCGAGCGGGCGCCAGTGGCGCCGCGAGAATTTCGCGAGCCGGTAGCCGACGGCGTCGGCGCGCACGTCGAGCGCTTCGCCGTTCCGGTAGTGTTCGAGGTCGCGGATCAGCGCCTCGACCGACCCATAGCGCCGCGCCGGGTCCGCGCGCAGTGCCGTGAGCACGAGGACGTCGAGGTCCGTGTTCTTTCGCGCCCCGGAAGGCCGCGGCGGATCGCGATCGAATACAGCCGCCCGGGCGCCCGCAGATGCCTCTGCCGGCACCTCGAACGGCCTCTTTCCGGTCACGAGCTCGTACAGAAGGATGCCGAGACTGAAGACGTCGGAGTACACACCCACGGCCTCGCCGCGAATCTGTTCGGGCGCGGCGTAGGCCGGCGTCAGTGCCCGCAGTCCCGTCCGTGTGATGTCGGTGTCCGAATCGGTCTCGGCGAGCTGCTTCGCAATCCCGAAGTCGAGCAGCTTCACGCTGCCGCCGGCGGCCACGAGGATGTTCGACGGTTTCAGGTCCCTGTGGATGATGAGGTGCCGGTGTGCGTAATTGACCGCGTCGCAGACAGCGCGGAACAGGCGGAGCCGCTCCGCGAGCGGCAACTGGTGTGTCTGGCAGTAGTCGGTGATCGGCACGCCGGCGACGTACTCCATGACGATCCATGGCGTGCCGTCGCCGAGAACGCCCGCGTCGAAGAGCCGGGCGATGCCCGGATGATTGAGCGCGGCCAGCGTGCGCTGTTCGGCCGAAAAGCGGCGTCTGCGGGAGGGCGACAGCCATGCGTCGCGAAGAATCTTGATCGCCGCACAGGTGCCGAGATCCACGCGCTCGGCCTTGAACACCGTACCCATCCCGCCTTCGCCGACCACGCGCACGAGGCGATAGGGGCCGATCTGTTCCACCGCCGCGCGGGCGCCGTCGAGGATGGGACCGGCCACGCGGCCGATCCCGCCGTCGAGCAGCGTCAATCCGCGTGCATCCTCTTCGAGCGCGGCGAGGACCTCGTCGGCGAGCCCGGTATCCGCGCCGGCCGCGGCGGCGACGTAGCGGTGCCGCTCCGCCGGCGGCAGCGCCACCGCTTCGTGAAAGACCGCCTGGATTCGTTCCCAGCGTTCGCTATCCATGGCTGCGAAGCTCCCGGGCGAGCCACGCCTTGACGGCGCGCCAGTCGCGCTGCACGGTCGCCTCCGACACGTCGAGCGCGGCGGCCGTTTCCGCGACGTCGAGCCCGCCAAAGAAGCGGCAGACGACCATCTCCGCCTGGCGCGGATTGAGCCGTTCGAGCGTGTCGAGCGCCGCGTCCAGCGCCAGCACGTCTCTGGCGCTCGTCACGCCTTCGGCTATCGATTCATCGAGCGTCACGAACACGACGTCGCCACCACGCTTCGCGGCGTTCCGCCGGCGCGCCGCCTCGACGAGCACCTGCCGCATGGCGCGCGCCACGATCCGGCGGAAGTGCAGATCGGAAAACACCTTGAATCGCGGTGACGCCGCCAGCTTCAGAAACGCTTCGTTGACGAGCGTCGTCGGACTCAGCGTCGCGCGCGGATCGTCGCTCTTTACGAGCGACGCCAGCCGGCGCAATTCTTGGTACGCGGCGCTGAACAACTCGTCGAGCCGGGGGTCACCAGGGCCAGAGTCGCGCAAGGGGATTTTTCGGTACGCGGGGATTCTATCGAAGGCACGGCCAGTTCGTCGTCCGGTAAACGCCGTTACTTTGTCGTGAGACGTCGCGCCAGATTTCAAACCCGCGCTCGTCGT
Source organism: Vicinamibacterales bacterium (assembly GCA_050742535.1). GTDB lineage: Bacteria > Acidobacteriota > Vicinamibacteria > Vicinamibacterales > UBA2999 > Gp6-AA40. The sequence goes on along the minus strand of JBOGIQ010000028.1, from coordinate 7,149 downwards.
CCGGTGGGATCACGGTCATCCGCTCGTAACGAGGTTTCAGGTACTCCCAGATGTCGGGATAGGTGGTCGCGAACCAATCATGGCGATCGAGGGGGATGATCAGAAACGGGACCCGCGCCCGCCGCAGATGCGTGATTGTGACGGCCTGTTCCCAGGAGGTCAGGCGCCGGTAAAACCGTCGATGATCTCCCGCAAACCCGCGCCCGGTAACGACATTGAGCTCCGGCGAGTACCAGCCGTAAAGCAGACGATCCTCGGGACCCGTGCATTCCCTGACGTACTCGATGAAGGGAAGCAGCATTCCCGAGGGATAGCTCGGGACGGGCCCCGGATGCGTGTCGTGAAGCCGTGCGCTGATGTCGCGCCAGCGGCGGACTACGTCGCCGGGGCCCGTGAAGATGCCGGCCGCCGCGAGGAGCTTGCCGGTCTCTCCGAAGACCGCGACGGCGCTGAGCGCCGCTGCCGTTGCGACGGCCACGATGCCGCGGGTGATACCTCGCCGAAGTCCTGGCGCCGGCCACCAGCGCCACGCCGTGGCGCCAATCCACGCGGCAAGCACCGACTGCGAGAGGCCGACGTCAGGCAGACGCGCTTCCAGCGGATGCCGCAGAAAGACGAGATTGGAACAGAGCGCGAGCGCCGCGAGCATGACCGCAATGGCCATTTCCGGAACCGCGAGCACGTGCCTGCGCGCGACGACCATCGCCAGCCCCAGAACCGGCAGCGCCCAGTACAGCCAGAAGATGAGCGCGACGCTGTTCTCGCGGGCATGCCACCCCGGGCCGACGTGCGATTCGCCCAGCAGCCGTTGCCAGCGATCGGCGCGCGCCAGCTGATCGAATCCGTGTGTGTCCTCGACGTTGCCGTCCGAGCGGATCGCCTGCAGGTTCGCGGCCGAGGTGTTGCGCGCGCGATAACGCCACGTGCGATCCTCGACATGCCTGACCACGTCCAGCTGGTAGCCGTCCTCCAGCCGGGCGCGTAAGCGATCGTCCACACCGGGCGCCCACCTGATGTGAACGATGCGCGTTTCGGGAGAGATCCAGAGTCCTTCCCCCGCATTCACCGAGAAGACAGGAAGCTGATAGACGCCGGACACCGATTCCCCGCCGACGTACGCGCGTGCCACGCGGAGATACGTCGGGATTCCCGCTGCCCACTGCACGTACGCCAGATGTGGCAGCACGAACAGGAAAGCCAGTGCGCCGTAGGTCGCAATCGATCGCGCCATCGTCGCGAACCCCGATCCCCACTGGGCGACAGCAAGCAGCGCCACGCTTGCTACGCCGAGATAGAGCGCGTGATCGTGCCGAAAGTAGTAGCCAAGCGCCGTGGCCGCCGCGAGCGCGGCGAGCCGCGCCACGGTCGGACGCTTGACGGCCCACCAGGCCACGGTCAGCGCGATGGCCTGGACGAACAGCTTCGGATAGCTGTAGGTGCGCGGGTTGAGTGCCACCTGCCCGAACACGGCAAGCGCCGCCGCCAGCACCGAGCCCGAGACGAGCGCCGCGAGACGGAAGCTCAGGCCGGCGGCAATCGCAAAGCCCAGGGCGATGACGACGGTTTCCGAGTAGAACGGCGACTTCAGGAGCTCCCACGCCGCCGCGGACACCAGATACATCAGCGGCATTCCTTCGTCCACGAAGTCGCGCACCGGCAGATCGCCGAGCCGCAGCTGCAGCGCCAGCGCGACGTGATCGAAGTGATCGTTCACGAACTCGGTCTGATTGAGCCAGCGAAAGGCGAAGGTGAGTAAAGCGGCGAGAGCTGTTCCGAGGATCAGCAGCAGGCGGCGCACATAATTTCCTATGGCTGCTATTCTAGCGGGCCCGATTCCGGTCACCTGCCTGATGCCAGGCTTGTGATTGGACGTTCAGTTTTGTGCGTGGCGGACCAGATTTGTGAGCGGCCGCGCGCACCCTTCGGCCGCCGATCCCGTTTCCGCTGGTTTTGCTAAGGAAAACGCACGACGGGCTCCGCTCTCGTGGCGTGCGTCTTGCTCCGACGCCTGCGGCTCATAGAACAGGATCCCCCCAATGAAGGCATCGTCGACAGACGCCAGAAAGAAGCCCGACATCCATCTCGCGGCGTCGGGCGCCGCGCGCAAGGAACGGCTCCCGCTGGGCGAGTCGCTCGTCAAGATTGGCGCGATCTCGCAGGAACAGCTGCAGGACGCGCTGCGGCAGCAGAAACATCACAAGGGCGTTCGGCTGGGCCGCCTGCTCGTCAAGCTCGGTTTCATCAGCGACGACGTGATGCGCCAGGCCTTGAGCGAACAGCTCAACGTGCCCTTCGTCGATCTCGAACGGATGCGCATCGACCCGGCGCTCGGCCGGATCATCAATCACGCCTACGCGCGCCGCCACTGCCTGCTGCCGGTCAGCTCGATCGGACAGAGCCTCACGGTCTGCATGGACGACCCGTCCGACCAGACCGTCGTCGGCGAGTTGAAGCGCATCACCGGTTACAGCATCAGCGTCGTCACCGCGTCGCACGAATCGATCAAGGCGGCGTTCGCGCGCCTGTACAGCGAAGCGCTGCAGGGACCGTCCGGCGGCACGGTCGAAACCGGCGTGATGGACCTCCAGTTCGACGAAGAGGCGGAGGACGTTCGCGTCAACAACTACGGATACGAATTCAAGGGCGCCGACGTCATCGTGCAGAAGCTGCTCGCGGTGGCGATCGAACAGCGCACGAGCGACATCCACATCGAGACGCTGTCGAACCGCATCGGCATCCGGTTCCGCATCGACGGCCTGCTCCAGGCGCCGCAGCTGGGCGACATCGAGGCGGCCTGCAATCAGCTGGGCCGCGAGATGGTGTCGCGCTTCAAGATTCTGGCGAAGCTCGACATCGCCGAGCGCCGCCGGCCGCAGGACGGCAGCTTCCGCGTCCGTGTCAGCAAGGGCGAGGAGCTGATCACCATCGACCTGCGCGTCTCCATCATTCCCAGCATGCACGGCGAGAGCGTGGTCATTCGCGTGCTCGACAAGTCGCGGCTGCCCGCGTCGATCGACGGTCTCGGGCTGCCGAAGACAATGGTGGTGCAGTTCGGTCAGCTGCTGAAGCGGAGCGCCGGGATCATCCTGGTCACCGGTCCGACCGGATCCGGCAAGAGCACGACGCTCTACGCGGCGCTGAAAACGCTCTACAAGCCGCAAATCCGGATCCTCACCGCCGAGGACCCCATCGAATACGTCTACGAGCAGTTCTCGCAGTGCGAGGTCAACGATCAGATCGGGAACACCTTCGCGAAATATCTGCGGGCGTTCCTGCGGCACGACCCGGAAGTGATCATGATCGGCGAGATTCGAGACGGCGAGACCGCGCTGATGGCGCTCCGCGCCGCGCAGACCGGCCACCTGCTGATGAGCACGCTGCACACGACAACGGCCGTCGAATCGGTCGCGCGGCTGCGCGACCTGGGCATCGACTCGAACACGATCGCCTCGACGATTGCCGGCGTCCTCGGCCAGCGGCTGGTGCGCCGTGTGTGCAAGGACTGCAAGTCGCCGTATCAGCCGTCCAAGCACCTGATCGATCAGCTGCCGTTCAGCGCGAACCTGTCGAACTGGGAGCTGGTCAAGGGCTCCGGCTGCCCGGCGTGCAACTTCACCGGCTTCAGCGGCCGTGTGATGGTCGGCGAGCTGTGGGTGCCGACGCAGGACGACGCCGTGATGATCGCGAAGGAAGTGCCGGCCGACGAGCTCGCGGCGTCATCGAAGGCGAGCACGTTCACGATGGCGCAGTGCGCCTCGGAACTGCTGCACGATCAGGTGACGAACATCGAGGAGCTCGTGCGCGTGATGCCGTTCTCGGCAATCCGCGAGATGCTCGAAGCCGCCCCTGCCGAACAGATGGCTGTATAAAGCAGGCCCGAGGCATCAGGCCCCAGCTGAGGCCCGAGGCCTGATTCCTGAGGCCTGTTCTTAAGGCGTTCCGTTATCGATCTGGCTACGCACCTCGCCGCCCGGCCACAGCGTGCTGTGGACGTTGACGTAGGTGGCTCCGGCCCGCATCGCGGCGAGGAGTTCGTCCATCTCGCCCGTGTTCAGTCCCTGAGTTCGCGCACCCGCCGTGGCAGGAATGTTGGGACTCACATCCGCCATGGCGATCGTCCCGGAGATCGTCGCCGGCGGCGCCGGACACGGCTGGGTTCCCGCCGGGCCGTTGCCCAGATTCGTGCACAGGAAGACGGAGATGCCGCCGTTCACTCCTGGCTGACCGAGATGGATGTGCGCCTGCTGTACGGCGCCTTCGAGATCCGAATAACTCAACTGCCAGTCGATCGTTGAGTCCTTCCGTATCTGCGCGGTGAACTGTCCGCTTGCGCCGGTCGAGACCGAGGGAACTTCCTCGTAGCCGGTGAGCAGCTCCTTGATGTGCATGAAATTTTGCGCGAAGGCGACGGCGGAGACCAGCGCACACGCCAGGACCCCGAGCACGATTCGTTTGGTCTTCACGGACTCATCCCTAATCTCCCCGCCCAGAGAGGGGACGTGTACTAAACAGCGTCAGGCCAAGTCAAGGCTCCAACGGGCTATCTCATGCGTCGTGCGCTCAGCCGCAAGAGGCGGCCGAGGACAGGGTGCCGGTCCCGTTGGGGCAGGTCGTCCTCAGGTTTATAGGCCGGCAGCGATGCATTACGTTTCTGTTCGCGATCGTACGCGCGGCGCGTGACACGGCGGCCGCGAACGTAAAATCGAGGGAAGCCCGAGCGCAGCGTCCCCCTGTCGTTCCACTCGCGCTCGATGCCGTGCAGATCGTCCATCGACCAGTGCCGCTCCTGGTACACGGAGCGCTGGTCATCGTTCGCCCACCACTCGAAACCGTGGCGTTGCCCGTTCTTCATGAATCGGACTTCGGACAGATATGGCCGCCGCGGCTTCGTCCATGTCTCCTGCCACCACAGGTCGATGCCGGTGCCATTGCGCATCCGGTAGGTGCCGATGATGCGGCCATCCGGCGACCACTGGCGCGCGAGTCCATGCTCGAGACCATTCCTGTAAGCGGTCGCGGAGACCAACGTACCAGGCTCGTCCCAGCGATACTCTCTGCCGTGGCGCCTGCCGCGGCGAATTCCATAGTCGAACAGCAGTCCCCCATTCGCATCGAAGTGACGGCAACCGACGACCGAGCGTCCTACGAGATAGTCGATGCGTTCGGGCGCCGTCGACGCGTGCCGGTGTGTGATGCGGGCGCGCGCCCGTGCCGGAATGGAGCTGCGGTATCCAGGCCGCAACGGCCGGGCCGATGATTTCTTTCTCACGCGGAAGTTTACTTGCGCGCGACCAGTATCGTGCCGAAGTTCACCGCCTCGAAGAAGGTCACCCGGAGACGATAGATCGCGGTGTGCGCGGCGGGCCATTCGAACGCCGCGAAGTAGCTTTTCCCATCGTCGCTTCCCGCGACCGGCGTGCCGTCCGGCGCCAGCAGTACCGCGATCGTGTCCCAGTAGTCCTTGCTGCTTGTCACGATGGCGATCGTCTCGCCGGCAATGGCCGGCACCGGGATCTCGACGACGCGCCCGGGGACGACTGCCACGTCGAGCGAATCGCCATCGAAGAGCGTCGGTGCCGTGACGAGTTCGGTCATGACGAGGTCGAGGTGACGGTCGATGTGCAGTATGGAGGCGCTGAGATTGCCAAACGCCAGGTAGGCAGTTGCGAAGATGGCGTGGACGCGCGGCGTATCGAGGCCGCCAGTCAGCGCGAGCTGTGCGTGCAGGAACGCTCGCTGAGGATCGAACAGACCGTAGGTGTAGGCGTCGGCGACGATCCAATGGAGGTGGGGGTTCTCCGGATCGAGCGCGATCGACTTGTCGAGATCCGCAACGCCGGCATTCGTTGCGCCGCGCAGCAGCCGGCTCGAGCCGCGAAACAGGTTGCCGTACAAGTCGTTCGGACGGATCGCGAGCAGGTCATTCAGGAGGTGCGTGGCATCGGCGTATTGGAAGAGCCACCAGCGCGCGAAGCTGGCGCCGGTCAGGGCGGAAACGCTCTGAGGGTCATCCGCCAGGCGCGCGGCGTAGCCTGCGAGGAGTGTCGTGACCGCGTCCGCGTCAGCCGGAATCACCAGGGCCGTAACGCGCCCGTAATCGCCCAGTGCGTCGGCATACAGACCGAGGAGGAGTTGTGCTTCGATGCGCCCGCGATAACCCTCGATCACGGTCGGCTGCGCGTCGATGACGCAGGTGAACTGCCTGATCGCCTGCCGGTGGCGTCCCTGGTCGATGAGGAGCTGGCCCTGTTCCGCCGAGCATCCGGACTGCGCCAGGGCGGGGTTCGCGGATGCGGCGATCAGCAGCGTCGCGGCGATTGTCAGCGAGTGACGAAGCAATGTGCGGCCTCCTGTCGGCCCGCAATCGTAGCTGAGACGCCACTCGAGGCCGGACGCGAATCGGAGCGCAGATGACAGGGGGTGCAGAAGTGTGCGCCTGCAGCCGATAGATGCGGGCGTAACGTTCTCGCTTTTGCGCCCAAGTGCATGAAGACTTTCGAGATCGTGAACGGACGTGACGCGCGGCCCACGGACCCTAAGTCCGTGCTGGAGCAGCGCTTAGCGGACCTCGAAGCCATCGTCCGGCGACGGCAGAGAGATTGGCTTGCCGCCCGCGCCGCCGCCGCGGCCGAACCCCAGGACAACCTCGCGGACGTCATCGCCCGCGAACGTGCCGCCAGGATTGTGCTCGAACAGGAGCTGGTCGCGCGACGGGCGCAGTACGAAAAAGACATCGCACGGAACCACGCGGTCCGCGCCATGGTTGACGAGCAGCTCCGCGAGGCGGGCCTGGAAGTCAAACGTGCCCGGGAGGCGGAAGCGTCCGCCGCGGCAGCCGTCGAGCGGCTCGCACGCGCGGAAGCGGAAGCGATCGCCCGGCTGGCAGCGCGGGAAGCCGAGTTCGCGTCAGAGCTGTCGGCGGTCACGGAAACCCGCGATGGGCTCGAACAGCAACTGAGTTACGTCGAATCCGCTCTCGCATCGGCACGGCAGCGGCACGAATTGGCGACGAGAGAAGTCGAGCAGCTCACCCGGCGCGAGGGCGAGCTCAGCGCTCAATACGCCCATGAGACCGCGACTCGCGCGACGCTCGAACGCCGGGTCGCTGAAGTCGAGACCGCGCTTGCCGAGGCGAGCGCGCAAGTCACG
>JBOGIQ010000027.1:0-31417 GCA_050742535.1 Vicinamibacterales bacterium | reverse complement strand
CGCAAGGATCGTTCTCATCGGCGTGGATTTTACCTTCCGCCTGAAGGCGGACGCTACAATGCGACCCATGAAACGTGCATTGATCCTCGCCATGGCTGCCGTCGCACTGATCCAGGGGCAAACGGTCAATTCTCAAGGTCAAACAATCAGACAGTATCAGCTCGAGCGCGACGGCAAGACGTTCCGGCTGGCAATGAAGTCCGTGCCGAGACCGACGCTCGCCAGCGGCCAGGTGCTGGTGCGCGTTCGAGCGGCATCGCTCAACCAGCGCGACCTCCTCGTGATGCGAGGACAGTACGGCGCAGGCGGCGCGGGCGACATGAACGGCCACGTACCGCTGTCCGATGGTGCCGGCGAGGTCCTCGCGGTCGGCGCCGGCGCGCGACGCTTCAAGGTCGGCGACCGGGTCGCGGGCACGTTCTTCATGCGCTGGATCGACGGACCGCGTACGGCAGACGTCGCCGCCTCGGCGCGCGGCGGCGGCAACGTCGACGGCATGCTGTCCGAGGTGATCGCCGCCGACGAAAACAGCCTCGTTCGGATTCCGGATCACCTGACGTTCGAGGAAGCGGCCACCCTGCCGTGCGCCGGCGTGACCGCGTACCGCGCCCTGTTCGTCGAGGGCATGCTGACGAAGGGACAGTTCGTCCTGCTGGAGGGAACCGGCGGCGTGTCCATGTTTGGCCTTCAGTTCGCCGCGGCGGCGGGTGCCCGGCCGATCATCACGAGCTCGAGTGACGAGAAGCTCCAGCGGGCGCGGCAGCTCGGCGCCGCTGGAACCGTCAACTACCGCACCAACGAGAACTGGCAGCGTGACGTGCGGGCGCTCACCGGCAACGCCGGCGTCTCGCACGTGCTCGAGGTCGGCGGACGCGACACGCTGCCGAAGGCGCTGGAAGCGTTGGCCTTCGAGGGGCACATCGCGCTGATCGGCGGCTTGTCGGGCTTCGCCAGCGACGTGCCGGTCGGACGGCTGATGGGATTAGGCGCATCGGCCTCGGGCATCTACGTCGGATCGAGAGCGGATTTCGAGGCGATGAACCGCTTCATCACCCAGCACAAGATCCGGCCGGTGGTCGATCGCGTGTTCCCGTTCGAGGAAGCGGCCAAGGCGTACGACTTCATGGACAACGGGAGTTACTTCGGGAAGATCGTTATTCGAGTCGGGACGTAAATCCCAAACCTAGTTCGCCTGTTTGGCAACCTCGCGGATGTCCGCGGCAGGCAGCACGATCGGCGGCGCGTTCGCGGCATCCGCTTCGTTCTTGAAGCGCAGCACCACGCCGATAAATCGCCCGCGCAGGTCGAACACCGGTGAGCCGATGATGCCGCCGGTCAGAACGTAAAAGGTTCGCGGCTTCTCGACGACCGCCTGCACGGATTGAAAAAGCGCCGTCGGCTGCCATCCGGCAAGTTCGGGCATCCGCTGCAGGACGAGGACCGAATCGATTGGACTCGGTTTCACCACCGAGGCATCGACGGCGGTCGCCGGCGACGCCAGCTTCTCGACCGGCCGCAGAAACGCCAGATCCAGCTCCTTGTCACGCAGCACGACGCGCACCGGTACTTCGCGGCCATCCGGCATCCGGTAGCGAAGGTTCGACTGCTCGGTCGTGACGTTGATGGCTGCCGCGGCCGCACGGCCGCGTGACAACTGCGCCGTCATCAACTCGCTCGGATCCAGGGCGGTCAGCGACATCACGCCGAGACCGGAGCTGTCGAGCACCGTGACCAGCGCCTGGATCCGCTGGTCGGCCGTCGGCAGGTCCTTTCCGCCCTGGTTGACGCGCAGTTTCGTCGTGCCGAGCACGTACACGACCGCATCGCCGCGCTTGGCGATCAGATCGCGCGCGATTGCGCGGTCTTCCTGCGTCTGTGCGTACGCCTGGCTGGCCAGGCAGAGCATCGTCACCATCAGCCGCACTACCAATCGGCCGCTCATCGGTCCTCCGGCTATCGCCACGCGGGCTGCACGTCGAGAAAGAGGGATTTGACGCCGCGGCGCACGAACACCACGATGGAAGAGGGACGCGTCGCGCGGATCTCCTTCAGGCGCGCGGCGAGATCCTCCACGTTGGCCACGTCGCGGCCGTCGATCGAGAGAATCACGTCGCCCGCCGACAGCCGGCCAAGCGACGCCCAGCTGCCGTTGGTGACGCTGTCCACGAGAACACCGGCGGTGTCGCGGTCGAGCCGCGGATCGCGGCGGTCGGCATCGGCAAGGTCGCGCGCCCGGAAGCCGAAGTCCTCGTCGTCGTAGCGCTTCATTTCGCGCGCCAGCGGTGGCGCGGCCGCCAGCGTCACCGGCACCGCGATCTCCTTCCCGTTGCGGCTCACCGTCAGCGGCACGGTGGCTCCGATCGCGGCGCGGCGGATCGCCGCGGCAAAGACCTCTTCGTCCGTGGGCGCAGACGCGCGCACGGCCTGTCCGTCCACCGCCAGGATCACGTCGCCCACCTGCAGCGGCAGCGTGGCGTCGTAGACCTGCGTCACGCGCACGCCGGTACGGCCGGTCAAACCAAGCCGTTCCGCCAGCGGCGGGGTCAGCACCTGCACCGTCACCGGCACCCAGGCCTTGCGAGCTTCAGCCGGTGGTTCATCGGCGGCGCGGGTTTCGACCGGTTCGACGACCGTGATCCGCCGTTCACGGCCGCGCTCGAACGTCACCAGCAGTTTCCGTCCGGTGCTGCTGGAACCAATCGCCTCGAGGTCGGCGACCGACGCGATCGGCGTGCCCTCGACGTCGACGATCACGTCGTCGCGCAGAAGGGCCGGCCGCGCCTGTTCCATCGGGCCGCCGTTGCGCAGGCTGACAACGCGCGCGCCAGCGGTGCCGGTGCGTCCGAGGCCGCGCGCTTCAAACGCGGTGAGGTTCGCTGCCACGATGCCCCATGCGCGCAGCTCGCGCGGCGTGGACAACGCCGCGGGCCGCTCGATTGGCGTCACCCTGACCGTCATCTCTCGCGAGGCGCGGATGACCGTGAAGACCGCGGGTTCGCCAATCTGCAATCCAAACAGGATCTGGTTGATCAGCGGCACCTGTTCGGCGAACTGTGCGTCCGTTGCCACACCGTTGATCTTCAGCAGCAGGTCGCCGGGACGCAGACCAGCGGCGGCCGCCGGCGACCCGTTGGCGACCCACGACACCAGCGCCCCGGTTCGGGCGTGTGCGCCGATGGTGGGCTGCACCTCGATGCCGGCCCAGCTCCGCCGAACCCGTCCCTCGCGGATGATGGTCTCCGCAACCTGCCTGGCAAGGTTGCCGGGGATCGCGCCGCTCAGGCCGAGGCTGATTTCGTTGACGCCGATGATCTCGCCCGCCATGTTGACCAGCGGACCGCCGGAGTTGCCCGGATAGATGGCAGCGTCGTGGCCGATCCAGCGCACGAGCGAACCGACGTCTTCGCCGTCCAGATCCAGGCTCGTACGCCCCGGCATCGTCATCTCGGTATTGCTGGCGACGCCAAGCGTCACGGATTGCGACAGCGCGCGCGGGCTGCCCATCGCGAGTACGTGATCGCCCCGCCGTACGGTCGAGGAGTCGCCGAACTTCGCGCCGCGGAACGTCCGCGGCGCCGCGGGACGAAGCTTCAGCACTGTAATGTCGGACAGCGGATCAGTGCCGACGAGATCGGCCGGCACCTCGGTGCGATCCTCCAGCGTGCAGATAATGCGCCGCGCCCGGCCGGCAACGTGGTGATTCGTGACCACGTAGCCGTCGGCCGAGATGATGGTGCCGCTGCCGGATCCCTCGAGATTCACTTCCCTGCCGTCGCGCGATTCGACAACAACGACGGAGATGCGCACCAGGCTCGGATACACCGCGGCGATCGCCCGATCGATTGCCGCGCGGTCCGCCGTCTGCGCGGCAGCCGGCGCAGAAAGGGTGCACAACACGAGCGGGATCGCCAGCAGCTGTTTCACGGTGCGCACACTGTCGATCAAACCGCTCGGGAACGTCAATACGGTCAATACCCTCTGGCTAGTCTCACTTGGGATAGCCCTTCGAGGCTTTCACTTCGAGCAGCTGCGCGGTGTGGCGCTCGGTATGGCCGCTGAGCATCAAGACCAGCTGATACGCGGTCGTCACCTGCGGCGGCGTGCCCGAGCCGTGCTCGCGCAGCGGATCCTGCGTGGTCCGCACGTATTGCAGCGTCCGCTCGCGCGTCGCTTCGAAGTCCTTGATCGCCTGCGCCCGGGGGACGACCTTGCCCGTCGGCTCGAGTTGCGCCGGCGCCTGGAACTTCTGGGTGCGATCGCGAACCATCTTCGAGATCACCGCGTCGCCAGCGGTGGACTGTTGCGCCGCCGGCAGAGCAGGAGTCTTGAGCGCAGCGGCGATGGCGTCGCGAAAGTACTGTTCCGCGGCGATGATGTGCGCCGCGCATTCGGCGACCGACCAGCGGTCCGGCGCCGGCTTGTGGTTCCACTGTGCGTCCGTTTTCACGTCAGCGATGGCGTCGAGGAATACGGTCCGCGACCGCTCGAGATCCTTGATCAACGCGTCGCGATCCGCCTGGGAGAGCGGCGCGGCGTTGAGCGGCACGATGGCCGCGATGGCGAGGACCAGTGTCAGTTTTCGCATGGCCGATTCTACGCCCTGTCTCGTAGTGTCCGCCTTCCTTGGCCTTGTTGTCGTAGTGTCCGCCTTTAGGCGGACCGTGCCGCAGGTTCCAGCTCGGCATAGATGCGCGCCGCGCGACTGACCAGCAGCCGGTAGCAGGTCTCGCTATCGGCCGCGGTCGCGAAAACGGAGCAGACTGGCTGCCCCGGCCGGAAGCACTCGCCGCTGGGCGGAACGTCGCGCACAGAGGAATCCTCCAGCCAGTTCGACGTGTCGCCAACGGAGACAAGGCGACGGGCATAGACGATCGCCTTGCCGACCACGTCGGCACGCTCGAGGGCTGCCGCGCAGTCGAACGTCGGCAGGACACCATCGCTGCAGGCGGCGGCATGCACGGGAAAGAACGGCATCGCGAACGCGCGCTCGGCGACCTCGATCGAGGAAGACCACCGTGGATTCACTTCGAGCGGATAGACGACGCGTCCCCGCGCGATGAAGTCGAGCCCGTTGAGACCAGCGAGACCAAACATCGAGGACACGTACCGTGCGATGGCGCCGGCTGCCTCGAATACGGCGGCGCCGTCAGGGAACTGCCGATCGCCAGGAGGGGCGAGGATGCTGCCGCAGTAACGAAAGCCGGCAGCGCCGAAATTCGCGTCGCCGACGAGCTGACGGGAGAACCCGATCGGCACACACGCGCCTTTCGCCGCGGCAAAAACGATCGACCCGGGCGTACCGTCGATCCTTTTCTGTAAATACCAGCCGCGCGGGATCGGTCCCCGCTGCCATTCGCGAATCCTTGCTCCCCCGCCGGAACGAAACGGTTTGACCAACCAACCGTTCGATTCGTTCGAATCGTTCGAATCGTTCGAGTCGTTCGCGTTCATGAGACGCGGCACCTCGACGCCGTGGCTTCTCAACGCCCCGGCAAGCACAAACGGATCGCGTACGAGCCGGAGCGTCTCCGGGGCATTGCCGAGAAGCACACGACCAGCCGCCAGCGCGGCGACGGCCCGAGGGTGATTCTCGAACGGTGACAAATAGACGACGGCGTCACACGGGAGGTCACGGGCCACGCGCGCCATCGCGGCTGCAGTCGGCGATGCGTCGAAGTCACGTCCGGCGGAGAGGGCACGGACGGCCGGATGTTGATCGCGATCCGCAAACGCATCGATTGTGGTGACGGAAAAGCCCGCGCGGGCGGCAGACTCCGCGGCCGCGCGAGTCGACGTACCGCAGATGAGGATGTCTCTCATCAATTCACACAAGCCCCAATGTCCGTCGCGCGTGCTCGGGCGAGATGACGTGTAGATGGTCCAGCACCGTGCCGGACGCCTCACGGATACCCAGGTGCTCGATGAGCGCCGCTGCGGCGCCGCCGGCGAGTCCGTCCGCCATCAACGCCGCGCCGTGTGCCGCCTGCATCGCGGACACGCTGAGTCCGCGCAGGACTTCGACCGACGAAACGGCGGCGAGACGCCGCAGCCGCCGGCTCACCTCCTCGTAAACGTCGATTGATCGCGCCACACGTCCCGAGAGAATAACTTCCGTGGCATCGGGCGCGGCGACTCGCAGCGATGCGACGGCCTTGACTGCGCCTTCGAGATACGCCTCGCGCGCCCGCTGGACTTCAGGTCCAGAGCCGGCCAGGTCCGTATCGCCGGCGATCGCACCGAATCCACCCGCGAAAATCATCGATTTCGAGACGCGACCGGCCAGAAACGCCACTTCGCCGTCGAGCGCGCCCGCTGCGCGAACACCAAGCGGGCCGGAAGACCCGCCAAGGCCATCGACGATGCGGCCTCCCTGCACTGCGACCGCCGCAGTAAACGCCCCGCCGAGCTCGAGCAGAACGAACGCTGTCTCGGTGATCGCGCATGCTCGCCGCTCCGCCTGCTCCTGGACCGCCAGCGCCACGGCGCAGACCTTGTCCGCAGTGCCCATGTCCACACGATTTACCTTCCGGTGCGCTGGGACGGAAGCCAGGTGGACGACGCCCGGCGTGAGCATGACCGGAAGCCAGGAGCGGGCCAAGGCGCGGACCAGCGTGCGCAGGCCGCCGATGCCGCCGTTTTCCCCTTCGGCCGCGAGAAAGGCCAGCCGGAGATCGTTGTCCGTGAGGTCAGCCGCTGAAATGCACGGCAACCCATAGCCCGAGGGCCCGACGATGAGATCGACCTGGCCGGTTTCCTTCAGACGCGCGACGAAGGCCGCGGGATCGCGGAGCGCATCGGCGGTCGGGAGCGATTGGTCGAGGAAGAGGCGGCCGTTGTCGAGGCCGCAGATATCGATGCTGACGGTGCCCGGGTCGATCCCAATCACGCGGGGCATAAAAGCCCTTCATCCTCTTCGTGTTCTTCGCGATCTTCGCGATCTTCGCGCTCTTCGTGGTTAAGACGGGTGTCTGTCGCTACCCGCGCAACTCGTTCGCACCGTCAGCGATGGTCTCCGCGTCCAGCACCAGATCGTTGCGCTCGAAGAGGCGCGCAATGCACGCCTTGTGGATCTTCATCTTCAGGCCGCCGACCCCGAGCGCCCCGAACACCGTCACGCCGTCGCGCTGCGCGGCATTGTCGGTGACCTCGATGCCTTCAATCCCGAGCGGCGGCACTGCGTTCAAATCAGCAGCGGCGCGGAGACCCGCGCGGCCGGCCCAGGCGGATTTCGGCACGAGGGTCACGCCCGCGGGGCCGGTGTTGAGGAGCAGCGAGGCGCCTTCGAGAACGGATGCCGCGCCGGTGCTGTCCGCCATCACAACGTGCGCCACGCGTCCGCCGAAACGCTGCTGAAGACCGTCTACGACGGCCGGATCGATGGCGCGGCGCGAGGTCAGGGAGACATCGACTCCCGCTTTGGCGAGCAGGCCCGCGGCACGAAGTCCCACCGGACCGGTACCTGCCGTCACCACACCGCGGCCCCCGCTTCCCGCAGTCTGCAGCAGCTTCGCCACGGCGGCGACCGCCGTCGTGTTCGAGCCGTTCGAGTCGAGCATCACCGACACCGTGAATGGCCCGAAGAACGCCTTGCGGACCGCTTTGAGGATCCGCTCACCCGCCGCCATGTCGGTGCCGCCGATGAAGATGGCCGTGTTGTGGAGCTCCTTGGGGCCGCGCGTGAAGATGGCGCCGTGCACCAGTTCGCGCACCGCCTCTGGCGTCACGCCGCCATAACTCATCACCTCGTCGGCGCCGCCGTCGTAGGCGACGACGCGATCGAAGACGCTGGGATGGGGAGAGGTGTCGAGTTGAAGGAGGAGTTTGCGCATCAGGGATTGGGGATCGGGGATTGGGGATTGGAGAACCGCTCCTGATCCCCGATCCCTGGCCCCCTATCCCGAAAAAAACTAGACGCCGACCTTTTCCGCGCCGCTCGCAAACGGGTGCTTGGCGGTCTTCGAGGCGGCCACGACTTCCGCCGCGCTCGGCTTGTTGGCCAGCGCGCGCTGGATGGCTTCCTTGGTCGCCTGGTAGTTGTAGTCGTAGATCTTCTGGTCGCTGGCGGCTTCCCAGTGGATGAACACGCCGACCATGATGCAGTAGTCGTCGAGCTTGTTCTGCGGGATCACGCCGGCGGAGACCGAGTCAACGACCGCGCGGGCAACGGCGGCCTGCGCCGGGCCGAACATCTGCACGGCCTGCTTGGCACCCTTGATCGTCACCTTGTTGAACATGATCGTGTCCGGCTTGGCCGGCAGATTCGGGGTGACGACCGCCAACAGGGTGGTGAAGCCGTCCTTGTTGTTCGTCAGCGCGTTGCAGAACGCGACGCCCGCCGGGCCCGACTTCGAACCGATGACGAGGTCGATATGCGCTACCTCGTTGCCGTCGCCGACCAGCGACTCGCCCAGAAAAAAGTCCGCTGCCATGGGAAGAGCTCCTGTCTATTCTGAGAATTGTTGGGGCCAGCGTCTCGCGTCCGCCTGAAGGCGGACACTACAAGGTCTGCGAGGCGTCGCCGGCCAAAGCCGGATGACTATATCAAAGTTGAAAAGTGGAAAAGTGGAAGAAGTGGAAAAGTGGGGTGTTCAACCGAGCCGGCGCAAGATGGCCGCGCCGGCCTCCCTGGTCCCGAGCGTCCCGCCGATGTCGCGCGTCACCTCGCCGCTGCGGACCGCCCCCGCGACAGCCGTCTCGATCCGCGCGCAATCGTCCGGACGGCCGAGCGTCTCGAGCATCAATGCGGCGGACAGAATTGCGCCGATCGGGTTGGCGGCGTCCTTCCCGGCCAGTGGCGGCGCCGACCCGTGGACCGGCTCGAACATGGACGTTCGCCCGGGATGAATGTTGCCGGACGCTGCCATGCCCAGGCCGCCCTGAAGGGCCGCGCCGATGTCCGTGATGATGTCGCCAAACAGATTGTTGGTGACGATCACCTCGAACTGAGCGGGATCCTGGACGAGAAACATCGCCAGGGCGTCGATATAGAGGTGCGTCGCCAGAATCCCGGGATATTCAGCCCGCACTTCGTGAAAAACGCGCTGCCAGAGCGCATGGCCGTGCGTCATCGCATTGCTCTTGTCCGCCATGCAGACGCGCCTCAGCCCTCGCGCGCTGGCGAATTCAAACGCATGACGGACGATGCGGTTGACCCCCTTGAAGGTATTGATTTCCTCCTGGATCGCGACCTCCTCGTCGGTGCCCGCTTTGAAACGGCCGCCGGCGCCGACGTACAGGCCTTCGGTGTTCTCGCGGAACACGACGAAGTTGACCTCGTTCGGGGTCCGATCCTTGAGAGGGCACAGGCGGGCATCGAGCAGCCGCACCGGCCGGTAATTCACGTAGAGGTCGAGCTCGAACCGGGTGCCGAGCAGGATGTCGCGCGCGTGCCGATTGTCGGGCACGCGCGGATCGCCAAGCGCGCCAACGAGGATGGCGTCAAACGATCGAAGCGTGTCGTAGCCGCCGGCCGGCACGGTTTCTCCCGTGGCGAGGAAATGCTCGGCGCCCCAAGGAAGCGGCGCGAGGTCGACGCCTCCAACCGCGTTGAGGACTCGAACGGCTTCCGCCGTCACCTCTTTTCCTATGCCGTCCCCGGGGATGACGGCGATGCGATGGGACACTTTCACACTTCCGTAATCGGGATGGATCGTCAGGCAGACAATGATGGCCTGACTGTGGTATTCGTTATCGTTGCATTAAGGGGCCGGGAAGATCCGTGAAATTGGTTCCACTACACGTGATTCATGGATCCGCGGGACTTGGCTCAGACCGTCCGTTCGCCCAAGTCGTTGAATTGGCAACCACTTAGCTGGTCCGGCAAATTGGTACGCCTTTTCGGTAACTGACTGAAGCACGTTCAGACAATCAATGAGACAGATGCGCGCGTGGCTCCGGAGCGGCTGCCGTGGGTATTCCACGGGTTCGCACGTCTATCCGTCTACGCGGAGGACACATCGATGAGACGACTAGCGGTTCGATTTAGCTTGGCCCTGGCGCTCGTAGCGCTGGCGGCCGCATATGCCCCCGCGTGGGCCCAGATTGAGACCGGCCGAATTTCAGGGACGGTTGCTGATACGTCGGGCGGCGTGGTCCCCGGCGTGACCGTCACCGCAAAATCGGTGAACACCGGCTTCACCCGTGAGACCGTGTCGGACACGGACGGGAAGTACGTGATCGCGAACGTCACCCCCGACACCTACGAAGTCACCTTCATGCTCACCGGCTTCAAGCCGGTCGGGCGGCGCGTGACCGTCTCGGTCGGTTCAGAGGTGGCGGCGGACGTGAGGCTCGAGGTGGGGGCCGTGACGGAGGCGATAACGGTCACTGCCGTGCAGGAAGCGATCGACACGCGCACGGGCGAATTCAAGACGACCGTCAACGCGCGTCAAATCATCGAACTGCCGACGCTGACTCGAAACCCGTATGACCTGGTGGCGCTCGCCGGCAACGTCCGGGAAGTGTCTCCCGACGAACTGACGCTCGTCGGCGGCGGCGGCCGCGGCACGGGCTTCAGCATCAACGGCCAGCGCAGCTCGAGCACGAACATCCTGCTGGACGGCGGCGACAACAACTATCTGTTCGTCGCCAGTATCGGACAGGAAGTGCCGCTCGACGCGGTGCAGGAATTCTCTGTCGTCACCAACAACTTCTCTGCACAGTACGGGCGCGCAACGGGCGGCATCGTCAACGTCGTCACCAAGTCGGGGACGAATCGCTTCAGCGGCTCGGCGTATGAGTTTTTCAGGAACGACGAGCTCTCGAACAACAGCCCCGACAACGAGGACAAGGAACTGCCGAAGGGGAATTTCCGGCGCAATCAGCCCGGCTACAGCCTCGGCGGCCCGCTCGTCAGGGACAAGGTCCACTTCTTTTCGAGCCTCGAATATATCGGCATCCGCAGCACGGACACGCTGTCCTCGTGGGTAGTGACGCCGCAATTCCTCGCCGCCAGCGCGCCGGTGACGCAGAGCTATTTCTCGCGGTATGGCGTGGGCGTCTCCCCGACGGGACCGGTCCTGACTCGAGGTGACGTCACGACGGCGCTCGGAATCGCGGGCACCGGGGCGTTCAACAGCCTGCCGGCGTCGTTGCCGGTCTTCCAGCGAGCCGATGTCCCGATTGCCACGGACGCCGGCGGCGGGTTCCCCGGCGACACCTATCAGACCATCAACAAGATCGACTTCGCGCTGGGCGTGAACAACCGCGCAAGCATCGCCTACTCGTATCTGAAGGGCGACAACGAGGCTGGTACCCAGTCGTCCAGTCCTTATCCGATGTACAACACGCCGACCCTGGAGCGGAAGCACAACATCAACGGGTCGCTCACCCGTGTCTGGTCCAATAACTTCACCAGCCAATCGCGGCTGGTCTGGAACAAGATCTCGGAAGACCAGCCGATCAATGGCGACCCGGAGCCGGCCCTGTACATGAACTCGCAGACGGCGGTCCTGTTGTCCGGGGATCCGATTGCGTTCCCGGGCTACTTCCCGTTCAATCCGGGCGTGTCGATTCCGGCTGGAGGTCCACAGAAGCTGTTCCAGTTCTACCAGGATCAGACCTGGTTGAAAGGCTCACACGACGTGCGCTTCGGCGGCGCCTTCGTGCGGGTGATGGACGATCACACCTTCGGCGCGTTCTCGAATGCGCTGCAGTTCCTGAACATCACCACCAACAATACGAACTCGCTCAACAACCTGGTCACCGGTCAGATTGGCCGGTTCCAGAAGGCAATCAATCCTGACGGATTCCCCGGCGAGACCTACGTCACCCCGGTCGCCGAGCCGTCCTTCCTGAGCAAGAACCGCTACAACGAGGTCGCGTTCTACGCCAACGACAACTGGAGCGTCGGCAATCGGCTGAAGCTCAATCTGGGCGTGCGCTACGAGTACTTCGGCCCGCAGAAGAAGAGTGATCCGAAGTACGACTCGAACTTCTATTGGGCAGACACCGATTTCAATCTGACGGAAGCGACGCCGCAGCAGACCTTCGCACAGCTGCGGGGCGGAGCGGCCTTTCCGACGAACGAAAGTCCG
Organism: Vicinamibacterales bacterium; assembly: GCA_050742535.1. Classification (GTDB taxonomy): domain Bacteria; phylum Acidobacteriota; class Vicinamibacteria; order Vicinamibacterales; family UBA2999; genus Gp6-AA40. The sequence goes on along the minus strand of JBOGIQ010000027.1, from coordinate 19,382 downwards.
ATCGGTTCGCTGTGGAAGGCCGACAAGAACAACTTCGCGCCGCGCCTCGGTTTCGCGTGGGACGTCAACGGCGACGGGCAGACGGCGGTCCGCGGCGGTTACGGCATCGCCTACGAGCGGAACTTCGGCAACGTCACCTACAACGTGCTGTTCAATCCCCCGTTGTATGTCCTGGCGACCCTGGATGCACTGCAGCCGATCAACACGGAGAATCTTGGGCCGTTCGGCGGCGCCGCGGGAACGGTCCGCACCATTCCCGTCGCGCAGCTGCGCCACATCGACCAGAACATCGAGACGGCGTACTCGCATCTGTATGGCATCTCATTGACGAAAGCACTCGGCACCACCTTCACCGGTGGCATCGAGTACAACGGCTCGAGCGGCAGGAAGCTCTATGACCTCGCCGATGTCAACAGAGCCGGTGCACCAGCCGCCTACGAAGGTGTGCCGGCCGGAGTGAACTGCGTCGCCAACCCGGTGCAGGGTCCCTGTCTGGCGCGCCCGAACACGCAGTATTCGTCCTTCGGCACCCGCAGCAATCGCGGCGAGTCGCAGTATCACGGCGTCGTGTTCTCACTGGACACGAATCAACTTGGCCGCACCGGCGTCGCGCTGACGTCGAGGTATACGCTGAGTCGTGCCAAGGACAACCTGAGCAGCACGTTCACCGACAGCGACAACATGCGCTTCATTGTCGGCAGCGGATATCTCGACCCGTGGAACCCGATGCTCGATTACGGGTATGCGTCATTCGACGTGCGCCATCGCCTGTCCGCCAGCGCGATCTGGAGCGTGCCGTTCGGCGGTAACAACGTGTGGCTCGGCGGCTGGCAGGTGAACGGGCTGTTCAGCGCTCGCAGCGGCTATCCGTTCTCGGTCGGAGATTGCGATAACGGGTTCTTTATCTGCATGCGGGCGCTCGATCCAACCGGTATCGACCGCAATGCCGATGGGGACACGCCCACCGGAGAGCCGAACGAATACATCCTGCTCGACCTCACACCGCTGGTACCGGCCGCCGGTACCTATGTGCATCCGGTACAGGGCACCTCGGACTTCGGCCCCTATCCGGATTCGCTCACGAAACGGAACGACTTCCGCGGCCCGGGCACCTGGAATGTCGATCTGTCCTTCGGCAAACGGTTCCGCTTCGGAAGCAAGGCGGCTCTCGCGCGGATTGAGTTCTACAACATCTTCAATCACCACAACATGTACACGAACACGGAGAGTGCGTTCGTGACGTCGGCGCCGGGCACGGACAATCGCGTCACCGGCTTCAAGGACGACTTCCGCCGCATCCAGCTCGGGTTCAAGTTCGAGTTCTGACGGATTCGGCGCGAAACCTGGGGGAGCCACACCGCGTGGCTCCCCTTTTTTGTGTTCAAGGCGCCTGGAACTTGATGTCCGCGTCCGCACGGGAGCGCGGCACCCAGGCGCTGATCAGACTCTCCTGACCGCCCGGACCCACCGCCGCGACACCGAAAACCCAGTCGTCGATCGACGCGCCCTGCACGACGAACTGCGTCACGTTGCCGACTGCCTCCGCTGATTCCCACGTCTGAGCCCAGGGGTCGCGGCGATAGATGCGGTAGCCCGAGGCGCCGGGAGACGACAGCCATCGCAGGTTGGCGTCGTAACCCGATGGCTGCCGCCCGATCAGCGGCTGCCCTTTCTCGCTGACGACGCGCGGTGCGGGCGGCGCCATCGCCAGCAGCGCAGCCGCGGCCACATTCACGCGCGCGTTCTGCGCGAGGTATGCGGAATCGACGCCTTCGGGTGTGTCGTCCGCGCCGTGCTGACGCGAAAAGTTTTCCTTCGACTCGCGGAACACGACCGCGGGAAAACCGCGCTGCGTGAACGAGGTGTGATCGCTCGAGCGGCTGAACCGGTCCTCGCGCGCCATCAGCCTCACCCGGTGCGACGGCACATACGCGGCCGCCGCTTTCTCGATGTACCGCGCCAGCGACCGCGACATCGAATCCTCGGGCCCCTGCGCGTACAGGCGTACGGTGGCGGTATCGACAACGCCATTGCCTCCGCGCGAGTTGCCGACGATATCGTTGTTGAACGTTGCCTCGACGATCGCTCCGCTTTCCTGCAGTCGCTGGGCATGGGCGCGCGATCCAAACAGGCCCTGCTCCTCGCCCGCCCACAGGGCAAACACCAGCGTGGCGTCGAAATCGATGCCGCTGCCGGCGAGCACACGCGCCAGTTCCATCGTCAGCGCCGTTCCGCTGCCGTTGTCGTTGGCTCCGGGCGCGAGCGCGTTGTAGTCCTGCGCCGGATTCAACTGCGCGTCGGGGACAGTCACGCCTGGCGGCTGCGTGTTGGACGCAATCTGCGCCCCCGGCCCGACGTTCACGGTGTCGTAGTGCGCCGTGACGTAGATCCGCCGCGCGCTTCGCCCCGGTAGAACTGCAATGACGTTGCGCAGTTCCACGGGCCGCGTGATACGGCCCTGCTGCGCCAGCTGGTGGACGTCGAAACTCACCTGGAGACGCGGACTCGCACGCTGCAGCTCGCGCAGGATCCATTCGCGCGCGGCTCCAATACCCCGATCAGGCGGCGTGGCGTCCGACAATGTGTTGCGCGTGCCGAATGCGGCCAGCGTCGTGACCGTCTGTTGGAGCCGCGGCGGCGACACCTCACCGACCAGGGCGGCGACGCTCGGGTCGGTCTGCCGCTCAGGCGGCTCCGAACGTCCACAGGCCGCCACGGAAGCGACAACCATCGTGACCAGCAGGAGGAGGCGAATCATCGAAATTCTCGTAAAAAAGAAGGCATAAATTTCACATAAACACCGCCGTTTACCCAGCCCATCCGCACCCCCTATCAGGACAGTGCGGTCGAGGGCCGATAAGACAGGGTGAAGATCTCGCCTCCTTCCGGATTTCATCGTGGCACAGATCCTGAATCACCGGTGGACAGAAGGGCGGGTTACGCAGATGACTGACACCCGGATCGTGGTCACACCAGTGCAGAAGGTCGTTGTCGTCAACGGCAACACCGAAGTACTGGGCATGCTCGAGACGGTGCTCGACGCCGGTCGTTACGACATGGTGTTCGTCGAGTCGAGCGAGCACGCGTACTCGCAAATCAAGAAAGTCCTGCCGAACCTCGTCATTCTGTGCACGCGGATCGAACAGCTGGAGGGATTCCAGCTGTTGACGATGCTGAAGCTCGATGAGGAGACGCGGGACATCCCCGTGCTCACGTGCACAACCGAGCACGAAGGACAGGATTTCGACACTGCGATCTCGCAGCTGGCGGACGAAGAAGAGGAGACGTTTCCCACGGCGCGTCCTGCGCTGCGCATGAACTAGCACCGCTTTGAAATCGCGCACGATGCCCGCGTGCTACTGGCGATTTCAGGGGCGGCCTTCGGGCCGCCCCATCGTTTGTACGGTATAAACCCCACAGCACCCCATGACAAAACAGCGTGAGTACGAGCGCGTGCCGATGCTGGGTCAGCTCGTTGGCGAAGTCATGGTGTTCGAACCGATGGCCGTCACGCAGCTGAGCGTCAAGGGACTGGGCGTCGAAACGCGATTCCCGCTTCACCTCAACTCATTGCATAACATGCGGCTCACGCTGCGGTCGCAGCCGGTCGTCGTCAAGGCGCGGGTCGTTCATTCGCGCATCAGCGACGTCGATCAGGACGTCGTGACCTACTACTCCGGCCTCGAGTTCGTCGAGCTGCCGGACCGGATTCGCGCGGTGATTGCGGAGTTCCTCGAGGCGATCAAGGCGGAGCGTTCGGGCGTCTAGGTTCGTAGAGTCCGGCCTCGGCCGGATTGTCAACGCACTTTGAGGTGTTCGAGATAGTCGCCCGACTCGATGCGTTCGGCGCGGCCGAGCGGCGCATTGTAGAAATAGACCCACGCTTCCACCGTGGTGCCGTCTTCAAGGGCTACAGGTGTCCTGGTGCGGGTGTACAGGCTGGTCTCAGGGTCGCCGGGCCGGTAGCCTTCGAGCTCGTCGAGGGTGCGGAGCGCGGCAAACGGGTCGGTGAGCTCGTATACCTCGCCGGTGACGCGGCTGTCGGGCGCCGGCACGGCCGCCGGGTAGATGCCAAGGTCGAAGAGCGCGGCGGGGATGGTGCCGCGACCGACGAATGCAAGGTGCTGATCCAGACGCATTTGCCCGGTCCGGTTGAACGGGGTCATCAGCGTCCCGTAGAAAAAAACCAATTCGGCCACGCTTTGGATACAGGTCCGCCGGAACGGCGGACTCCACTGGCCGAATTTACGCCGGGCGTGAAAGGCCCGTTTACAGTGCCTTCTTTATAACGTCGGTGGCAGGGCGCGGCGCGGAGCGGCGGCTGCAGGCGCGCTGGGAGCCGTCGTTTGCTCCCGCATCTTGCCGAGGAGGTCAATCACAGCCGGCGGCACCGTGAAGCCGAGGGTGACGGTCGTGCCCTGACCGCCCAGTTCAAGCGTGTTGACCAGCTCGCCAAGCTGGGGGTGCTGGCTGGTCTGCAAGCGCGCCAGCGCTACCAATCCACGGATAACGTCGCGCAGATTCGTCGCCGCGGCTTCGTCGCGGGCTTCGGCCCGAACCATCGCGCGAATCCCGTCGTCGATGCGGCCATTCACGGCAAGCCAGGTCACCGGTGGCAGCTGCTGGCGAATCTCCTGGGGAATGACGCTTCCCGCCGCGATCGATTCGACGTGAGCAATTGCCCAGGCATTGCCGCCATCGAAGTCCTTCACCATGCCCATCAGGGCGGCGTTCTCGGTGACGTTCTTACCGGAGGCCTTCGTGTCGATGGCTTTCTTGACCGACGCGGGCGAGCCGACAACCGCGAGGTCCGGCTCAACGAACGACAGGCCCAGCTCGTTCTGGAAGGTAATCAGACGCTGCTTGTTGTACTGCTCGACTTCGCCGCCCTTGGCGCGGATGGCAGCCTCAATCCGGGCGGTATCGAACCGTCCACGCGCGACGAGCAATGGCCGGCTGGCGGCAGGATTCGACGGGTCCGGGCTTCCGCTAATCGAGGCGACCAGGCGATCCACGTCGGTTTGGATATTGATGCCGGTTTCCGCTTCGAACTGGTCGGCGCCATCTCCCGGGGCAACCTGCTGGATGAGCTTCTGACGCACCTCTGAGTCCATCACCTCGCGAACGTTGGCAAACGCAACCGCGGTGGCGTCCACCGGAACGTAGGCCAGTTCGGCCGGCCCGTCACTGGTGATCCCCAGATTCGGGAAACCGACGTATGAGGCGACAAGGCCCGTTCCCAGGCCAACCACCAGAATAGCCACGCCGAGGAACAGGAACCGCTGGGTGCGTCTGGTCATTTGGGACTCCAACGACAGATTATACGGGGCGGCTGGGGCCTGTGTTCCCGGGATGTTGCGCGGAGTTTACAAAACCACCCATCCCTGCCCCGTAGCTTCCGCCTGAAGGCCGGAAGCCACGGCTTCTGAGCCCGGTTATTGCTCGAGTACGTACTCCTTTCGCTCGACGATACGCATCGCCCAGGCGAGCGACAGAACCGTGATCGCGATCAAGACGAACAGGCTCAGCGGCGCCGATGGCGACTCGGCAAAGACGGACTGGAGCAGCGACGTCACGCTTTCGTCCGCGGGCATGGCGTGCGGCACCAGTGCCTGAAGGTAGTGCGCCAGCGTGAAACGCCGCAGGTAGCCGGGCATCAGCATCGCGAACTGCTCCCAGCCGAACGTAAAGACCAGGCCCACAACCAGCGGCCGCTTCATCCATGCGCCCACCATCGTGAAGACCGCACCATAGACGGCGATGCCGATCGACAGCAGCCCGAGGTCGGTCAAAAGCGCCGGAAAGGTTCTCGCAACGTCACGGAGCGGCACCAGCATGAAGTACACGATCATCACCGACGGCAGCACGACGAGCGTGGTGCACGCGAGATACGCCAGGTACTTGCCGAGCAGGACCGCCCCGCGGCGGAGCGGCCGCGTAAAGAGATAGGTGATCGTCTTGTCGTCGACTTCGTCGGCGATGAGCGAGGTGCCGTAGAAGACGCCAAGTACCGGGACAATGAACCGCAGGAAGAGCACCCAGATGATCATCCCGAAGATGCTCGCCGGATCGACACCCTGACCGTTGACGCGGAGCGGCGCCACGCCGCTCGCCTGGACGATGCGGGCGATTGTGGCGAGGAGCACCGGTGCGCCGACGATCAGCGCCATGAAGATCGTCCGCCGGGACCAGATCAGCTCGCCGAGCGAAAGGTCGAAGATGCGCGCCGCGCCAGCCAGTGACGATCCCCTCTGCACCCCGTGAACCTCCTGAACCCCGTGAACCTCCTGAACCCCCATTACTGCTTCACCAGATACTGGAAGACGGCCTGCAGGTTGTCGTCGGGCGACGTCACCTCGTCGATCACGCCGACCTCTCCGGACGCCGCCATCTGCGTGACGCGTGCGTAAAACGCATCGGGCCGCGCCGTTTCGACGACGAGCGCGCCCGGTTCGAAGCGCATGCTAATCACGCCGTCCTCTACCAGGAGGGTGCGCGCCAGCGCGCGTGGATCGGCGACGCGGATGAACACCGAATGCGGATGTGTGTCGATGAGATCCCGAATCTGGTGGACGTTGCCCTCGGCGAGAATCCTCCCGTTGTTGATCAGGAGGATGTTTGAGGTCATCGCCTCGACCTCGTGCAGGATGTGACTCGACACGATAATGCTCTTGCCGGCCCGAGCCCAGTCCTTGATCTGCCGGATGGTCCGCCGCCGCATGATCGGGTCCATGCCGGACAGCGGCTCGTCGAGGATCAGCAGATCCGGATCGTGCACGATCGCCTGCGCCATCTTGACGCGCTGCCGCATGCCCTTGCTGTAGGCGCCGATCTTCTTGTTCGCCGCGTCCATCAGGTCGACCGCGTCAAGCGCCCGCTCCGCCGCCACGCGCGCGGCGTCGGCAGACAACCCGTTCAGCCGCACCAGCGCCGTCACCCAGTCGATGCCCGTCATTCGCTCGTAGAACGCGTCCTGCTCGGGGCAGAAACCGATGCGTTGGTAGAGCGCCGGGTGACCCCAGATTGGCTCGCCGAGCACGTGCACGGCACCCTTGCTCGGCTTGAGCTGGCCCGTGATCAGTTTCATGAACGTCGACTTCCCCGCGCCGTTCGGCCCGAGCAGGCCGGTGATGCCGGACGGTACGGTGACGGTGACGTCGTTGAGGCCGGAGACCTGACCGTACCACTTGGACAGGTGCTCGGTGGTCACGATCATGTGACCACCTCCACGCCGCGCACACGCCGCTCGAGCACCAGGACGGATGCGCCGAGCAGCAGCGCCACGACCAGCAACGCCACGAGGAATGGAATCGGCAGGGGACTCTGGTTCCGGAAGATCACGTCGGCGAAAACGTTGAGGACGTCCCCAGGCGAGATCACCGCCCAGGCGCGGCTGCCGGTGATGCCGCGCAGCGCCTGATACATCGCCGCCGTGAAGAAGATCAGCCCCGCGTACATCACCGCGACGAACCGGCGGCTCTTGGACAGCGACGAGAGCGCCAGCATCGAAAAGGCGGCCATCGTCACTGCGACGGCAGCGTAGGCGGTGATTGCCGGGAACAGGAACAGATTGGCTTTCAGGAACGTCAGGTTCCCGGCAAACATCATCTGCATCAGCAGCAGCAGAATGCCCGGGACCCACGTGACAAAGATCAGGAAGATCAGCAGCGTCGCCAGTTTGCCGACAACGTAGTCAACGCGGGTGAGCGGCTTGGACAGATAGATCTGCAGGGCGTTCGCGCGCCGATCGTTGGCGATCAGTCCGGCACCCACGTACATCGTGATGAAGAAGACAAAAATGCCCTGCTGCGAGAGGAACTCACGGAACAATCCGGGAGTCGGCCCCAGGAACTGCGCCGTCTGCTGATAGTTGGCCGCGATATAGAGCTGTACGGTGCGAACGAGGAACGGCAGCCAGGCAATCAGCAGCAGGCCCAGAAATTTCCGCTCGCGCAGCCGTTCGATGACGCCGGCGCGCGTGATCACCCACCACGTCCGGCCGTGCGCCTCGCGCCGCCCGCCGTAGCGCCGGTATCCCTGATCGTGGATAGGCACCGCTACTTCTCTCCCACTGCCCGTGCGAAGACATCCTCGAGCGTCGGCACACTTGCCCGCAGATGCCGCACCTGCATGCCGTGCGACGCGGCGAGATGAAACAGCCGGCGCGCGTCGTTGCCGTTTGCCAGCCCGTCGCCCGGCACGAAGACGCGCATCGTGTCCTCCTCGGTCTCATGACACTCGAGGCCTTCCGCGTGCAGCACCTGGACGAATGCCGCCGCATCGCCCTTCACCCGCAGTTCGAAGACGCGTCCTCCCTGCCCCTTGAGCGTCGCAATCGGCCCCTCGGTCGCGACCGTGCCCTTGTCCATCACCACGACGTAGTCGCAGGTGTATTCGACGTCCGGCAGCAGGTGCGACGAGAGAATCAGGCTGAGCCCCTTGTTGTGCGCGATATCCCGGATGAGCTCGAGCATCTCATCGCGGCCCTTGGGGTCCATGCCGTTGGTCGGCTCGTCGAGAAACAGCAGATCCGGGTCGTGCACCAGCGCCTGCGCCAGCTTGATCCGCTGCTTCATGCCGGTTGAATAGGTTTCGACGTTCCGGTAGCGCGCTTCGCCCAGGCCGACGTAGTAGAGCACTTCGTGCGCGCGCTGCATCGCGTCGGCGTGCGGGAGCCCCGAGAGCGATCCGCAGTAGGCGACAAACGACACCGCATTCATTCCGGGAATGTGCGCGTCGCTTTCCGGCATGTAGCCGATACGGGACCGTATCGCCAGCGCCGAGTGCTTGACGTCGCGATCGAGGACACGCATCTCGCCCTGCTCGGGCACGATGAAGCCGAGCAGCGATCGCAGCATCGTGCTCTTCCCCGCCCCGTTCGGGCCGAGGAGGCCGACGGCGCCGGACGGGAAGGAGGCGGAGACGTCGCGCAGCGCCTGCTGGCGGCCGTAGCGAACGGTCACGCGATCGAGCTTGACGACTGGATTCACGGGTAGCCGTTGGGGATACGTGAGGTTGCGGTCATAAAGTTCCACGCAGCCCGAGCGTGTCGGCCTGCTCGCGCAGAAAGGCGATGACATTGGCCACATGCGCGTCGAGCGGCAGGTTCAGCTCGTCGGCCCCGAGGCGCAGGTCGTCGCGCGAGACGGCGCGGGCGAACGCCTTGTCCTTCATCCTCTTGATCACCGAAGGCGCCTCCAGATCAAGCACGCTTTTTGTAGGGCGGACCAGGGCGGCGGCGGTGACGAATCCCGCCATTTCATCGCACGCGAACAGCGTGTGTTCGAGCGGTGTCTCGCGCGGAACGCCGGAATAGCTGGCATGCGACAGGATCGCCTTCATGACCCATTCGGGATATCCGCGCCGCCGCAGTTCCTCGCAGCCGCGGAACGGATGGTCGGCAGCCGTCGGATACCGTTCGTAATCGAAATCATGGAGCAGCGCGACGATACCCCATTCCTCTTCGTTTGCGCCGGCCTGCCGCGCATACCCCCGCACCGCCGCTTCGACCGCCAGCGCGTGCTTGCGCAGGCTCTCTCCGGCCGTCCATTCGGTCAGCAGCTGCCACGCGTCGGCCCGGCTTGGCATTACCGCACCGGCCTCGGCGCCTGCTGATCGAGCTCGAGCGCGCGTTCAATCACCTGATTCGCCTTCCGCGTGAGGTTGTATTGCGGAAGGTCGGCCGGCTCGACGAACCGCGCCTCCTCGACGTCGGAACTGGCCTGCAACTCCCCGCCGACCGGCCAGCACAAGTAGTCAACGAGGACGAAGTGGTACTTCACGTCACCGTTGCTGTCGCGCGTGATTCGATCGAAGACCTCGATCACCGGCCCAACTTCGATGTCCAGCCCCGTCTCCTCGAGCATCTCGCGCACGACCGAGTCCTCGAGCGTCTCGCCCAGCTCGACGCCGCCGCCGGGCAGGCTCCACTGGCCGGCCAGCGGATCGTACTTGCGTTTGACAATCAGCACCTTGCCATCCTGAAGGATGACGGCGCCAACGCCGACGTACGGCCGATCGGGGTACTTACGCCTGTCCGTCACGCGGCGTCATTCTCCCATCACCTTCACGACCACCCGCTTCTTCCGCTGGCCATCGAACTCCGCGTAGAACACCTGCTCCCACGGTCCGAGATCCAGCTTCCCGGCGGTAATGGGCAGGATGACCTGATGCCCCATCAGCGTCCGTTTGAGGTGGGCGTCGGCGTTATCCTCGCCCGTCTGGTGATGGCGGTAGTCCAGACCCGCCGGAGCGAGCTTTTCGAGCCATTCCTGAAAGTCGTGAATGAGCCCGCTCTCCCAGTCGTTGACGTAGACCGCAGCGGTGATGTGCATGGCCGACACGAGCACCATGCCCTCCCTGATGCCGCTCTTCTTCACCGCCCCCGCGACCTCGTCGGTGATGCGGACGAACTCCTGACGCTTCTTCGTGTTGAACCAGAGGTATTCGGTCAGTGTTTTCATCAATTCAGAATTCAAAATGCAAAATGCAAAATGGCCGCGGTTTGCATTTTGAATTTTGCATTTTGCATTACGCGAGCGTCAGCGACGCGTCGGCGCTCAGATCCCACTCCGCCGTGATGCCGGCCCTGAAGTTTCTCAGACCCGCGGCGGCAATCATCGCGGCGTTGTCCGTTGACAGCTCGATGCCGGGAATGAACACCGGCAGCTCGCGCGTCTCCCCGCGCGTGCGGCTCTCGGCGCGAAGGCGGCTGTTCGCCGAGACGCCGCCGGCAACGCCGACGCTGCGGGCACCGTACCATCTGGCCGCGTCGAACAGCGCATCCACGAGCGTCTCGACCACGACACGCTGAAAGCTGGCGCAGATGTCGTCGATTTCGCGGTCCGGCAAGGTCGCCTCGTCGCCGAGCCCCAGCGCCGCACGGCGCTGTGAGACGTGCCTGAGGACCGATGTCTTCAACCCGCTGAAGCTGAAATCGCGCGTGCCCGGCACGCCCGGCGCGTTCCGGTCGGCGTGCGTGATACGCGTCTTGGGAAACGCGATCGCCCGTTCGTCGCCCCGGGCGGCTCGTCGATCGATCACCGGCCCGCCGGGATACCCGAGCCCGAGCAGCTTGGCGACCTTGTCGTATGCCTCTCCCGCGGCGTCGTCACGTGTGCGGCCGAGCAGCTCGTAGCGGCCGGCCGTTTCGACACGGTAGAGGCTCGTATGGCCGCCGGAGACGACCAGCACGACGGCCGGCAGCGGCATCTCGCCATTCTCGAGCACCAGCGACTCGATATGCCCCGCGAGATGGTGAACCGGCACGAGCGGCACATCGTTCGCCCATGCCAGCGACTTGGCGAACGAGAGGCCGATGAGCAGCGACCCGACCAGGCCCGGTCCCTGGGTGACCGCGATGGCATCGATGGCCGACACGCCGGCTCCACCGATCGCCTCACGAACGACTCCGCAGATGTCACGAATGTGCTGACGGGCGGAGAGCTCCGGAACGATGCCGCCCCACTCACGGTGGAGCGCCATCTGCGAGGCGACGACGCTCGACTTCAGCCGCCAGGGCCGCTGCGGATCGCCGCTCTCGTCGACGATAGCCGCCGCGGTTTCGTCGCAGGAGGTCTCCAGACCAAGAACGATCATGTCGCTAGGCGCGCGCCGCCTGCTGGCCCACCAGCTGCGCCAGCGACTCTTCGTAGGGTGGCCGCGCGATGCCTCGCTCGGTGATGATCGCGGTGACGTACTTCGCCGGCGTGACGTCGAACGCGGGGTTGCGGATCTTTGCGCCTTCCGGCGTCAACCGCGCGGCACCGACGTGTGTCACCTCACGGTCGTTGCGCTCCTCGATCGGAATACGGCTCCCATCCGGCGTATTGAGGTCAATCGTCGACAGGGGCGCGGCCACGTAGAAAGGAATGCCGTGCTCGCGCGCGAGAACGGCCACGCCGTAGGTGCCGATCTTGTTGGCGACATCGCCATTCGCCGCGATCCGGTCGGCGCCGACGACGACGAGATCGACGTGCCCGAGCCGCATCATCGATGCGGACATGTTGTCGGTAATGACCGTCGTGTCGATGCCGTCCCGGACCAGCTCCCACGCGGTCAGCCGCGCGCCCTGCAGAAACGGCCGCGTCTCGTCGGCGAGCACGGCGACGCGCTTCCCACGCTCCGCAGCGGCGCGGATCACGCCCAGGGCGGTTCCATACCCGGCGGTCGCCAGCGCTCCGGCGTTGCAATGCGTCAGGATGCGCGCGTCCGCGGGCACGAGCTCGGCGCCAAATGCGCCCATGTCGCGGCAGCTCTGCACGTCTTCGTCGTGGATCTTCCGTGCTTCCGCGTCGAGACGATCCTTGAGCTCGGCGACAGAGGAGCCGTTGTGGGCCGCGTCGGCGAACGTCCGCTTCATCCGCTCGATGGCCCAGAACAGATTGACCGCCGTCGGTCGTGTCGCCGCCATCAGATCGCAGAGCTTCTGAAATTCGGTCGTGAACTGCTTGGTGCCGGTGGCCTTGCTCCGGCGCATCCCGAGCGCCAGGCCCATGGCCGCCGCCACGCCAATGGCCGGCGCGCCGCGAATCACCATGGTCTTGATCGCCTTGGCCACGTCGTTCGCCGTACGGCACGTCACGTAGACCTCGGCCGCGGGCAGCTTCCGCTGGTCGATCATCACGACCGTGTCGTCTTTCCAGTCGATTGTCGGCAGCACGCGAATCGATAATATCAGCCGTTCACGGGGGGCCGCAGTCCGGCAAGAAACCTTAGTGTTCGCCTTCGAGCAGCGCGCGTCCCACGTCCGAACGAATCAGACGCATCCTGACGGTGCCCATATGAAAGGCCGCACGTACACGACGGTTTCTCGTGAACCGGTGAGTGGCACGGCCGTTGAACGCGCGTCGGGGAGAGGGCAACGTATGCTGCGTGACTTGCGTCTAGCCGTCCGCTCGTTGCTGGCCACACGGACTGCGACCGTCTTCGCGATCCTGTCACTGACGCTCACCATCGGGGCGAACACGGCGATCTTCTCGATTGTGAATGGTCTTTTGCTTCGTCCTTTGCAGGTGGAGGACCCGGCGCGGCTCGTCCACCTCACCGACAGTGTGACTCGGGACGACACCGGCGAGACGCGTGTTCGCGCGTGGAGCTATCCGGTCTGGAATGAAATCCGTCGAAGGTCGCACCTGTGGGAGGCGGCCACGGCCTGGTCCTTCACGCCGTTCGATCTCTCGTCGGGTGGCGCAACGCGTTTCGTGACCGGACTCTTCGCGGATGGGGACTTCTTCAACACGCTCGGTGTGCCCGCAGCAGTCGGCCGAACGTTCTCCGCGCTGGACGATCAGCCCGGCGGCGGACCTGACGGCCCCGTCGCCGTTATCAGCGACCGGTATTGGCAACGGGAGCTTGGCGGCGCTGCGAATGCGATCGGTACATCCGTTCGCCTGAATTCGGTTTCCTTCACAGTCGTCGGGGTCACTCCTCCAGGGTTTTTCGGGCCCGAGGTCGGATGGAGTGTCGACGTCTTCGTCCCCATCTCCACGGAAGCGTTGATTCGCGGTCGCGACTCGGACCTCGGGGAATCCGCAGCGAATTTCCTGACGTTGCTGGCACGGGTGAAAGCCGGGCAGTCGCTCGACGAGGCGGCCGCCGCATTTCGCAGCGTGCAGGCTGAGGTGCGCCAGGCGACGATCGGACCATGGAGTCCTGATGTCACCGGGCGTTATCTCACGTCGCCATTCACTGTCGTTCCAGCCGCGACCGGGTTTTCCAACTTGCGGGAGGCCTACGAGACTCCGCTGGTCGTTCTCGCAGCGATCGTCGCCCTGGTGTTGCTGATTGGCTGTGTCAACATCGCAAATCTTCTGGTCGCGCGTGCCAGTGCCCGCCGCCACGAGTTGAGTATCCAGCTTGCGATGGGCGCGTCGCGATGGAGCATCGCGCGGCAGCGCTTACTTGAAAGTCTTGTGCTGGCGTTGACTGGTACTGTCCTGGGTACGCTCATCGCTTCGTACGCAAGTGCGTTTCTCGTTCGGCAATTGTCCACCCCCGCCAATCCCGTGTTTCTGGATGTTTCGATTGATCGCACCGTGTTGGCATTCATCGCAGCGGTAACGGCAGTTACGACGCTGCTCTTCGGCACCGTGCCCGCCCTTCGCGCGGCTCGCGTCGATCCATCTGAATCCCTCAAGGATCAGAGCCGCACCATAGGCGGACGGGCGAACGCGCGACTCGCCGAGTCACTCGTCGTCTTGCAGCTCACACTGTCGCTCGCCCTGCTGACGGCTGCCGCGATGTTCGGCCGGTCATTCACGTGGCTGACTACGCGCGACCTCGGGTTCGAACCCGAACGCGTACTGGTCGCCACGATCGATCCCGAGCGCACGGGAATCGAACCGGGCGAGCGTCTCTCGCTCTACGAACGCGTTCGCTCCGCCGTCGCCGGTCTACCCGATGTTGGTGACGCGGCTCTGTCGCACAGAACGCCGGTGAGCGGAGGTGGATTCACCCCTGCCGTCGAAGTGGTCCCAATCGGGTCGTCCAAACGCGCCGCGTCTCGCCGGCTCGTGCCTGCGAATGGAGACGTTTACGGAAATCTGGTTTCGGCTGGATGGTTTCGCACGTTTGGCACGCCGGTGATCACTGGCCGCAGCATCGGCGAGAGCGATCGACGGGGCGCGCCGCGTGTCGCCCTCGTCAACGAAACGTTCGCACGGCGATTCCTTGACGGGGTCGACGCGATTGGATCGGTCATCACCGTTTATCCCAACACACCACGCGCGCAGCCGGCAGAAATTATTGGAGTGGTTGCGGACGCCGTCTATGGCTCGCCGAGAGATGCAGTTCCACCTACCTGGTATCTCCCTCTCGCGCAGTTCGACGTCGCTGGATTTCCATTCTCTCCAATCAGACTCAGCGTACGCGCCACGAGCGGCTCGCCAGAGGCGCTCGCCGCAGGCGTGGCAGGAGCCGTGTCTGCCGTGAACCCGCGATTGGCCGTGACGGTACGACCCCTCGAGGACCAGGTTCGCGCCTCACTGACGCGGCAACGTCTCCTTGCGCAGCTCGCTGGCTTCTTCGGGGGAATCGCCCTGCTGCTGGCGGGCATCGGGCTGTACGGCGTTGCCGCACATGACGTCTCCAGTCGGCGAAACGAGATCGGCATTCGGATCGCGCTCGGCGGTGCACCAGCACGTGTCGTCCGCGCCATCCTGAAACGCCTCTCGCTGCTGATCATCATCGGCGTCGGCGCCGGCGCAGCAATCAGTGTCTGGGCTTCCCGGTTCGTCGAGACCCTCGTCTATGGGTTCCCGGCGCGCGATCCGATGACGTTCATCGCTGCAGCTATCGTACTGGCACTGCTCGGCTTTCTGGCCGCGTGGCTCCCTGCACGGCGAGCAGTCCGGTGCAATCCGGTCGATGCATTGCGGCTTTTGTGACCGCGCGTCACTGCCCCCGCACCCGCTACATTACCTGGGTCACTTCAGCAAACGATCGTCAAAGGGAGAGGGGAGCAACTCCGATAGGTGATGGCGGCCGATCTCGCGGCGGAGATTGGCGAGGATCACTTCCAGATCGCCGCCGAACTCCCACAGGATCTGCCGGCACGCACCGCAGGGCGGCGTCGGCGCTGCGGTGTCGGCAACCACGGCAACGCGGGTGAACTGACGATGCCCCTCCGACAACGCCTTGAACATCGCGACACGTTCCGCGCAGATCGTCAGCCCGTAGGTCGCATTCTCGACGTTGCAACCGCCGATGATCGTGCCGTCGGCCGTCTCGAGAGCGGCGCCGACCTTGAACCCGGAGTAGCGCGCATGAGCATGCCGCCGCGCGCGGCGCGCGGCGGCGACGAGCAATCGAGCATCAGAGCCTGGCAAGAACTTCCTCCAGCAGCGCGAGGAACGACCCGCGCACGCGTCGCGTCGTCTCCAGGACCTCTTCGTGGTTCAACGGCCCCGGCAGCACGCCGGCCGCCATGTTCGTGATGCACGAGATTCCGAGCACCTCGAGCCCCAAGTGACGGGCGGCAATCGCTTCCGGCACTGTCGACATGCCGACCGCGTCGGCGCCGATGCTGCGGAAGAACCGGATCTCGGCCGGCGTTTCGTAGCTCGGACCCGCCGTCGCGACGTAGACGCCGTGCGTCACGGGAACCCCCGCCGCGACGGCCGCTTCATCCGCAATCCGCCGCAGCCGCGGTGAATACACGTCAGTCATGTCCGGAAAGCGGGCGCCAAAGCGGTCGTCGTTCGGGCCGATGAGCGGATTCGATCCGAGGAGGTTGATGTGATCGTCGATGATCATCAACGCGCCCTGCGCGAACGCCGTATTGATTCCTCCGGCGGCGTTCGTGAGGATCACCTGCTTGACGCCGAGCCGCCCCATCACGCGGATCGGGAACGCGACGGTGGACAGATCGTGTCCCTCGTAGAAGTGGACACGTCCCGCCAGCGCGGCCACCCGCCTGGCTCCGAGACTGCCGATCACCAGACGCCCGCTGTGTCCGACGACCGTCGATGGCGGCCAATGCGGCAAATCGCTATACGGCGACGCGACAGCATCGACGAGCTGGTCGGCGAAATCGCCCAGGCCTGAGCCGAGAACGACGGCGGTGTCCGGCAGCGTGCCGCACCGGCTGCGGATGTGCGACGCGGTCTCTTCGACGCGCTCGTAAATGTCCGGCGAGGGTGGCATCACATCAACATCGAGGCAACGCAGGCGTTGATCAGCGTGGCGAGGAATCCGGCCAGCAGCGCGCGTCCGCCGAGCCGCGCCAGATCGCCGCGGCGGTTCGGCGCCATGCCGCCGATGCCTCCCAGCTGAATCCCAATCGAGGCGATGTTCGCGAACCCTGTCAGCGCAAACGTGGCCAGCACGTACGAGCGCTCGCTCAACACGTTTTTGTACTCGCTGGTCAGCTTCACGAACGCCACGAACTCGTTTGCCACCAGCTTCGTCCCGAGGAGGTCCGCCATCGGGCCAATGTCGGCAGCGGGTACTCCCATGAGGAAGGCGATGGGCGCGAACACGACAGCAAACACGCGCGCCAGCGTCAGTCCTTCCCAGATCGATCCCAGGAGGAAGTCGAACAACGCGATGAATGCCAGGAACGCGATCAGCATTGCCGCCACGTTGACCGCCAGCATGAGTCCATCCGACGCTCCGCCGGCCGCCGCATCGATGACGTTGACGTGCAGCTTCTCGACGTTCACAGGCGCCTTGCCGGCCGTTTCCGGTTGTTCGAATTCCGGCAGCAGCAGCTTCGAGAGATACAGGCCGCACGGCGCAGCCATAACGCTGGTCGTAAGAATAGCGATGGCGTCCGCCCCCAGCGCGATGTAGACGGCCATCACGCCGCCGGAAATGGTCGCCATGCCGCCAACCATCATCGCGAGCAGCTCCGACTGCGTCATTCGCGGGACGAAGGGTTTGACGATGATGGGCGCCTCTGTCTGCCCCATGAAAACGTTGGCGGTAGCGGACAGCGTCTCTGCGCCGCTCGTCCGCATCAGGTACATCATCGCGCGCGCCATCACCCGCACGACGAATTGCAGCACGCCGAAATAATAGAGAACGGTAAAGAAGGACGAGATGAAGATGATCGTCGGCAGGGCGGTGAACGCGAACACGAAGCCGTTGTCGGGGCCGAAGATCTCGGCCATTTTCGTCTGGTTGGCCAGCACGCCGAAGACGAACGTCGAGCCGGCATTGGTGAACTCGAGGAATCGTCCGACGCCGCGCGCAACCGCCGCGAAAAACTCGTAGCCCGGGCGCACGTCGCCGATCTGGAACCGCAGAATCAGGAGCGCGAATGCCAGCTGAAGACCGATGCCCCACAGCACCGTGCGCCAGTTCACTCGACTGAGATCCGGGGAACACGCCGCCACGATGGCGATGAAACAGAGCGCACCGGCGGCAGCCTGACCGCGGTAGCCGAGGACCTGACCGAGCAGCCACGACGCTGCGCCAAGCACTAGTACGGCCCCGATTGCCATCAAGCGCAGCCGGCGGCTCGAGGCTGAACGCGGAGAATTCGTTGGCGTGTCTAATTCGTGCATATGTCGATGAGAATCGGCCGCGCCCGGGGCGCGGTCTCGCCGATGGTAATCGCCCGCTCCGCGAAGGCACGGGCGACGTCGAACGTACTGGCGGTGTTGGTCAGAAGAGTCAGCACAGGGTCGCCGGCTGATACGTTGTGGCCGACAGGCGCGTCGATCAGCACACCGGCGCCGTGATCGATCCGCTCGCCGGCGCGCTCGCGTCCGGCGCCGAGCGCGATTGCGGCCCGCCCCACCAGTTCGGCACCGAGCCGCAGGACATACCCCGAGCGTGGTGACGCGACCTCCGTCCGGTGCGCGGCCCGCGGCAGCCGTTGATAGTCGTCGACGACCGCGGCATCACCGCCCTGGCGCTCGATGATGGCACGGAGCTTCGCCAGCGCCTGGCCCGACTCGATCGCGTGCCGGACTGCGCGTCCGGCGCTGCCCGCGTCGTAGCGGCCGGACATCATCAACATCCGTGTGGCGACAATCAGCGTCAGCTCCACGAGATCCGCCGGTCCACGCCCTTTCAACACCTCGATGCACTCGATGATCTCGACGGCGTTCCCGACGGCATGGCCAATCGGCGCATCCATGCGCGTAATGAGTGCCTCGGTGCGAAGACCCGCACGCGCGCCAATTTCCACCAGCGATTGAGCCAGCACCCGCGCGTCCTGCTCGGTCTTCATGAATGCACCGTCGCCACACTTCACATCGAGGACGAGCGCGGTGGATCCTTCCGCCAGCTTCTTGCTCATGATTGAAGCCGAGATGAGCGGGATGCTCTCGACGGTTGCCGTGACGTCACGCAGCGCGTAAATCTTCTTGTCCGCGGGCGCCAGCGCCGGCGACTGCCCGACGATCGCGGCCCCGACGTCGCGTATCAGCCGAGTGAATTCCGCGATGCTCGCGTCAACGCGAAAGCCGGGAATCGATTCCAGCTTGTCGACGGTCCCGCCGGTGTGGCCGAGCGCTCGCCCGGACATCTTCGGAACCGCCACGCCGCACGCCGCGACGATCGGAACCACGAGGATCGACACCTTGTCACCGACGCCGCCGGTGCTGTGTTTACCAACCTTCGGCCCGGGTATCGCGGACAGGTCCAGGCGGTCGCCGGAGGCGACCATCGCCTCGGTCAGCGCGGCCGTCTCCTCCCCGTTCATGCCCCGCAGCACGATGGCCATCAGCAGCGCGGCGGCCTGGTAATCGGGCACCGAGCCGTCGACGACGCCACGGACGAACACGTCGATCTCCGGGCGCGTGAGGGCCTGCCCGTCGCGCTTACGGGCGATGACATCCGCGAATCGCATGGGGAGCCGCCCAAATATATGCCAGTCGCGCCGGGACGGTCTGCGAAGCAGACCGTCAAGCAGACTCTGTTCGTCGGGTCGC
>JBOGIQ010000026.1:0-31595 GCA_050742535.1 Vicinamibacterales bacterium | reverse complement strand
GACCGTGCCGGTGTGATTGTCGAACATCGACCGCGCCGACTTCTCACTGAGGATGCGCGTGTTGCCAAGCCGGCCGCGGTTGAGCAGCATGCGCAGGAACAGTCCATAGTCCGATGCGGTGGAATACAGGCCGCCGTCGCCCTGGACGGGGGACGCGATCGTTGCCGGCATCGGACGCTCGACGAACTTCCCGTCGTTGCCGCGGGCGCTCACGGCGACGACGCGCGCGTTCTTCGACTGTGCCACGGCGTAGCTGGTGTCGTGCATGCCGAGCGGCTTGAGAATCCGCGAGTCGAGGAACGCGTCGATCTTCTGCCCTGAAATCGCCTCGACGACGTGCCCGAGCACACGCGTGCTGGCCCCATACGCCCATCCCTCGCCCGGATCGAAGAGCAGCGGCAGATCCAGCTCGGTCATCTTGGTCTTCTGCGAGAGCGCCGTGACCGTCTGGCTGGCGAAGCCGTAGCCGATGCCCGAGGTGTGTGTCAGCAGATGGCGAATCGTGATCGGCCGCTTCGCCGGCCGCGTTTCGTAGGTCGCGTCCGCGCTGTTGAACTTGCTGATGACGAGCGGATCCTTGTACTTCGGCAGGTACTTCGCCACGTCGTCGTCGAGCGTCAGCTTGCCCTCGTCCACGAGCATCATGATGGCGACGGACGTCACCGCCTTCGTCATCGAGGCGATGTTGAAAATCGTGTCCTTCGCCATCGGCGTGTTGCGCAGCGTGCTGCTCGTGCCGAAGGCCTCGTGATACAGCAAGCCGTCCTTGCCCACGACGGCGACGACAGCGCCAGGCACGTCGCCGCGGGCGGTCGCATCGGCGAGGAACTTCGACAGCGCGGCCGTTCCCTGCTGGGGGATCGCCGGCGCGGCGCTCAGCGTGGCGATGACGAGGACGGGAAGAATCCAGAACAGCTTTTTCATTTGCCGTAATCTTAGGACGGATGGCGGCAGAGGAGCACGCGGAGATCCGGGCGCTCGAGGCGGCGCTGGATGCCGTCGACGCTGACGCACGGACACTGATCGACGGACTGACGGCTGAGCAGGGCGTGTGGCGGCCGGCGCCCGGGTCGTGGAGCATCGCGCACTGTCTCGATCACCTGGCAACCGCACACCGGGTGTACCTGCGTGCGATGGAGACGGCCGCAGCCGCCGCCCTCGCGCGCGGGAGCCGGCGCAGACGTCCTGCGGTTCCCGGCATCATCGGCAGCTGGTTCGTGCGATCGCTGGATGCGCCCGCCTTCGCCGCCAGCCCATTCCGGCTTCGGCGAGGCAGGCCGGTGAAGCCGCGGTTCAAGATGAAGGCGCCGACGAAGATCGCGCCGCGCGAATCGCCGTCACTCGCAGACGCCGAGACTGATTTCTTTTCCAGCCAGCAACAGGCGCGGGCGTTTCTCCGGCAGTACGCCGAGATCGATCTCGCCGGAGTGCACTTTCCAAACCCGTTCGTCCGCGGCGTGCGGTTCAGCCTGGCGACCGGACTGCACGTCATCGCGGCGCACGACCGGCGGCACGTGTGGCAGGCATGGAATGTCCGCCACGCGCTCAACCAACTACTAACTAAAGAGGCAGATTCATCCGCGCCATCTGGGCGCGGAACCGTGGCGTATCCCGAATCGCGTTCCAGTTCGGGTCGACGGACGGGAAATAGAAACCGGTAAGCCGCTCTTCGACCGCGCGCTCGAACCAGGCGAGCGCACCGTCGGTACGGCCAAGCCCCAACTCGATGGCGGCGATTGGAAAGGCCGGATAATAGCCGCGGGCGCGGCGTGAATGCAGCTCGTGCAGCAGGCGTTCGGCTTCCTCGCGATGGCCGGCGGACGCGAGCGCAAATCCGAGATCGCCAAGGGTGAACGGCACCGAACCGATGATCTCGTTTGATTTCCTGAGATACTCGACAGCTTTCACCGTATCGCCACTGGCCAGGTACGAGCGTCCGAGGTAGTGCACGCCGAGACCGTAGTTCGGTTCCGTTTCCAGTGCCCGCCGCTGTTCGACGATCGCCAGCGCCGGCTGCCCGGTGAACGTGAAGATGTTGGCCGCAAAGATCGGCGGCTCCAGCCACCGCGGTTCCGCCGCCTGCGCGCGCTTGTAGGCCGCGCGCGCCTCGTCGAAGCGGCGCATGTCCGTCAGGAGGTCGCCGTACCAGCTGAGGGAGACGGAATCCGGCGTCAGCTCGATGCCGCGGCGAAACTGCTCTTCCGCCGCCTTGTGATTCCAATCGAGGTAGTGGCTGACCCAGCCAAGCACCGACCACGGTCGGCCGATTGTTCGATCGATCCGCCGGGCTTCCTCGGCGATGCGCCGCGCTTCTCCCATCGTTTCCGCGATTGGTCGCTCACCGAACCAGGTGAGCGCCATATGCGCGGTAGCCAGACCAGCCCATGCGCGCGCGAACTTGGGATCGAGCTGGATCGCTTGTTGGTAGTAACGGATGCCGGTTTCGATCTGCACGCGCCCGGCGTTGGGGCCAAAGCGGGCTCGTTCGAAGGCTTGCCATGCCTCCTCGTTTGCTGTGCCGCGCTCTGCGACCAGGGCATCCGCTGACCGCTGACGCAGGCCGATGACAGTCGCCACGGAGACTGCGATGAGCGCCAGCGCGGCGGCTGCCCACCACCACCCGGCGTGAATACGTCGCGCGGTTGCCTCCTCGACCGCCTCTTCGACGACACGTCGTGACGCGCGCCACGCGTCTAGTTCGCGAGTGTAGGCGTACACCGATCCGCGCTTGTCGTGCTGCAGGCGGTGGACGGGCAGCTCCTCCCTCTCTTCCCATCGCCGCACTGTCCGCTCGCTGCGGTTCAAGTAGGCCGCGACTTCCTTCCAGGAGTCGAGGCGGTCCGGAGTGGGGAGCGGTTCGATCTTCCGCTCGGGCTGTTGCACGAGCGGATTATTTCAGGCTTAAGGCCAAAGGCCCAAGGCCTAAGGCTGGTCAAGGCAAGAGGGGCTTCGTTCTTCACTTGGGCCTTGGGCCTTGGCCCTGACATTAGCGGTCAAACCGTCTCTGTCCGGTCATTTCCGTTGATCGGCCGAAATCGCGCCGGCAGAGTGCGGCCCTGCGAACACCGCCCCTCGATCGGCGCGCCTGACCGGGGTGCCTTTACCAGGAGAAGACCAATGACCGCCCGAATTCCGCGACTCCGTCCGTCCAGAGTGCTGTCCGTCGTGTCCCTTTCGGCCGCCGTGCTCGCCGCCGGTGCCATCGACGCCCGTGCGGCCTGCATGGCCCAGCAAACGTCGAAGCATTCCGCCCGTACTGGCGCGGCCCCGCTC
Organism: Vicinamibacterales bacterium; assembly: GCA_050742535.1. Lineage (GTDB taxonomy): Bacteria > Acidobacteriota > Vicinamibacteria > Vicinamibacterales > UBA2999 > Gp6-AA40. Next base: position 28,322 of record JBOGIQ010000026.1, on the reverse strand, counting down.
GGGCGCCCGGGTACTGCCCCGGCACTGGCAGCCGCCGCGCAGGATGCAAGTTCCAACGGCGGCCCGATCGTCGGCCAGTGGCAGGTCGTGATGACCGCCTTTCCAGGAACGAACAATGAGTTCGTCTTCGATTTCGGGTTTCAGCAGTTTCACCCCGACGGCACCGAGCTGATGATCAGTGGTGGTGTTCCGCCAACGATCGGCAACGTCTGCATCGGCGCGTGGGAACGAGAGGCAGGCGGGGTCATTCGTCTCCGGCACATGACGTGGAACTGGGCTGGCAACGAGGTGCTGGGAGATTTGCCGACGGGATATTTCCTGCTGGAAGTGGCCCTGCGGCCGAACGCGCAGGGCACTGCCTACGCGGGCCGGTGGAGGGCCGCCAGCTTCGATCTCGGGGCCGGGCCGCTGGGCTCGGGTGGGCCTCCGCAGCCGAATTCAGAATTCGAAGGGACGCTCCAGGCGGTCCGGATCAGCGTGCAGTGAAGCACGGCTGAGCCGCGGGCGGCACGGCTCCTGCCTGTCTCCGATTGATGAACGACGTGGTCGTCATTGGCGCAGGAGCAGCAGGAGTCGCCGCCGCACGCGCGCTGCACGACGCCGGCGTTTCCGTGATCGTGCTCGAGGCGCGCGAGCGGATCGGCGGCCGCGTGTTCACCCACCGCGATCGCGAGACGCCGGTTCCAATCGAGCTCGGCGCCGAGTTCGTTCACGGTCGCGCGGAAGAGCTGAACGAGCTGCTCGACGATGCCGGCTTGACGAGTGTGGATGTGGCGGGAGACCGGTACGCCGCGACTGGACGCTCGCTGCGGCCGCTCCCCGATTTCCGGGAGCAGCTCGATCGCGTGATGCGCCGGCTGCCTGCCCTGAGCGAGCAAGGCGATCGCAGCTTTCGCGAGTTTCTCGATGCGCGTCCCGGCGGCCGGCGGCTCGCCGGTGCGCGACGCCTCGCGCTGCAATGGGTCGAAGGGTTTCACGCCGCGGATCCGCGTGTCGCAAGCGTGCACGCGCTGGCCGATGGCGGGTGGCCCGCCGACGATGTCGAGGAGCGGCGGCTCGGCCGTGTGACCGACGGTTACGATCGCGTCGTCGAGTGGCTGGCGACGCCGCTCGCCGCGCGGATTCGCCTCGGTGCGGTCGTCACACGCGTGCGCTGGCAGCCCGGGAAAGTGGAAGTGCACGTGCAGCATCCCGACCGGCGGCCGCGCTTCGCCGTTGAGACGCGTGCGGCCGTCATTGCGGTGCCGCTCGGCGTCCTCAAAGCGTCATCCGATGACGTCGGCGCAATCGTGTTCGTCCCGGCGCTGGATGGAAAGCAACAGGCGTTGAATCTGCTGGCGGTCGGATCCGTCGTCCGCGTCGTGTTCCGGTTGCGCGAACGTTTCTGGGCTCCGGACTACGACACCCTCAGCTTCCTGCATTCGAGCGACTCCGACTTCCCGACCTGGTGGACCAACTATCCGATGCGCACTCCGATCATCGTGGGATGGTGTGGCGGTCTACGTGCGCGCCGGTTATCGCAGTTGCCGGTGAACCAGCTCGAGTCGCGTGCCGTGACGTCGCTGGCGCGCCAGCTGCGGATGTCGCGGCAGCGGCTGCGAGCGCGCGTCGAAGGCTTCTGGACGCACGACTGGGAGCACGATCCCTTCGCCCGCGGCGCTTACAGCTACGTGGCGGTCGGTGGAACCGGCGCGACGGCGGCGCTGGCGCGGCCGCTTCGCCGCACGCTCTTCTTTGCCGGGGAAGCGGTAGAGACCGAGGGCGGCACCGGCACCGTGGACGGCGCGATCTCGAGCGGCCGCCGCGCCGCGACGCAGGTGCTGCGCGCGCTGGGATGTGAGGTTGCGAAATCTGCGTCCCGGCGACATCGATGACATTGCAGCAATTGCGATCTTGCGCGAGCCGTACGCGTGTTTATCCAGGTTTTCATCTCGGCACAGGCGCTGCAACGTGACGATGTAGAATCGGGCCGTAGACGCCCGGACAGGAGGTTCAGTGCCGAGCGTCGAAGAGCGGTTGGCGACCCTGGAAGGGCGTATCCAGGAACAGGCAGTCTTCATGGCCGATGTCCGAGGAAGCACCGTGGAAGCGATTCGCGACCTCCGGCGCGATGTCGATCAGCGGTTCGAGCACGTCGATCGGCGGTTCGACCGGGTGGAACGCCTGGTGATGTGGATGCTCGGCGTCACCCTCACCGGTTTCACCGCGGTCGTCGCGGCGGTGATCGGAAGCATGTCCGGATTGCGTTGAACGACGCGGCAGTCGCGTTCCCGGTCCTCTATCGCGGCAGGAGCCGCTTCAGTTTCTCCATCGGCTGCTTCAGTGATCGACCGCGTTTGCGCATGTCGGCCCAGAGGTCGCCAACCTTCGCCACGCGCTTCGGCATGTTGCGCAGCGTGAAGGTGGCGGGGCCAACCTCACCTCGTTCGACCTCGTCCCATGTGCACGGCGCCGATACCGGCGCGCCGGCTTTTGCGCGCACGGTGTACGCAGCGGCAAAGGTGGCGCTGTAGCCGTTTCTGCCGGTATCAACGTAAATGCGGCCGCGACGGTCCACCTTGCTGAACTCCTGCGTCAGTTGATCGGGCGCGAGGCTGACGAAGAAGGTCCCAACCGCATTGGCGAATCGCACCACGGTGCCCATTGGCGTCTTGCCGTCGATCGGCACCACGATGTGGAAACCCTTGCCGCCGGTCGTCTTGATCCATGAGGGCAGGCCGAGCTTGTCGAGCAGATCGCGCAGGCCGACGGCCGCCGCGCGCACGGACTTCACATCGTCCTTCGACGGATCGAGGTCGAACACGCAGATGTCCGGATAGTGCAGATCCGGAAGGCGCGAGGCCCAGACATGATGCGTGATCGTGTTCTGGTTCGTCACCCACATCAACGACTGTTGGTCGGTGACGACGGGGTGATGGACCACGCCGTCCTTCTTCGGAACCTCGACCCGCTGCAGCCAGGATGGGAATCCCTTCGACACATCCTTTTGCCAGAAACCCTTCGCGCCGATGCCCTGGGGATATCTCTCCATCGTCAACGGCCGTCCGCGCAGCTGCGGCACGATGATGGGGCCGATCTCCTCGTAGTACGCGGCGAGATCGCCCTTCGTGATGCCGTCCTCGGGGAACAGCACTTTGTCCGGATGCGTGATCGTGATCACGGCCGCTCCCTGCTGATGTGGAGTCCGGCTCGAGCCGGATATTCGCGGACGATCTCTTTCGCGTTCTTATCGAAGCGGACGCCGAGCAGACGCGGGTGGCGCAGCTTGTCGTTCCCCGTCCATTCGATGAAGCCGACCTGTACGACGATCTCGGGGCGCACCCAGTGCGCCCGCAGCCGCGGGAGACCCACGGCCTTCGTGAACGGCGGCTGTGACACCTCGAGCGCGTCCAGCCGGGTGCGCAGATCGAGCAGCAGTGTCGTATCGAAGCCGGTGCCGATCTTTCCCGCGAACACCAGGTCCGCGCCCTCGTAGTAGCCGACGAGCAGCGCACCGAGGCCGACGCGGGCGCCCTGTGGATCGGTGAAGCCGCCGACGACGAGCTCCTGCGACAGCTCGCATTTCATCTTCAGCCAGTGCTTCGACCGGCGGTGTTCGTAGGGCGAACCGCGCCGCTTGGCGATCACACCCTCCCACCCTTCGCGCCGCGCTCGTTCCCACGGCTCCGCCTCGTCCAGCAACTCGACGCGCCGCATCGGGGCGGTCAGTGGCAGCTCCTGCAACAACGCGCGCCGATCTTCGAGCGGCAGCGAGGTGACGTTGTGACCGTTCAGCCAGAGGATGTCGAAGACGTGATAACCGCTGTGCAAATCCCATGTGATTTCGCCATCGAGGATGATTTCGTCCACCGGCAGGCGTGCGATCGCCGCGGCAACAGGCGGCAGGTTCTGCGGCAGGCGATTGCGCGAATACAACCGGACGTCGCCGCCGCACTTGTAGGCGATCAGCCGGATGCCGTCGAACTTCCGCTCGAACAGCCAGTCGCTGCCGGTGAACCGCTCCTCGGTGAGCGTGGCGGCCATCGGTTCGAGCCAGTCGGGCATTTTTGCGACAGGGGACATGAGACGTGACGGTAGAGGCCGACCTTCAGGTCGGCCTTTAAGCCTAGCGCGAGACCAATGTCCGCCCGGCGAGTGACATTGATGCGGTGGCTCTTTCGATCCAGTGAGATTGCGGCCAGAAGCCCGGGCTCACCAACTGCCGGGCTGGCACTGATTCTGCTCGCGCGCCAGCCCGAGCTCACCGAGTTCGCCAAAATCTCATGAAGAGACTTCTCCTTCTCGCCGTCTGTCTGCTGATCGCGCAGAGCGGTCCGCGCGCGGCCGGTGCCGTGTTCACCTCGCAGCTTGGATACGCGCCTGGCGATCCGATGAGTGCGGTGCTCGCGGTGCCCGCGGGCACTCAGGTGACCCGTTCGTTCCGGATCCTCAACGAGAACAACGTGGAGGTCTTTGCCGGCGATGCGGCGCGGGTGACCTTCTATCCCAGCGGATGGACGAGCAACGACGCCGTCGGCGACACCTACCGGCTCGATTTCACCGCGGCCAATCTGGGCGCCGGCCGCTACCGCGTCGACAGCAACGGGATGTTCTCACTGCCATTCATCGTCGCGGCGGACGTCTACGACATCGCGCGCCTGCGGCCGCTCGAGTTCTTCCGTGTACAGATGACAGGCGCTCCGTACAGCTGGGCGTCGCTCGACGGCTCATTCGGTGGGCACGCGGCAGATCACCTGGACGACGCCCGGCAGGCGACGCGCAAGGACAAAGGAGGCGGCGACAACGCGCTGATTCAGCAGGACTACCTCGCCCTGCCGAACGGGCGGCTCGACGTCTCGGGCGGCTGGTCCGATGCCGGCGACTACAACAAGTACATGGGCAATACGCCGTGGGCCGCCTACGTGCTGCTGCTGACGCTCGAGGAGCACGGCGCCTACCTGTCGGCTGTTGACGACGACCACAACGGCGTAGGGGATGTGCGAGATGTCGTTCCAACGGCGCTCGACTGGATGCTGAAGATGCAGCACACAGACGGCTCGGTCTTCGAGCGTGTGTTCAACGGTTACAGCGCGGCGTTCGACGGACGTCCGGATCGCGAAACGGACAACGTGCCGGGGACGTCCGATGATCGGCCGCTCGACACCGACAGGTATGCGGACATCACCGCCAAGCCGGTTTACGCCTGGGCTGTCGGCTCGCGGCTGTTCAACGACACGAGGTATCTGAACGCCGCACGGATCGCGTGGGATTGGGCGTTTGCCAATCAGTCGCGAGTCAAGCCGAAGGTTTACGGTGGAGGGCTTTACTTCGGGGACGTCGAGATCGGCCTGACGCTGGGCGCGCTGGAGCTGCACCGCGCGGAGATCGCGGCCGGACAGACGCCGGCCTCCAAGTATCTCGCCTATGCGTCGGCGCGCGTGCGGGCGCACCTCGATGCGGGCGACTGGGCCCACCCGAGCGGCTGGAACTTTCAGACCTCGTTTGCGCTGATGCGTTACTACGACTTTGCGAGCGAGACCGACCGGGCGCGCATCGTCGCCCAGATGAAAGCGCGATGGGACATCGCGATTCAGGCGCAGCGCCGAAACGCGTATCGATTCAACGACGAGTGGATCTACGGCGACTTCGGTCAGAACGACAACTCCGCCTCCAGCGCCCACGACGCGCTCTGGGTGTTCCGCCGCACCGGCGAACGGCAGTACTACGACTACGCAGTCGATCAAATGGCGTGGATCTTCGGACGGAACCCGTTCGGCGAATCGTGGCTCTCCAGCTACGCGGTGACGGAATACACCCGCGTGCCGCACTGGCGCGCAACGGCAAACCATCCGATCGAAGGCGTGGTCGTTCCGGGCGCGACGGATCGCAACGGCAACCGGCGGCCCGATTACACCGATACCGGTGACTGGTTTTACAGCGAGCCGACGATCAATCAGCAGGCGATGTTCCTGCGTGCGATGAGCGAGCTGTATGCCGCATCGGGCGGGGTCGCCGAGCCGCCCGGCGATGTGGCGCCGCAGGTTTCGATTGCCGCGCCGGCAAATGGAGCCGCCGTATCCGGCAGCGTGACTGTGGCGGCCATCATCAGCGACCTCGAAGGTGTAACCGCCGCCGCGTATCGAGTGGATGGGGGAGCATCCGTTACGATGGCGCTCGCCAGCGGAACATCGCAAAGCGGCCGCTGGGAGGCAGTGCTGAATACCGTGCCACTGTCAGATGGCGGGCATCAGATCACCGTCGAAGCGACGGATACCGCTGGTCAGCGGTCCAGCGCGCTAGTTACGGTCAACGTGCAGAATGGCTCGTCGCAAAGCCTGCACGTCGAGCGCATCGATGCCGTGCTGATCAAGAAAGGCGGATCGCGGGCGCAGGGCCGCTGCGACGTGTTCATCTATGACTCGTTTGGCAGTCCGGTCTCCGGGGCCTCGGTTGCCGGTCACTGGACGGGTCTGGCCACCGACACGTTCGCGGTCACGACCGGAGCCGACGGAAAAGCGATCGATTATTCGAATTCGACCAGCGCTCCGAGCGGCAGCTCGTTCACATGTGTCGTCGATTCGGTGTCGAAGTCCGGCTGGGTGCGAGGCACCGACACGCAGACGTCGAGCACGGTGACAGTGCCGTAGTTGGGTTGCCTGGGTAGCTGGGTTGCCTGGGTAGCTGGGGTCAGCCGAGGCGGCGGGCGCGCGAGAACTTGCCGCGATACATGCGCGCGTCGGCAGTGGCGAAGAGCGCTTCGAAGGTCTTTCCGTCCCTGGGGAACACCGCGATTCCGGCGCAGACGCTCAACTCGGCCTCGAAGTTTGCCTCCTTGCCGGTGGCCGTGATTTCGGCCTGCATCTTCTCGATCCGCCGCAGCGCATCCGGTCCGCTGCACCCGGGAAGGACGATCAGGAACTCGTCGCCGCCGTAGCGCGCGCACAGGTCGGTGACGCGCAGCGTCCGCGAGAGGCACGCGGCGACATGCCGCAGCGCGCGGTCGCCGCCGGCGTGGCCGCCGATGTCGTTGACCCGCTTGAAGCCGTCCATGTCGAGCAGCGCCAGTGTCAGCTTGCCGCCGGTGCGCGTCACGCGCGCGAGCTCCCGCTGGACGTAATCGATGGCGAAGCGCTTGTTCGGCAAACCGGTCAGTTCGTCGGTGATGCCGTCGGCCATGCGCGCGAGGCATGCCTGATAGTTGCGGTGCAGCACCGCCAGCGACGCCGCCAGCAGCGGCACCAGCCAGTAGTCCTGCGAGTTGATGCCCTGCGCGATGACGGCGCTGAGGCCCGCGCCGATCAGATAGCCCGGCCAGACCGACAGGATGAAATCGGACCAGACGGCGCGGATTGAATCGCCCGTCGACAGCGACACGGCGCCGGCCACCAAACCGGAATTCAGGATAAAGAACACCGTGGTCGCCGCCGCGAACGGCTTCAACAGAAGCGACGGGCCAGCCGCGGCACCGCCGAGTTCAACGTAGACACGGCCGGCCACCGCCATCGACAGCGCGAGCGCCGCGATGCTGAACAGCGTCTGATGCAGCGGATTCTTCGTCCGGCTGCGGACCGCGCACTGCGTCCAGGCACTCCCCGCCGACACCAGTACTGCCGCGTCAGGACCGCAGATCAACAGCGCAAGCAGGTCGGTGATGTGACACGCCGTGAGGGTGGCGCCGCCTCCCAACCCGATTTCCACTCGTGCGAGCGACGCGATCAGGGAAATAGCGAAGAAGGCGACGAGCGCGTACGGCTGGTCCGTACCGCCATCGGCGGCCCCGACGAGGACCGCTGCGCCAACTGCGCACACAACGCCCACGTACAAGCGCGCCGCGAGCGGCGTGACCTGCAGGTCCGTGCGCCGCCGCGTCGTCGGATTCGACGCCTGCGCCTTCGAGTGGACACGGGTGATCTTTCCACCAGCGTGCACCTGCCACTGTCGTGGCTGCGAGTGAACGGAAGCTGACACGAGTGAACCTATCGTCGCTGCACAACTGAGCAACGGGAGTGCCACGGCCCGGGTTTAAGCTAAGGCTTTCGGGTGGAATGATTTCCGTCAAATTGCAGCGACCGTGCAACGGTGTGCGCCATGATGCGACTCGGCACAGCGCTTCTCGTCATCGTCGCGTAACCGATTGTGTATGTTCGAGATAGCGGGCGAGGTTCACTACGGAACACGCTCGGGCGCGCGTGTTCAAAAGTTGGAGGGTTTTACGTGGATCCCAGTCACCTCGATGCGGCGCGGACCGTGCTGCGCCACCTGGTTGCAACGCTGAACTATCGTGCCGCGAAGGTCCTGCGCGAGACGCCGTCGAACTTCGGCAGCAGGACATTCGGCTCCTCGACGAGACAGCCAGTGCTCATCGTGGCGCATCTGGCCGATTTGATGTCGTGGGCCGTCCGCATGGCGCAGGGAGATGCGTCGTGGAAGGCGGAAGGAAGCGATGACTGGGATGCGGAGGTGGCGCGCTTCTTCGATCGCCTCGCCGCGCTCGATGGCGCGCTCGCCTCGAAGGAGTCGCTGCGCGGTCCGCTCGAGCACCCGGTCGAAAAGCTGATTCAGGGTCCGCTCGCCGATGCGCTGACGCACGTCGGTCAGCTGGCGATGCTGCGCGGGATGGCCGGCGTGCCGATCCGTCCGGAAAGCTACGCGCGTGCCGAGATCGTCGCCGGCCGGATTGGCATGGAGCAGGCAGCCGCTCGCGCCGAGTTCGACGGCGACGCCAGCGTGCGCCGCTGACCCCTGTTACGCGGTGCGCGGCAGCAGCATGGCCAGCGTCCGCTCGTACACCTCGCTCAGCGGTCCGATATCGGCGATGAGGACGTGTTCGTCGATGCCGTGAATCGATGCGCTGAGCGGACCGAACTCCACGACCTCACGCGACACGCCGGCCAGAAAACGTCCGTCCGACGTGCCGCCGCTCGTTGACAGTGCCGGCGTGACGCCGGTGACCTGCGCCACCGCCGCGCTGATCACGTCCACCAGACCGCCTCGCGGCGATAGAAACGGCGAGCCGGAGAGCGACCAGTTCACCTCATAGTCGAGCCGATGCGCGTCGAGCACCGCCTGCACGCGCGCCCTCAGTTGATCCGCGGTTGATTCCGTGGAAAAGCGGAAGTTGAACATGACGTCGAGCGAACCCGGGATGATGTTGTTCGCGCCGGTGCCCGCATGGATGTCGGAGATCTGGAAGCTGGTCGGCGAGAAGTATTCGTTGCCGCGGTCCCATTCCGTTGCCGCCAGCTCGGCCAACGCCGGCAGCGCGGCCTGCACCGGATTGCGCCCGCGCTCGGGATAGGCGATATGGCACTGAATGCCGTTGACCCGCAGCACACCATTCAGCGATCCGCGGCGGCCGTTCTTGATCGTATCGCCCAGGCGCTCGACCGACGTCGGCTCACCGATGATGCATGCGTCGATGCGGTCCCCGCGCGCCTGCAGTTCGCGGACAACGGCAGCTGTACCGTCGATTCCCGCCCCTTCCTCGTCCGAGGTGAAGAGAAGCGTCAACGATCCGCGATGATGCGGCTCCCGGCCGACGAAGCGCTCCGCGGCCGTGACCAAAGCCGCGACGGATACCTTCATGTCCGCGGCACCGCGCCCGAACAGGCGGCCATCGCGCCGGGTTGGCGAGAATGGGTCGCTCGTCCAGCGATCCACCGGGCCCGGCGGCACAACGTCGACATGGCCGGCAAGGCAGATGAGAGGCGCGGCGCTTCCGCGGCGTGCCCACAGGTTCCTGACGGGACCGCGATCGATCCGCTCGCAGGCGAAGCCGGCCTGCGTCAGCCGCGCCGCAATCATGTCCAGCGCGCCGCCATCGTCCGGTGTCAGCGACCGGCAGGCGATGAGGCGCTCGGCCAGCTCTAATGTGTCCTGCTGGATGTCGGTCGTCGGTGTCATGGCCGACGCCTCAATTCCTCAGGAGCTCGTTAATGGATGTCTTTGCGCGCGTGGCCGCGTCGACGCGTTTGACGATGACCGCACAGTACAGCGAATGCGTGCCGTCCGCCGATGGCAGGCTGCCCGGCACCACGACCGATCCGGCGGGCACGCGCCCGTAGATCACCTCGCGGGTCGCGCGATCGTAGATCTTCGTGCTCTGGCCGATGAAGACGCCCATCGAGATCACGGCGTTCTCCTCGACGATGACCCCCTCGACGATCTCCGATCGCGCCCCGACGAAACAGTTGTCCTCGATGATCGTCGGGTTGGCCTGCAGCGGCTCGAGGACGCCGCCGATGCCGGCGCCGCCGGAGAGATGAACGTTCTTGCCGATCTGGGCGCAGGAGCCGACCGTCGCCCAGGTGTCCACCATCGTGCCCTCACCGACGTAGGCGCCGATGTTGACGTAGGACGGCATCAGCACGACGTTACGGCCGATGAAGGCGCCGGCGCGAACCGTCGCCGGCGGAACGACGCGGAACCCATCCTGGCGGAACTGCTCGTCCGTATAGCCGGCGAAGCGCAGCGGCACCTTGTCGAACCAGGAGCGGCCGCCGCCGGGCATCACGTGGTTGTCGTGCGTCCTGAAGTAGAGGAGCACCGCCTTCTTCACCCACTGGTGCGTGACCCAGGTGCCATCGATCTTCTCCGCGACGCGAAGACGGCCCGCGTTGAGTTCCAGCAGAATCTCGTCGAGCGCCCGGGCAAGCCCGGAATCGACGGTCGCGGGCGTAATCTCGGATCGGCGGTCGAAGGCGTCCTCGATCATCGTCTGATAACCGGACATCACAACCATCACCAAATGATAAGTGCGACAGGCACCTCTCCGTCTAGACTTGTCAGCTATGAAAGCGATCTACGCGACCCTCGCTCTCTCGGGGTTGTTCTGGGTGGCGTTGTCCGCGCAGACACCAATCCCGACATCAGTTGACGTGGCCTTCGAGGTGGCCTCAGTGAGGCCCAACAACAGCGGCGCTGTGAATTCATCGACCAGTGGGCGCGGCGGCAGCTTTACTGCCACGAACGTGACGGCGCACCAGCTGATCATCTATGCGTACCGGCTGCGTCCGTTTCAGCTCGCCAGCGGTCCGCGATGGATCGGTTCGGATCGTTTCGACATCCAGGCTCGTCCTCCGGAGAACGCGAAGCCGGACAACCCGGCGATGACGCGGGCGCTCCTGCGCGATCGCTTCAAGCTGGTCGCGCACACCGAAACACGGCAGGAACAGGTTTACGGCCTCGTCCTGGCTCGCGGTGACGGCAGGTTGGGACCGCAGCTGAAACCGTCGACGCAGAACTGCGCTGCCGCGCAGCCGGGCACTCCCAGTCCATGCGGAATGAATACCTCGACCAACGACACGACGGGGCGATTGGTTGGTACCGGCCAGTCGATGGAGCAACTGGCGGCGGCACTTGGCGGCTTCGGGTTGAACCGGATGGTGCTCGACCGCACCGGCCTCACCGGATCATTCGACATCGAACTGAAGTGGACCCCGGATAATGCGCGCAACAGCAGCGCGCAGTCCAACGACGCGCCGTCGATCTTCGCGGCGTTGCAGGAACAACTTGGTCTCCGGCTTGATTCACAACGCGGACCGGTCGAGTTCCTCCTCGTCGACAGCATCGAGCGGCCGACGCTGGATTGAGCGTGTGGGCGCTGCAGCGGCAGTGGTCGTGGCGCTTGTCCTCGCAGGCGTGGTCTACCAGCAGGTCGCGATTCGCCGGCGACAGTTCGCGCCGACGGGATCGCTGATCGACGTCGGCGGTCACCGCCTGCACGCGCGGTGCGCTGGATCCGGCACCCCGCTGGTGCTGCTTGAATCCGGAATCGCCGCCTCGTCGCTCAGCTGGTCGCTGGTGCAGCCTGAAATCGCCACGTTCACCCGAGTGTGCGCGTACGACCGTGCGGGATTCGCCTGGAGTGACGCCGCCTCGTCGCCCAGAACCTTCTATCGCATCGTCGACGAGCTGGCCTGCGTCCTGGATCGCGTCGCCGCCGGCGAGCGATACGTCCTCGTCGGACATTCCTTCGGCAGTTTCGTGGTTCGCGCCTATGCAGCAAGGCATCCGGATCGCGTTGTCGGGCTGGTGCTGGTCGATCCGCCGACGGAGTGGCTGGCGATGACGGCGCAACAGCGCCGACTGATCAGGCGGGGCAGGCGGCTGTCGAGAGTCGGTGGGGTGCTGGCGCAGCTTGGCATCGTGCGCGCGTCTCTGACGCTGCTGACCGGTGGCGCGCCGGGAGCGCCCCGGCGCCTCGTGAAGGTGTTCGGACCGACCGCGGCCGGTACTCTGCAACGGCTGGTTGGCGAAGTGCGCAAGCTGCCGACGGACGTGCATCCGATGGTCCAGGAAGTGTGGTGCGATCCCAAATGCTTTCGATCCATGGCCGCGCACCTGCGCGTGCTGGAAACCGAGGGACCGGCCATCGAAGCCACGCTGCCGCCCGAGGGCATCCCGGTGATCGTCATCTCGAGCGGCAACCATCCGCCGGAGGAGATCGCCCAGCATCGCGCCCTCGCCTTGCGCGCGTCCGCGGCGCGGCACGTCGTGGCGGATCGCAGCACGCACTGGGTGCAGTTCGACCAGCCTGAACTGATCGTCGCCGCCGTGCGGGAGCTCATCAACCGGAGCTTCCGCCTTTAGGCGGAAGAGACTATAGAATCCGCCGACGGAGAGGCGATGAAGAACGCGATAGGCCTGGCCGGGCTCGTGGCGCTGGCATTCGTCGCTATCGCTGCAGGACAAGCGTCGAACCGACCAGCGAACGCGCTGGCCATCGTTGGCGCGCGCGTCTATACGTTTCCTGGCCAGCCAACGCTCGAGAACGGTACGGTCATCGTCACCAACGGCCGGATTACCGCTGTCGGAGATCGCGCGGCTGTCACGGTTCCGCAGGGCGCGCAGACGATCGCTGGCGAGGGTTTGACCGTTGCCGCTGGCTTCTGGAACAGCCACGTCCACTTTTCCGACACGCAATGGGACACCGCGTCGACCTCCTGCAGCAGGTTCGCGAGTTCCACGAGGCAGGTGGAGAGATCCTGTTTGGAACCGACGTCGGCTTCATTCCCGACTACGATCCGGCCGAAGAGTATGTGTCGATGCAGCTGGCGGGCATGAGCGGACACGACATCCTTCGGTCGCTGACGAGCGCCCCCGCTCGACGATTTACTGGCGCCGAGCAAACCGGGCGGATTGCCGTTGGTGCGGACGCGGACCTCGTCGTGCTGGAGGGAGATCCGATCGCAGACGTCCGCAACTTCGTTCGCGTCCGGCACACCATTCGTGCTGGCCGCGTGATCTACTCGAACGGAAGGGGGCCGTCGCAGCGATGAGTCGATTCCGTATACCTGGTGTGTTCGCGGCCACATTCATGGTGTGGTCAGCACTTGCAACGGCGCAGCCGCGCGGTCCGGCGCGGGACATCACCAACGTGACGGGCGATCTCTACCGGGCGCGCAACGGCGCCTGGGCGACGATCTTTCTCGTCACGCCGGAGGGCATCATCCTCGGCGACCCGATCAACACCGCGTTCTCCACCTGGCTGAAAGAGCAGCTGGCACAGCGGTTCAAGGTGCCGGTCCGCTACGTCGTCTACAGCCACAGTCATTTCGATCACGCCGAGGGCGGCGGTGTCTTTGCCGACACCGCGCAGTTCGTGGCGCACCGGAACATGCTGCGGAACATGGACGGCCGGTATCCGCACATGCCCGGCGATATGCTCGATCGCAACGACAACGGCGTCATCGATCCCGACGAGATCAACATTCCGACGAAGACGCGTCCCGGCGTCTGCGGCTGGGGGCCGAACTTCTTCCAGACGTGGGATCACAACAAGGACGGCACGGTCTCGCCGGCCGAACTGCAGCGCGACATCCGCCGGCCCGACATCGTCTACTCGGACCGCATGCGGCTGGAGCTCGGCGGCCATATCGTCGAATTGATCCACCCCGGACTCAATCATTCCGACGATGCAGCGGTAATGTACTTCCCGGCGGAGCGCGTGGTGTTTGCCACCGAGTTCCTCGCGGATGCGCTGGTGACCACGAACATCCGATCCCTGCCGAGCGCGTGCGGTCCCTACGACGGTATCCCGCTGGCGGAGTGGCTGAAGTCGTACCGGACCGTTGAAGCGCTCGACTTCGATGTGCTGGCGGCGGGCCACGGTACCGGCCTCTTCCGGAAGGCCGATGTGGCGATGACTCGGGAGTTCTTCGAGGATCTGATCGAGGCCGTCACGGCAGGAATGAGGCAGGGCCGCAGCCTCGAGGAGATGGAAAAGACCATCCTGCTCGAGAAGTACAAGGACTGGGCGCAGTACGATCGCCTGCGCGTCTACAACATCCGCTCGGCGTACCAGAACTTGAAGACGTACCGGTAGAGGCCGACCTTCCTTGGCCGCCGTCGCCTTGGCGGAGGCGGCAGGTCGGCCTTTCAGCCTTTCAGGATCGTCATCACGGCCGCAACTTCCGTGGCGGCACCTTCCCTGATCGCCCGCATTTCTCACGCCGCTGCACACGGCGTCCCGCGCTGACAGCCCGTCATCGCAGCATTCCCCTTGCACTGATTGACCGCGGATATGGCGGCCCCGGTCGGGATCTCTGTGCACAGCGCGGGCGCAACAGCCGTTGCGCCTTCGCGGAGCTACGTCTGGAACGGGTTCTTCGACTACACGCTGCTCGTCGCGCCCGCCTCGCTGGGCCTGCTCGCGGCAGCCGTCGTGACGTCCAATCCCGCGCTGTATGTCACCGTTCTGATTGCCGACCTCTGGTTCCTCGGCTATCACCATGTGGTGTCCGCATACACGCGCCTGGGTGTCAGCGCTCACAGCCTTCGGCAGAACAGGTTTCTGGCAATCGATCTGCTTGTCGTCATCATCCTTGCGACGACCGCGCTGACGTTTACGGCAGGCGTGTGGGCCGTGGCGAGCGCATTCCTGTATCTGCAGTGGTTCCACTACATGCGGCAGGGCTACGGCATCTCGCGGATGTACTTCCGCACGACGCCGGCCGGGCAGACCGCCGGCGCCCGCGATTGGATTGCCGATGCGGTGATCTACACCGTGCCCATCTACGCGATCGCCTATCGGTCGACGACGATGGGGGATATGTTCCTGGAGATGCCGGTCAAGACGATCGTGCCGCCCCAGGCACTGCTGACGATGCTCGCTGTTGCCGCCGCGGTGGCCGTCGGTGCGTGGTTCGTGAGGATGGGACTGCGTGTCGCGTCCGATACCGCCGACGTGCGCTACGAAGGGTTCATCCTGTCGCACGTCGTGATCTTCTTCTGCGGCTACGTGTGGACCGCCGACGCGAATGTCGGCTGGCTGGCGATCGATGTCTGGCACAACCTGCAGTACGTGCTGGTTGTATGGATGGTCAACGTCAAGAAATACGGCGGCGGCGTGGACGCACAGGAACCGTTGCTGTCGCGCATCAGCCAGCCCGGACGTCCGCTGACGTACTTCGCCTGCTGCCTGCTGATTACGACGATCGTCTATCTGGGATTGAATCGCTTCACGGTTCTGGTGATGGGCGGCGGCCTCGCCGCCACGCTCGGCCTCTACATCGGGATCAACGTCCACCATTATGTGGTGGATGCCATCATCGTGAAGCGACGGAGCGTTCGAACGGCATAAGCACCTCGAACGCTCCGAACGATCTAGTTCCGCCGGTCCCTGCGGTCTTCCCGCCGATCCCTGATGTCTTCGCGCCGGTCGCGGCGGTTCTCGAGCCGGTCGCGCCGGTCCTCGAGCCGATCTCTTAAGCCACCATCGTGCCGCGCATCGCGGCGATCCTCACGTCGATCGAGGATGTCTTCGCGCCGATCGCGCCGGTCTTCGCGGCGATCGCGGATGTCTTCGAGCCGATCCCGGCGTTCGGACGGCCGCGGCGGCTGGGCCGCGAACGCGCCCGCCACCGGCAGAAGCGTGAATGCCAGGGCAGGGATGACGATTGTGTGCAGTTTCCGCATCGTGGACTCCGTCACAGGCGCTGTTTCTCAGACGGAGGGACGGGGCTGAACGTTGCTTGGTCCTTGGTGCTTCGTGCTTGGTCCCTGGTCCGTCCCTGGTCCCTGGTCCGTCAGGACCAAGGACCAAGGACCAAGAACGGACTAAGGACGAAGGACGGACTAAGGACCAAGTCCCAAGGACGAAGGACTAAGTGAAGCTAGTCCTCCTCAGCGGCGTACCACTCGCGGGCGCGAACCTTGAGGGAAGACTTGCGCGTCTGGATCTCCAGCGTGCGGAGTCCTTTGGCACGCGCGGGCTCGATGGCGAGGAGGTACTGATGCCGGAGCTCCTCGACGATGCGGCCGAGTGCCCGTGCCTGCGGCGTTTCGGTGCCGGCTGAGAAGTACTCACCACCCGTCGCCCGCGCGATTTCGCCGAGCCCGCCGCCGATCTCCTGGACGTCCGATGCTTCGTTGTCGTGCGGGGTCACCGCCAGCACGAACACCGGCACGTCGATCGTGCTGGCAATCCGCGCGACTTCCGCGGGCGATAACGTGCTCCAGTTATCCAGGCCGTCGGTCACCACGACCACCGCCCGCCGCTTGCGCGTGTGTTTATGCACGACATCCGCGGCGCCCGCGATGGCGTCGTAAATCGACGACGCGCCCCAGTTTTCGACCTCGTTCAACCCGTTCCGGAACTGGTGGAAGTCGCTGGTGAATTCGCGCAGGCGGACGAGCCTCGAATCGAAACTCAGAAGCGCGACGTCGTCGCTGCGGTCGTTCAACTGCGTCAGCAGCAGCTCGCCAACGCGCCGGCAGACAGCGGAGAAATGCCGCATGCTCCCGCTTCCATCAACCAGCAGCGCCACGCTGATCGGCCCGTTCTCGTCCGGCTGGAACTCGACGATTGGCCGCTTCCCTCCGTTGTCCAGGATGGTGAAGTCGTGCTTCGTGAGCCCCGGAACGAATCGGCCCTGCTTGTCGCGCACGACGGCCGAAATCGTGACGACGTTCACGCTCGCGCGGAAGCGGGGCTGCTCGTCCTGAGCGTCCGCGGTCTGCGGGGCAGACCACGTCACCGTGAGCGCAAACACAAAAAATGCGGCAAAACCGCGCATCGCAGCCTTTCGGGAAGAGTCATGCTCCATGTCGGCTGCGACGGCTATTTTCTTTAGACTTCGATATTTAAGAGGAGGCGGGTGCGCGGCGGCCCAGCGTGGCCACGGCGCTGACCAGCGCGTCGGCGTCAATCGGCTTGGCGAGATGGAGCTGGAACCCGGCCTCGAGCGCCTGCTGCCGATCCTCGTTTCGCGCGAAGGCGGTGAGCGCGGCCGCCGGAATGGCCGCGATCGACGGGGCATCGAGCGCCCTGAGCTTGCGGATCAGCGAGTAGCCGTCTTCGCCGGGCATGGCGATGTCGGCCAGCAGGACGTCCACGTGCTGCCGCTGCAGGACGTCGAGCGCCGTGGCTGCCGACGGCGCGGTGATCACCGCCGCGTGATACGCCTCGAGGTGAGCCGCGACGACAAGGCGGCTCTGCTCGTCATCGTCGACGACGAGCACCGAGACGCCTTCGAGCGATTGCGCGGCCGCCATCGGCGTGGGCGGCAGCGGTCTGCGGCGGTCGTCGATCGGTTCCCGCGCCAGCGACGTCATCGCCGCCGTTGGCAGCTTCACGACGAAGCTGGCGCCGCGGCCCTCTCCCGCGCTGTGCGCGCTCACCGTCCCGCCGTGCGCGTCAACCAGGTGCCTGACGATGGACAGGCCGAGTCCGAGACCGCCATGCAGGCGGGTTGACGAACCGTCGCCCTGCAGGAACGGTTCGAACACCGACTTCATGAAGTCGGGCGCGATGCCCTGGCCGGAGTCGGAGACGGTCAGATCCACCGTGCTCTGGCCGCTGCGAAGCTGCACGTCGATGATCCCGCCGTCGTGCGAGAACTTGATGGCGTTCGACACCAGGTTCAGCACGATCTGCTGCAGGCGCGCGGCGTCGCCGAACACCTGGCCCGGCGGCTGTTCCGCCAGCAGCCGGATCTGCACGCGGCGGGCGTCGGCTGCCGGCTGCACGATCTGAATGGCGCCGCGGACCATCTCCTCGAAGTCCACCAGCGCTCGGGCGAGCCGCAGCTTCCCCGACATGATGCGCGACACGTCGAGCAGATCGTCGATGAGCTGCGCCTGTTGCCGCGCGCTGTCGTAGATCGTCTGGTGCGCGCGGTCGCGGCGCGTGTCGTCGAGCATGCTGCGGCGCAGCATGTCCGCCCATCCCAGAATCGAGTTGAGCGGCGTGCGCAGCTCGTGGGAGACAACCGCAAGGAACTGATCCTTGAGGCGATTCGCGGCTTCGGCGCTCGTGCGTGCCACCTGCTCGCGCTCGAGGAGCTGATTGCGCGCCTCCTCCAGACGTGTCATGTCCGCGAGCGCGACGGCGAGCCGTTCCTTTTCGTTCGCCAGCGCGCGCTCCGCCTGATGGGCCTGCGAGAGCGCCTGCACCGTCTCGGCGTGCATGCGCCGCATATCGGTCATGTGGCGCTGCTGATCCTCGAACCGCGCCAGGAACAGAAGATAGGTTCGATACGTGAGATAGACCGGGGCCAGCAGCAGCACGGCGATCCAATGCTGTCCGCGGGTAATGACGATGGCGGCCACGGCGCCCGCGGTTCCGGCCACCATGTAGGTGACGCCGCTCCACAGAAAATCGTGCCGCCAGACATCGGCAAACCGGCGCTTGGTGGAGAGCGCAATCGCGGCGGCAACCAGTCCTGTGTTCACCAGGAAGTAGGTGACGATCGCCCCGACCAGGGGGCGCGCGAGCGCCGCGAACGTGAACGTGCCCATCGCGCCGTTCGCATCGACGGCGACGGTGCCGCCCAGCCCGATGAACGCCATTCCGGTCGCGCCCATCGTCAACGCCTCGGCCGCGACACTGAAGACCGTACGGTACAGCGGATATCGCTGCTTGACCTTATACGTGCATTGAGTGATGACCGCGGCGGCGGCCGCGATGACGGAATGGCCCGGCCCGAGGAGCAGCAGCGCCGCCAGCTTGGCGGCGTTGGATACGGACAGCGTCGAGCCGCTGCCGAGCGGCATCAACAGATTGACCTTCCACGACGCGGTGAGACACGCCGCGATGATGAGGCCCGCAAACAGCCATGGCAGCGGGAACGCCGTCGGGAACATGGCCACCAGCACCGCGGCGCCGCTGCCCATCACGGCGGCGACGTAGACTTGCGCCGCGCCGGGGAGCAGCTCCCATGACATGCTGCTCCGCGGAGGGTCCGTCGTGGCTTCGGCTGGGAGCATCCGATCGCCTAACGTCGCGTGCCGGGGGTTGACGGTGATCACCGGCGTAAGACCACCGGCGCGCTGATGCTACCACCGAGGCTGGTGCCCCAGACGACCGAATCATCACCGAACGTCGTCCCCCAGACGACCGATTGATCGATGTTCGTCCCCCACACCACGCTCTCGTCGTAGGCGGCGGCAATCGTCCACTGCTCCTGGCAGTTGTCACCGCCGCATCGCCGTCCCCAGACAACGTTCCGCGGTGCATTGCCGACGATGGTTTGGGTCTGCGTCGCATCGCCCCAGGTGACACCGTTTGCCCACGCCGTGGACGTCGCGAACACGTCGCCGCGGATGAGCTGGTTGCCCCAGAGCACCGAACGGCTCCAGGACGAGGGGCTGCCGTTTGTGGACGTTGACGTGACCAGCGAGCGTGCCAGCTCCACCGCTCCTGCCGCGTTGAGAAACCCGGCGCCCTGCGTCAACGGGTCGTACCCGGAATAGACCTCGGCGGTGTACTGAAGAACCGCCTTTACGGCATTCGGGGTCAGCGCGGGGTTCGCCTGCAGCAGCAAGGCGATGGTGCCCGAGACAACGGGCGCGGCCATGCTCGTGCCGGTCAGGCTCAGATACGGAAGGTATCCGGTCGCAACGGTTCCGCCCAGCAGATAAGGAGACAGCGTCCTGTAGAACGTGCTGTCCTGTGCGCTGAGCGATTCGATTCCGATGCCCGGCGCCACCAGGTCCGGCTTCGCGAGCGAATCGAGGAGCGTGGGTCCGCGCGAGCTGAACAGCGCCATCTGGTCGTCGGCTCGCGACGCCGATCCCATGTGGTTCGACGCACCGACGGTCAGGACCCATGGCGCGTTGCCCGGCGCCGTGATCCCGCCATACGCGTCATGGCCGTCGGCCGTGCGGCCGAGGTTTCCCGCTGCCGCCACCACGACAATGCCGGCGTCGACAAGTTGTTTGGCGGCAACCGTCAGCGGATCGGTGGTGTACGACTCGTCGACGCGCGTTGCCACCGAGAGATTGACGACGCGGATGTTCAGGCCGGCGCTTTTCTTCAGGACGTAATCGAATGCCGCAATCACGTCGCTGATCCTGCCGTTGCCTCCGCCGTCGAGGACTTTGAGGACCATCAGGTGTGCGCCCGGCGCAATGCCCGTTCTCGCGCCACCCGAATCGAAGCCGTTACCGGCGATGACGCCCGCGACGTGCGTGCCATGGCCGTAGTCGTCGTACGGGTTGGGCCGGTTGCGGACGAAGTCGACGAACTGTACCACCCGCTGACCACCGTCGCCGGATGCCAGGTCGTCATGCCACGGCGTCACGCCGGAGTCGATGATGGCCACTCCCACGCCGGAGCCGTCGTAGCCAAGCCTCTCGTGAATCGCCGTGGCACCGATTGTGGCCGCGGTTCGCTCCATCGTGCCGGCGACCGGCCGATCCAGGGAGACGTGTGCCACGAGCGGATGATCGGCCAGCGCGGGGATCGCGCGAGCGGGAAGGTGGACGACGGACGCGTTGATGATGTCGAGCGTGCGGCCGATTGTTCCACCGAGCGCCGCGACGACAGGATTCAGTTCCGGGGGTGCGTGGCCGGGCGCCATCTGCACGATGACGCGCGCGGCTGTGTAGCTGGTTTCAACGCCGACGGCGAGATACGCAGCGGCGAGGGACACCGCGATTGCGGCGCACAGGATTGCTGGTCGAAAGATGGTCGCGCGCCGCATGGCACTCCCTTGAATTCCGGGGCAGATGATGACCGGAGCGTGACTCTCGCAGCAACCGAGGTGCCTTGACGGGAACGCGGAATTATACGGCTTTTCACGCTCGGGCTTCGGATCGCGCCGACCGATTTTGTGATCCGGATCACGATTCTGTGAAGGCCCGGATCGCTACTGCTGAGCATTGTTCTTTATCCCGTGTGCACCCGATACGAGGGCGGAGAGAACGATGCAAATCCTTGTTATTCCTGCCCTCCTCCTGCTGTGCACGATGGCGCTCACGCGCTGGGTGCCGTATCACCCGCGATGGCGTCCGCTCGTCATCGTGCTCAATCTGGCGGTCACCTTCCGGTATCTCTGGTGGCGCAGCACGGAGACCCTGAACTGGGAGGGCGGCTTTGGAACGGCGATCAGCCTCGCCACCTTCGCTGCCGAGATCTACGGCTTCCTCGTCGTCCTGCACCACTACTCGATCGCCACGCGCAGCGTCGACCGCACCTCGACGCCGCCGGATGCGCGCTTCTCGCCAAGCGTCGACATCTTCGTCGCCTCGTACAACGAAGGCGCCGACATCCTCACGCGGACGCTCGTCGGCTGTCAGGCGATCGACTATGCCAACAAGCAGGTCCATCTGCTCGACGACGGGCGGCGGCCGGAGATCGCGGCACTGTGCCGGCGGCTCGGGGTCAACTACATCGATCGTGCGGACAACCGGGGCGCGAAGGCAGGGAATCTGAATAACGCGCTCGGCCGCACGTCAGGTGATTTCGTCGCGACCTTCGACGCCGATCACGTGCCGGTGAGCACGTTCCTCGCGGAGACCGTCGGTCATTTCCGCGATGCACGCGTCGCTCAAGTGCAGAGCGCGCACCACTTCTTCAATCCCGATCTCTTCCAGGACCGCCTGCGCAGTCAGGAATACATCGCCAACGAGCAGGACATGTTCTACCACATCGTCCAGCCCGGGCGGGACGTCGACAACGCGAGCTTTTTCTGCGGATCAGGCGCCGTCTTCCGGCGCGCGGCGCTCGACGAGATCGGTGGATTCCCGATGACCACCATCACCGAGGATCTGCACACCTCGATGATGCTGCATAGCCGCGGGTGGCGTTCGGTGTACGTGAACAAGGATCTGTCCGCGGGCCTGGCGCCGGAGTCGTTCGACGGTTACGTCACGCAGCGGCGCCGCTGGTCGCGCGGCACGATGCAGGTCATGCTGCTGCGCGGCGGGCTGTTTCTTCCGGGCCTGACGCTCAAGCAGCGGATTCATTACTTCGCAACGCTCTGGTACTGGCTCTACGGCATCCCGCGCGTCATTTACCTCCTGGCGCCGCTGTTCTTCCTGCTCCTCGGCGTGCACCCGCTCATCGTTCGCGACACGAACGATCTGATCAGCTATTACATGCCGCATCTGTTTGTCTCGGTGGCGGCGTTCCAGCTGGTCAACCGCGGCCTGCGCCGGATCTTCTGGTCCGACATTTACGAATCGTGCATCGCCGTTCAGATGGCCGTGACCGCGCTGACGTTTCCGTTCACCGGAGGCAAGGTGCACTTCGCGGTCACGCCAAAGGGCACGGACGCGGCGAAGAAGCCGCGCCGCGGCAAACACGGCTTGTGGCTGCCGCAGGCTGTGCTGTTGACCCTGATCGTGGCCGGGCTGCTGAACGGCGCCTACGCGCTGACAACGGCGGGCGTGGATCGGGACAGCACCCTGATCAACATGTTCTGGGCCGTCTACAACCTCGTCGTGCTCTTCTTCGGGCTGCTGCTCCTTCGCCAGCCTCCACAGCATCGACACGCGCCGCGCGTCGAACGCGAATATCCGTGCCGGCTTCAGTTGGCGGGGATGCACGCCGAGGGAACCTCCATCGATCTCTCCGAGACGGGCATGTCGCTGCGGCTGACGACGGCGCAACCGCTTCCGCCGGCGTTCGACGTGGCTATCGACTCGCCGCACGGCCGCCGTGTGACGGTGCACTGCCGTCTGGTGCGAAGCGAGCTGCGTGAGGGCCGCTCCGTCGTCGCCGTGCGCTTCGTCGATCGGACCGACGAACAGCATCGCGGGTTGATCGAGCTGATGTTCTGCGCGCCAGGCGCGTGGGACGGGGAGCATGGCCTGGTCATGGCGTCGGGCGAGCATTTGACGAGGATTCTCGGCTCGCTCAAGGCCGTCTTCTCGCGCCGGCAGGCACTGCGGCGCCTCGCGCCGCGATTCTCCTGCGATCTGGCGTCAGTGCTGATCCTGCCGGATCGGCGTCAGTTGTCCGCTCGCGTGATCGACATCAGCCATGCCGGCATCGCCGTTCGGCTGCAGGGTGACGGGGTGATCCCGCAGGGAACGGAAGTCACGGTATTCGTCAGCTGGAACCAGTACGAGCAGACGACGTTCCACGCGCACGCGGTCAACGTGCGCAACGAACGCGAGGGTGCGGTGGTCGGCCTGACCTTCGTGCACCTGGACGGACAGCAGAAGGCCGATTTGTTCCGGCATCTGTACGCCGGCATCGACGAGGCCGCGGAAAGGCAGGTCGCATGAGCCCTCGATCCACCGCCGTCGTCGCGCTGATTGCCGTCAGCCAGCTGCTGACCGCGCATCGCGCGTCTGGCCAGACGAATCTGGACGAGGCAGCCCGGCTCACCTGGCGTCTGGAGACACGTGCCACGGGTATTGCGTCGTTGCGGACGATCGTGACCGCCGACCCGGACAACGCCGGCGCCCGCTTCGAGCTTGGACGCGTGCTGACGTGGGACGCGAAAACGCGGCCGGAAGGCATCGAGCTGATCCGCGACGTGCTCGAACAGCAGCCGCGGCCGGACGTCGAGGAAGCGCTCGCCGAGGTGCTCGCGTGGGACCCGGCGACCCGTGGCGAGGCCGTTCGACGGCTGCGAAGCGTTGTCGAGCGTGAGCCCGCTCGTGTCTCCGCCCGGTTGAAGCTGGCGGAGGTGCTGTCCTGGGATGCGGACACGCGCGACGAATCGCGGACGCTGTATGTCGCCGTGCTGCGCGACGATGAGGCATCGGTCGCCGCCGCCGTGGGCCTGGCGCGGGTGCTCTCGTGGACCGGCCGAGTTCCCGAGTCGCGTGCGTGGTACGAGCTTGCGCTGGTGCGGAACCCGGAGGCCCAGGAGGCACGAATCGGCATCGCGGAGCTCGAAGGATGGAACGGACGCGCCCGCGCATCGCTGAGGACACTGCTGTTGCCGTCCGGACAGGCGATCGACACGCCCGACGCGCTGCGGCTTCGCGCGCAGGCGTATTCGCAGCTCGGCCGGCCGGCACGCGCGCTCGATCAGTACCAGCGCCTGCTCGCCCTCGATCCGGGCAACACGATGGCACTCAATGCCTCCCGGTCGCTTCGTCAACAGATCCGGCCGTCGCTCGAGATCGGAACGGAGCTCAGTACCGAATCGGGCGACCCTTCATCGACGAGAGTCGAAACGGCATCGGTCCCGTTTCGTTTTTCGTTCCACCCGCAGGGCCGCGACGCCGAGATCGCGGTGACCTGGGCCCACGCGTCGTACCGCAACAGCCGTGGGTCGATACCCGATCGCCTGATCGGTGCCGGGTTCGACGCGCCGATTGGCAACCGCGTCAGGCTGAGCGCCGATGTGACGTCGCATTCGATTTCCGGCGCCGAGGGCACGTTTACCGGCAGAGGCCAGGTCCAGCTCGCGCTCCACGACGCATTCGACCTGCGGGTCGGCGTGGCGCGCGAACAGCTCTCCTCGTCGCGGCTCTCGCTGGCCGGCGAGTGGGTCGAGGGCACGTTCTACGGCCCGTCATTCGTCAATCAGGCAACGCTCGCGCTGGGAGCGCGCACGAAGGGGTGGGATGTGTGGGCCTCCGGAACAGCGGGAGCCATTCGCGGGACCGGCATCTCGAACAACGCGCGCAAGGAACTGTTCGCCGGTGCCGGCAGGACATTCCATCCGGGCGGCGTGACGCTGCGACCGGGGTATTCGCTGGCGTGGATGTCCTACGACCGCGATCTCGGGGCGTTCCCCGGCGAGTTCAGCGGCGACGGCGTTACCGCGCCGGGCATCGGGGGCTACTTTTCGCCTGCGCGCTTTCTGAACCACATGGCGCGCATGGACGTGACCCTTCCGCTCGGCGAATCCGTCGTCCTCGCCGGCGGTGCCGGCTACGGGCGGCAGCGGGTGGAAGACGCCTGGTCGCAGGGCACTGCCGTGCCATGGGTCGAGTCGTCCGATGCCGTTCTCGGGCTGCGCGCGCGCCTCGGCGGCCGGATGTCCATCGGGGCGCAGGCGACCTATCAGAACGTGGCCGCCGCCTTCGATCGCACCGCCGTTCGGATCACACTCGGCTACGGATTCTGATCCGAATTCCGTTACCCTGACCTCATGGAACGCGAGGTTGGGGATCTTCCGCAGTCCGCTCCGGTCATCGACTGTGCCGCCTACGCGCGCGGCACCCGTGCCGCGGCGCTGACCGTCGAGCAGATCCAGCCGGCGCTGGCCCGTGACGATCAATTCGTCTGGATCGGCCTGTACGAACCGGAGCAGACGCTGCTGCGGCAGGTGCAGCAGCAGTTCGGCCTGCACGACCTGGCCATCGAAGACGCGATCAACGCGCACCAGCGTCCGAAGCTCGAGCTCTACGACGACTCGGTCTTCGTGGTACTGCGGACCGCGCAGCGGGTGCCGGCAACGGGCCGTCTCGAATTCGGCGAGACACACGTCTTTCTCGGCCGCAACTACATCGTGACCGTCAGGCACGGATCGCTGCGATCGCATGTCGGCGTGCGGCAGCGATGCGAGGCCACGCCGCAGCTGCTGTCGCAGGGGCCCGGGTACGTGCTCTATGCGTTGATGGACTTCATCGTCGATCAGTACCTGCCGATCGTGCGGCAGATCGAGGAGGAAGTACAGGAGCTCGAGGGCGTGGTGCTGGACGATCCGACGGCGAGCCATGCGACGGCGAGGATCTATCTGCTGAAGCGCGATCTCGTGTCGCTCCGACGGGCGGTGTCGCCGCTGGCCGACGTCTGCAACCGGCTCCTCCGGTTCGACATTCCTCACATTCCCGCCGACACCCGTCCGTATTTCCGCGACGTGTACGATCACATCGTCCGGCTGAACGAGTCGATCGACGCGCAGCGCGAGCTGCTGACGAGCGCGCTCGAAGCGCACCTGTCGCTGATGACCGTGGCGCAGAACGAGCACATGAAGCGGATCACCGCGTGGGCGGCGATGATTGCGGTACCGACCATGATCGCCGGCATTTACGGGATGAACTTCGCCTACATCCCCGAACTGCAATGGAAATACGGGTACTTCATCGCTCTCGCGTCGATGGTCGTCGCGTCGCTGGGTCTGTTCATCGGATTCAGGCGGTCTCGGTGGCTCTGACGCCGTGGCGTCCGACTTCAGCCGGATTGTAGTAGTGTCCGCCTTCAGGCGGACCTGAACTCCGCCTTCAGGCGGAAGAACGCGACGTAGTGTCCGCCTTCAGGCGGACCTGCGAAGAATCAATAACGCGAATCCCGCGACTCCCAGGATCTGGCTGATGCGATCGAGCAGCGAGACGGGATAGGCGGTGCTGGCCCGTTCGCGCAGCCGTCCGTCCGCTGCGGCGATCCGGATCAGCTCCGGGTCGCCATAGGCTGTCGCCGCCGGTCCGCCGTAGACAACGGTTCTCTTCGCGCGAATGGCCTCGAGGATGCCTTCGGCCGACACCTCGCGCACGAACACGAACGTGCGGCACATGCCCTGACGTCCCGGCCCGTGGAAGTCCGACGAGCCGATGGCCGCCGCGTCCGCACGCCGCGCGAACTCCTCGAGCTCCGGATGCACGTCGGGGTACTCGAGGGTGAACGGATGGCAGACTTCCGTGCCATCGAGCTGATCCATCACCGGCGCGAACCCGTTCCAGAAAAAATCGCCCGGGTGCGCGGCGATCGCGATGCCGCCCTGACGATGGATCTCGGCGATCTGCTCCGCAATCGGCAGCGCTGAATCGACGGTGCGGTCGATGCCGACCGCAATGACGTGGTGCGGGATCTCCGGGAGCTCTTCCCCGATGAGCACAATCGGCCCGCCGCTACGCTCGGAGAACCATCGCCCCCACTTCGCGTCGAGCGTCTGCCGGTGTCCGGTAATGGCGATGGCGTCGAGGCCCTGATACCAGGCGTCGATCACCAGGCCCCACGGAGTCAGCGAGCCGTCGCTCCACGTCGAGCTGTGCGTGTGGAAGTCGGCCGCCAGCACACGGTAGCCGCCGAGGACGACCTCCTCCCGCGGACGAGGCCGGTCGCTGATCGTGCCGATCACGATCGCGGCGGCGACGAGACAGATACCCACTCGCCGTGTCATACCACCGCCCGGATCCAGGTCGAGATCGCCTGACCCGCCTCGACGAACAGGTAGAAGAAGTCGCGGGACGTGATCGCCAGCCCAAGGAAATACGCCGTCGCCAGCGTCCACGCGATCGCCCGCTGCAGCACGATGTCCGTTGCCGCTTGTGCGCGCGTGCGTCCATCGCCACGGAAGAGGCGCCAGTCGAACCGAACGGACAAGGCAATGGGAATCGGGACGGTCAGCAACATCATGGGCAGGACGCTGCCGACCTGCACCGCCGGCAGGAGCGCGGCGGCGATCATCAGCGCCACCATCCACCAGAGCCATGGCGTGTTGCCGGCGAAGTACCGATCGACCGCCTCACGAAAGCGACGCCGGCTGCGCTGCAGCCGGTGAACAACGGCAAAGGCGGCGAGCTGACAGAGCGGCACGAATGCGAAGGAGAGCGTACCGTCGACGATCAGGCGGAGCGTGAATCGTCCTGACCCGAGCAGTGACACGCCGCACCCGAGCATGAACGCAAGGAACAACGGTTGCCGCAGCAACAGAAACCGTTCGGTTCGTTCGAGCCGTTCGAGTTGTTCGGATCGTTCGAGTCGATGCGCCTCGAGGGTTGTCATGGAAGCAGCCGGATAGTAACCCGGCCGGGTCCCGCTTCAATTCGCCGACGGTCGGCGCACCGTTCGAATCACGAATACGTCAACGCGCCCGCGCGTCGGGCGTAGCGTCAGTCCCAGCTGTTCGCGCACAGCCGTGAACAAGGACGCACCGGATTCAGTGCCGATTTCCGCGTCGGCGGCACGACGATCTCCGGAAACGGCCGCCGGGCCTTCATCCGCCCACCCCAGGTCCCACTCGAAGCTCCCGGTGAGTCCGGTCTGGTCAATCACCGGACGACCGAGTCTGCCTGAGAGGAACCGGGTCAGTTCCCGAAGTGATTGTCCCGTCATGTGCATCTGGCCTGAGCCGAAACTGGCGCGGCATCCGATTCGAGATGGAGACCGGTCGGTGTCGCCGCTAACGCGGAGGTCACTTCCCCCCAACGATTCGCAGTTGAGCGGCGAAGGTCTCAGCTTCGGCCCCAGGTTTCCATCGCTGCGTGCG
>JBOGIQ010000025.1:0-31718 GCA_050742535.1 Vicinamibacterales bacterium | reverse complement strand
GACCTGTTCACCGAGCATCCGCTGACGTTTGCGGCGGACGAGCTCTTCCTCCTCGATGATTTGGCCGTGGATTCCCCCGGGGCTGCACTGGGCCCGGATCGGGCGGCGCAAAGCGCGGCGCTCGGCATCGATCTGCCGTTCGACAAGACGGTCTACGAGCCTCTGCCGCAGGACACCGAAGCGCTGGAGTGCGAACGCTTTGCGCAGCTGGTGGACCTCGTCAAGTCAATGCCCAACACGAGCGTTGACGAGATCGACGCCGCGGTGCGCGCGCTGAAGCTGCATGCCGGACCCGATACGCCGAGCCTCACCGACCTGACCTTCTATGGGATGCCGAAGCCGATCGACACCATCATGGACATTCTCGACGTGCTCGGCGACGACCCGGGCGGGATTTTCGAGAAAGCCGTCGTCTGGGTGGGGGCAAAATTCCCGGAAGGGTCGCTCCTCTCCCGTTCGATGGTTGCTGGTGCATCCTGGAGAACGACGGGCCTGTTGGTTCATCTGACCCGCGCGCTCCCGTACATCACGCTCATCCAATTCGTCGGCGAGATTTTTCACAATTACCTCGCCGAGTTCGCCAACGCTCTCGAGCGGACGAAGCAAGTCGGAAAGATCGTGGCGGTGCGGCAGTGGGCGGTGTCGCTCTGGGTCATGGCGCGCACCCTGAAAAAGAACTTCCCCACCGAAGTGGACATCGACCTCGGCACCGACATGCAGAAGCTGTACGACACTGAAATCGGATTCCCGGCAACGACGTCGTTCAATCTGATCTTCAATCTCGACGCGTTCACGGAAGGCTTCGAGGACGGAGTCCGATTGATCAGAAGCCATACGAACTTCGTGCTGTTCGATGCGAACAAGATCATCGACGAGACGCTGCTCCGCGCCGGTCTCACGCCGTGCATGATTCGCACGCTCTGGGCCAAGGGCATCATTCACCCCGGAAAGGCGCGAGCCATCGTCATGGAACAGTTTGCTGACCTCGTGCTCGAACGGACACCGGACATCTGACGCGCATGCGCAACGAGCTGGCGACCCTTCTTCTGGCGCTGCGCGACTTTCTCGAGCCGCTGCGGCGCAGTTTTGCCGGACGCGACGAGCTCGAGTTCCTCTTCTACAGCTACGGTTGGGACGTGTCCCTCGACCTCGACGTGTTCGATCGTCTGCGCGAACGCGCCGGCGTCACGACCCTGATCGACGAGTTCATGGTGGAAGCCGACGCGGTTCGCGAGGCGCTCGCGACACCGGAGTCGTCGCCGTCACCGGAACAGCTCCAGGGCCTGGGCGCCGCGGCGCAACGCGTGTTCCGCGGCATCGCCGATCTCGAGCTCTCGGACCTGACCGGGCTGGCCGCGCCGCTCGACGATGCGGAGTTCTGGAAGGATGTCGGACGGCATGTGCTGGACGACATGCTCGAGCGCTACGTGAAGATCCACGCGCCTCATGTCTATTTCATCCTCCGCCTGTTCCGTGCCGTCCGCTACGAACAGGTCGATCCGGCGGCTCCACATCGCAGGCGCTACCGGCGTACCGTGGTCGACTGGAATCGGGTCATGGTGGTCATCACCGACCCGAGCCGGGCATTCAGCGAGGCCTACGCATGGGGGCACGCCACCGACCCACTGGATCACCGCGAGCTCCTGGCCGCACTGGCCGACGTCTTTCGGGCAAACCGCGTCGCCGCGCGGCTGACGCCGCTGGACGATGCGCTCGCGAGCGCAGTGCCGGCAGGAGACTGGCGGCTGGAGGCCGACGAAGAGGCGCTCCGTCTCCAGTTCCTGCAGGCCATCTCGCCGCGTGACGCGATCGTCTACGAATTCGGAATCGACATCGTCCCCGCCGCGGCCGCTGCCGAGGATCGCATCACCGCCCTTGCCCTCAGGCCCATCCTTCGCGGCGGCGCCGAACTGAGCGTGCCCATCGCCCCAGCGGTGACGTTGCAGGCGAAAGCCGCGCTGACGGCCGTGCCAGCGGCTCTGATCATCGCCCCGCAGGGCGCGCGGTGGCTGTCTGGACAGGTCGACAGCGGTATCGACGTGACGCTGGTCCGGACAGGGACCGGGCCGCTGCGGCTCTTCGGGTCCGAGGGCGGCTCTCGCGTCGAGGTATCGCAGGCGTCGCTCGGCCTGTCGATCAGCGGACCGCCGGCCGAACCCGACGTCCGGGTCGCGCTCAAGCTGGGCAGCGAGCCGGCGGGCAGCGAAGGGGGCCGGATTCTCATCTCGCTCGGCGACGCCGACGGGTTCGTCAAGAGCCGAAGTGGCAGTGAGGGCATCGAGATCCCGTTCGCACTCGAGCTGAGCTGGTCGAGCAAGGGCGGGTTTCGCATCAATGGATCCGCGGGGCTCGACTTCACGATACCGTTCCGTCTGCCGCTCGTTGTTGCGGAGCTGCGGGATGCGCATGTGGTGCTGCGCGAAAGACCGGGCCCGGCGTCGCAGCCACAGGTCGAGCTCAAGGTGGGGACGACCCTCAAGGGCCGTCTCGGTCCCATCGAGTTCCTCGTCGGAGACTTCGGGTTTGCGGTGCTCGCCATTCGCTACACCGAAGACGAGCTACACGCGCTGCCGCCCGATCGTGAACCGCTCCTCGGCACCGTCGATCTGCAATTGGCGTTCGCGCCGCCTGAATCGATCGGCCTCTCCGTCAGTGGCGGCGGGTTCACCGGCGGCGGCTTCCTCCGCGCGGATCGCGGCGCGGGCGAGTACGCCGGCGCGCTGGAACTCAAGTTCGGCGATCAGATCCACGTCAAGGCCGTCGGCATCCTGAACACGGGGGACAAGGACGGTAAGGGTTTCGGTCTGACGATCATCATCAGCGCCGAGTTTTCCCCCATTCAGCTTGGCTTCGGGTTCGTACTCGTCGGCGTCGGCGGTCTGCTCGGCGTCAACCGCACCATCATGCGCGATCAGCTGCGGACCGCGCTCCGCGACGGGTCGCTCGAGTCGGTGCTCTTTCCGAAGAACGTCGTGACCGAGGCGCCGCGCATCATCGCGGATCTGAAGCGGCTCTTTCCGTCAGCGGAGGGACGCTACCTGGTCGGGCCGATGGCAAAGATCGGATGGGGAACGCCGCCGCTGGCGACGCTCGAGATTGGCCTGATCCTCGAGATCCCGGGCTTCACGATCGTCATCCTCGGCGTCCTGCGGATCGCGGCGCCGCCGGTTGAGGAGCCGCTGCTCACGCTGCAGGTCAACTTCGTCGGACAGATCGATTTCGACAAGAAACAGTTTTCGCTCGACGCGACGCTGTACGATTCGCGGCTCCTCACGATGGCGCTGACCGGAGACATGGCCGTCCGCTTCTATTGGGGCGGCGAGAACGCCAACATTCTCGGCACTGTCGGCGGTTTCCATCCCGCGTTCACTCCGCCCCCGATGGATCTGCCGCCACTCGACCGGCTGACGATTTCGATCTTCGACGGGAACCCCCGCCTGCGCGGCGAGTGCTACTTCGCGTTCACCTCGAATACGCAGCAGTTTGGAACGAAGCTCGAGCTGTATTACGGCGTCAGCGCGTTCAGCGTCGAAGGGTTCCTGAGCCTCGACGCTCTGCTGCAGTTCGTGCCCTTCCGGTTCATCGCCGAGGTCGTCGGATCCGTCGCCGTCCGCGCCGGCGGATCGACGCTGTTCTCGATCAGGCTGGAGCTCGTGCTCGAAGGTCCAGGCCCGTGGCGGGCGCGCGGGCGCGGGTCATTCGAGATCGGTTTCGTCTTCACGGTCACGGTATCCGCCAGCTTCGACGTCACGCTCGGCGACATCATTCGCCAGCTGCAGCGGCTGGTCAGCGTGCTGCCGCTGATCGACGCGGCGCTCCGGGAGGCCGGCAACTGGGTCGCGGTATCCACACTGCGGCGCGGTGTTGCGCTCCGCGAGGTGTCAGGCGATGCAGGCGTCCTGGTACCCCCGATGGGAACGTTTGCCATTGTGCAGAACGTCGCTCCGCTCGGCGTTCCCATTCAGCGGCTCGGCCCCGCACGCATCGAGGACGCCACCAGCGTCACCATCGTCGACGTCACCATCGGTGGTGAGGTACAGCGCGTGCGCCCGCGCACCGATTTGTTCGCGGCGGCGCAGTATCTCGACATGAGCGATGACGAGAAACTGTC
The DNA here is from genome assembly GCA_050742535.1 of Vicinamibacterales bacterium. GTDB lineage: Bacteria > Acidobacteriota > Vicinamibacteria > Vicinamibacterales > UBA2999 > Gp6-AA40. The sequence continues at coordinate 27,607 of JBOGIQ010000025.1, read as the reverse complement.
CCGCCGGCCTTTCGAGCACTTCACAGCGGGGATCGAGATCGAAATGGCCGGCCCGCAGGCCGACTTCGAACGGCACGCCGACGTCGCCTACGAGGTGATCTACCTGCGCAAGCCGAGGAAACCACGGGTGCTGAAAGTCCGTGATGGGATCCTGGATCAGCTCATCGGAATGTCGGCGGCGGCAAAGTCGCCGGGCAGTGCGACGCGGAAAACCCCGACCGGACTCGGAACGCCAAGTGTCACGATGCCGGCAGAGACATTCGTCATCGCCACCGTCGACACGCTCGAGCCGCACGTCGATCTGGTGTTTTCCAGTGAAGCGGCCGCGGCGCAGCGGATGAAGACACTCGTCCGCGACGATCGGCGACTGGCCGGCCGGCTCCAGGTGATCGAGCGTTCAGAGGTCGCCGCCTGATGGCCCTTGCGCGTTACACGTTCCTGCCATGGCTGCGCCGCGGAGCCGCCCGCGGGATCACCACGGCCGCGACCGCGGCGAGCCGCGTCGAAATCACCGTCTCCGCCGCCCTCAACGACGGCACGACCACGCATCCGCCCATTGAGCAGGTCTTCAAGCTGATGGGTCCTGGCGACGTGATCGGCATCGATCCGGACCAGATCGTGCGCACCGAGCCTCGGAGCGGCGTCACAGACTTCGAGCCGAATTACCTCGCATTCGTCGAGTTCTACGATGAGGACTTCTGTACCCGATACACGCCGGCACCGCCGGCGGACCACCGGCTCGTACCGTGGATGACGCTCCTCGTCCTGAGCGAGGATGAGTTCGCCCGGAACCATGGAGCCGACCGTCCACTGATTTCCGTGCGAATCACCGCAGCGGACGCCGGCTCGTTTTTTCCACCGGCCGATCAGCTGTGGGCGTGGGCGCACGTACAGATCGCCGGAAATGTCGGAGATGCAGCGCCGGATCTGGCCGCACTGGACGCACGGTTGTCGGTTTCACCGGACAGCGGGATCGCACGCCTCGTCTCGCCACGCCGGCTCGCCCCCAATACCCGCTATCACGCGTTCGTCGTGCCGACATTCGAAGTCGGCCGCAAGGCCGGCCTTGGGCTGCCGATCGACGACGCCACCGAGTCCGCGCTGACCCCCTCGTGGCTCGGCGACCCCGAGTTCCCGATCTACTACCAGTGGTCATTCCGGACCGGTCCCGGAGGCGACTTCGAGGACCTGGTGCAGCGCATCGCGCCACGCCCGGTGGATCCGCGCGTGGGCGTACGCGGAATGGACATTTCCGCGCCCGGATTCGGGATGCCGGACGTACCGGCGTCGAGCAGCGCCGCAAGCGACGCGGCCCATGTGGTTGGGCTCGAGGGCGCGCTGAAGGCGCCGACGATGACGCCACGACCATCCGGACCCGTCTCGGAGGTCAGCGAGTTCCCACGGCAAGCGGCTGTGATCGTCAATCTTCCCGCCGACGCGCAAGCGGACGGGGTGACGGATCCGGTGGTTGCGCCCCCGCTGGTCGGTGGCTGGCACGCGCTGGTCGATCGTGTCGACCCGGACGCGATGCTCAGCTGGATTCATGCGCTCAACCTCGATCCGCGCCTTCGCGCGGCCGGAGGACTTGGCGCGCGCGTCGTGCGCGAACACCAGGAACATTTCAAGAAGATCGCGTGGGAGCAGGTCGGCGAGGTCCTGGCGGCCAACCAGCGAGCCGCACTCCTTCGGTTTGCGCAGGCGGCGGCGCAAAAGAGCTTCGACAAGCATGTCCGGCCCCTGTCGCACGAGCGCACGCTGGCGTTCTTCGGCCCGGCGTTCTCACGCGTGCGGGGAACCTCGCGGACGATCAAGGCATCGCTGCACGAGAGCCGGATGCCGGATGCGTCGGTGAGCGTGGCGTTTCGCCGCATCACGCGCCCGCGCGGTCCGTTCATGAAACGAACGCTCCCGGCCGTTGAGCGCCGCGCCGGCGCCGCCCTCTTCGCCACGGCCGCCAATGACCAGCGTGCCTCGGCCGCTCCACACGTGCCTCGTCCTGGAGGTCCGACGGTTGAAAGCGTCACCAGCGCAGTCCGGCGCGACGCACCCTCGATGGTGCGGCTCGAGGGGCTGACACCGGCGACGATCAGCCGGCAGCCGCCGCAGCTGTTCGCGCTGACGGCTCCCCCGTCCCGGGTCGCCGTCGCCGACGTCCGCCCCCTTCGCCGGCCTCTCCGCGCAGTCGTCGCGCGAGGCGTGACACGCCGCGCGTCGACGGACTTCGAGCGCGCCCAGAAGGACTTCGTCAAGCTGGTGTCGGCGCGGGTCGCGCCCGCCCCCGACCGCCCACGTCTGGACATCGCCGGTGCGCACGCGGTCCTCATGGAGGCCTGCGCCCCGTCGTCTGCATATCCACGGCGCGCCGCACACCTCATTCGCATCGGCGGCAAGGGGCTCACCGATTACGTTCGCGACGCGTACGTCGACCCGCCCGTTCCAGATCAGGCGCCGCACGTCTCGACGGTCTTCGCGTATCCCGACATCAAGGATGCCCTGTACGCACCGCTGCGCGACCTTTCGGAGGATCTCCTGGTCCCGAACCTCAGTCTCGTTCCGCCAAACACCATCTCGCTGATGCTCACGAACGAGGCATTCATCGAGGCGTTCATGGCAGGAGCGAACCACGAGCTGATGCGCGAGCTGCTCTGGAGCGAGTACCCCACCGACTCCCGCGGTTCTCCGCTCCGGCAATTCTGGGACGTCTCGAACGTGCCGATGCATGGCGTTGACCCGGTGGCACGGGCGCGCGCATTGAAGGACATCAAGCCGCTGCATGAATGGACGCTGGATCGAGCCATCGGCAGCAATGCGAACGACGGCCGCGATGCGTCGAGCGACCGGGTGGTGCTCGTGCTGCGCGGTGATCTGCTCAAACGGTACCCGAACACGATGATCTACGCGCAGCGCGCCCGCTGGAGCACGGATCCACAGCATCCGAACGAGCTCGCGCTGCACGACGAACTGGGCGAACGGGCCTTGACGGGCGTCGCCGACCCTCACATCGCGTACCCACTCTTCACGGCGTCGGTGCCTCCAGATGTGCTGTTCGTCGGCTTTGCCCTTTCGCTGGACGAGGTTCGAGGCGATCCGTCGCTGGCGGAGACTGTGACGGCCCGCATGAGCCTGGCGGCGGACAAGCTCGGATGGTTCTTCGTGCTGCAGGAGGCGATCGGTGAGCCCCGCCTGGGACTCGACGAACAGGCACCGCCGGCAAACATGCAGAGCGATGACCGCTGGTCGAATCTGGCATGGGCACACGTGGACATGACTGGACGGCACGTGATCGATCTCTCGGTGCCGTTCGTGACGGAGCCGCCAGGTGCCGCGCCGGCGGATCAGCAGCTGAACTGGGCGCCGGCGGACGGCGCGACGGCCGCCGATCTCGCCGTCATCCTCAACCAGAAACCGGTGCTCGTCGCCTGGCACGCCCGCCAGATGCTCGAGCGCGGCAAGGTCGATTGACGGGAGACGGGTAGCCAATGTCACGCCTCACCGATCTGCAGACCAGACTCGCCGACGTCCAGCGCGCGCGGGAGACCGCCCGCACAGAGGCACGGGCGCTGGCGCTGCGCGTGGACGCCCTGCAGGCGCGCCGCGCTGAGGCGATGCGTATCTCCGACGCGGTGACGGCGGCCGCGCTCGAACAGGAGATCGCAGAGACCGAACGGGCAGCCGGCGAGCGACGCGCCACGGCCGGGCAGCTCGGCGACACGTTCGCCAGCCATGCGCTGGAGGTGCTCGACATCGACATCGACGATCGAATCGGCCAGCTCGACGATCACGTGCCGGTGCTGCTCTTCCCAGTCCGGCTGGAAACCAAGTTTCACCGCGAGGCCGGCCAGACGCAGCTCCGCGTCCGCATCTTTCCCGATGACATCCTGGTTTCCACACACGACCCGCTCCTCACGGACAACGAACGGGCGGCCGGCGGCCGCTACTGGGCGGCCAGAGCGGAGGCCGCCGGATTCACTGGTGAGGATCGCCGTCGAGCAGACGCGACAGCATGGGCAACGCTCGCCACCGCGTTTGGCGGTCCGCGCGCCCGTTACGTCGCCCGGAGGACTCGCCCCGGCGTACCGCAGGATGAACCGTCGCGTCCGCCCCACCTCTCGGCGCCGCCGCGGGCACGTCTGCTGCCGGATCAGTTCATCGTGATGGCGTTCGACCAGCAGGGGAACACGGTTGCGCAACAGACCGGTCGCCTGATCCCGGACGTCCTGCAACTCGGTCCCGATCCCGGTGCGCCGCTCGCGGAGTTGCTCCGCGATCCGTCGGGCAGGCTCGCCGCGAACCCCAAGCTCGAATGGCTGTTCAACTTCGAGCGAGCCGTCGAAGCAGGAATGGCAGTGACCCTGACGGTACCGCCACCGTTCGACGCGATCGGGTTTCACCGAGTCGTCGCCATCGGCGTCAAGGCCTCGTTGTCACCAGAAGCAGGCGCGGCGGCGGTCGAGGAACTCTTTGCTGATCAGCGGTTCACGAAAGGCATCGATATCGTGCGCCAGGGCGCCCCCACCAACAATACCGATGGCACGCCGTCGGCGTTCACAACCGATCTGTCAGCCGACGAAGCGCTCGTGGCACAGGAGGTCGAAGGCCTGGTCGCGACAGCGGTGCTCGATCATGCCGGCAAGTCGGATGCGCAACGGCTGGCGGAGGCGCTCGGCCTCAGCTTCGAGACGATCAGCGATTGGCCAAACGCCGCGGAGGCGTTCGACATCGCCGACGCGCTGGCCATGAATCGCGCCCTCTGGCCGGCGACGTTCGGCATCTATCTGCGCGCGCTCGTCGCCGGTCGGCTGACGGACGGCGAAAAGGCGGCGATCGAACGATTTTTCCTGACGTACGTCACCGGACGAAGTCTCCTGCCCGCTATTCGAGTCGGCACGCAGCCGTATGGCGTCCTGACGACCTCGAATCTGATGGCCTGGACGGAAGCGGTTCCAGCCAACCCAGCCGAGGACGTGGGGATCGTGGTCAAGGGCGTGCAGTGGCTCCGAAGTCATTTCGACGCGATCGCCCGCAAAAGCGATCCGGCGCTCGCTCAGCTGGGGACGGGACCGGATTCGGTCGCCACCAGCCTCCGCGTCATCGGACAGCTGGCCAGTTCCACCTCGTTTGTGTCCCGAAAGGCAGTCACCGACGAATGGGCGTGGAACACGCTGGCATTCGAGGGGCTGGCCCCGAACGTACGGACGCTCTGGTGGAATGAGCGTGAGAGGGTCCGGAACGAGAACTTCGCCGCGCTCGGCCTGGACCGCACCGGTCTGCCGCTCGGCGACCTTTTCTTCTTCGATGCGGCAGACCCGCTGGTCCTTCCAGGGGTCGATCTCGATCCGGCGGTACCGCTGTCCGAGACGGAGAGGCTGTCCCGATTCGATGGAACCAACAACTACATCCAGTGGTTGCTGAACGCCACCGACGAGCAGCTGCGGCGCGAGGCATTCGTCGACGATCAGGGCGCCCCGATCGCGCCGCCGCGCGCGCTGCTGTACCGGCTGTTGCAGATGGCGTGGGTGACGCGCCTGACGACGAGCGCTCATGACCTCGTTGTGCGGATCCGTCCGGAGGTGATTGCGGCATCGGGATCCCCTGCCGTTGTCAACGTCAGCGGCGTCGAGATGATGACCGACGAGTTCGCGACCCGGTTCGACTCGAGGAAGCTTGGACTCTCGTCCCGCAGCCGTGCCCTCGGTGAACTGCTACTCGGCTTCGCGAACGGCTCGGAAGCAGGCGAGCCGCTTCCCGAGGCGTTGCCGGTGATGTCGCACCGTGACGCGCTCGCGCGGCTCGCCATCCGCCCAACGGCCGTTCTGGAGCGGCTGTTTGCCGAGCACGTCGACCTCGGAAGCTATCGTCTCGATGCATGGCTCACCGGCCTGGCGGCGCGTCGTCTCGATCACATGCGCCGGCGGGACGATCGCGCGCGGGGTATCTATCTCGCAGCGTTCGGCTATGTCGAAAGTCTGGTCCCTGCCTCGCCTGCGATACCGGTCGATCCGCAGACGCTGCCGGAGCCGTTTCGCAACGCACCGGTCGTCGAGCGCCCAGGCAACGGCGGTTTCGTCCATGCGCCGTCGCTCAACCAGGCGGTGACCGCCGCGGTCCTGCGAAACGCCTATCTGACGCATGCCGAACCGGATCACCGTGAGGTGATGAGCGTCAATCTCACGTCGCGCCGCACACGGGATGCGATGAGCATGATCGAGGGCATCAGGGCCGGCCAGGACCTGGCGGCGCTGCTCGGCTATCAGCTCGAGCGCGGCCTCCATGAGCGCCATCCGGGCATCGAGCTGGATGAGTTCATCTACGTGCTGCGCGCGCGTTTCCCGCTCGTATCGCGCCGGCTCACAGCGGTGCCCGCCGACACGCCGGCAGAAGTCATCGAAGCGCGGAATGTGGTGGATGGCTACGACCTGGTCGAGCACGTGCGCAGGAACCCGGCCTATCCGCACGGCCTCGCCGGACTGCCGGGGAGCGGCGTGATTGCCGACGCCATCCGCACCGAGTTCGAGCGCCTGGACGAGACGCTCGACTCGATCGCTGATCTCATGCTCGCGGAGAGCGTGCATCAGGCCGTGCAGTCCAACGTCGATCGGGCGCGCGGCGTGATCGGGGCCATCGCGAACGGCGAAATGCCGCCGATTCCAGACGTCGTGCAGACGCCGCGCAGCGGGCGTGCCTTCACCGAACGGGTGACACTCCACCTCGCCGATTCGGCGACGGGATGGCTGGCGGCCCCGTCACCGCGTGCACGCACCAATCCGCGGTTGAATTCCTGGCTGGCCAGGCAGCTGCCGCCTCCGCAATCGATCGGATTCGAGGTCCGTCTCCCCGCCGACACGGCGATCACCATGACGCTCGATCACATGGCCATCGATGCCATCGATCTCGTCATGATGAGCGGAGATCGCCACGGGGATGGAACCAGCCAATTGGAACGCCATCTGGCTGATCGTGCCCGTTCGGAACACGGCGTCGCGGACGAGGCGGAAACGTCGTTTGCGCCGTTGCCGGCACCCTCGGAGCAGCCAACTCTGGTCGTCGACATCCGGCGGGCATCCGGCGCGACTCCGCTGGCCACGCTCTGGCCTCACCTTCGCGCACTGCGCCGGTTGATGACCTCGGCGCGCGGACTCCACGCGCAGGATTTTCGGCTGGTCACCGACGCAATCAAGGCGAATCCGTCGAACCCGAAAGGCTATCGTCTGACGGCGGACGGCGACTTCGCGGAGCTTCCTGACCGCATCCGTGAGACGGTGCAGGCGCTGAACACGGTGGCGGATTCACTCGAAGCGGCGCTGAACGGCCCGCCGTCAGCAGCACTCCTTCGTACGCAGCTTCGTGCTGCCGTGCTCCACGGCCTCGGCGAGGCGCTTCCTCGCAGCAGCAACGGGGATTCCGCGAACGCCGCTCAGATCCTGATCGAGCAGGGTCGATTCGTCCTGCCGCTTGTGCGGGCGCACGTTCAGCGCGCGACCGAGGCGCTGGCCCCACTGCCGACCGTTCCACCGCTCGCGGATCCCGTCGACGAGCAGCGGCGGCGCGCTGCGCGTCTCGAACAGCGCTGGAGGAACGTGATAACGGCCGCGCATGAGGCGTTAGGTGCCAGCTATCCGGTGCAGCCGCTGTTCGCATTCGATGCCAGCGCCAAAGCCGAAATCGACGCCAGACTTGCACACCCTGTGGAGGCTGATCCGCTGGCGCTCGAAACCTGGCTGCAGCGGCTCACCCGGGTCCGGCCCCGCCTCGCCGACGTCGCAGTGGCGTGTACAGCCGCGTTCTGGAGTACGGGCCATGAACCTCGGGCAGTCCCGGTGCAGCTGCCGCTGCGGGCCGGCGATCCATGGATTGGTGCCGAATGGACCACGCCGCCGGCAGACGGCGAGATTCTGAGTGTGATGACACTCGACGCGCCGGCCTCGGCCGGCGGGGACCTCGAGGGGCTCCTCATCGACGAGTGGACGGAAACCGTTCCGACTGCGCGGGAGACCACCGGGCTGGCATTTCATTTCGATCGCCCCAACGCCGTGGCACCGCAGGCGCTCCTGCTCGCAGTCCCTCCGACAGCCGACGGCCGATGGCAGTGGAGTGAACTGGTTGCCGTCGTGCTCGATACATTCAGGCAGGCGCGCTTGCGAGCGGTGGAGCCCGACCTCGTGACGGCGTCGCCGCTCTTCCAGATTCTTCCAACCGCCGTCATGCCGTTCACGCACGGCGATGACCGGCCCTCCCGCCTGCTCGTTCGCGACCTCGTCGCAATCAGGTAGACCAATGCCATTCGAGGTATCCGCCGCCCACTTGCTCGTCAACGCCGAGGTCTTCACGCCGAAGCCGTTCTTCACGGGATGGAACCGGCTCGAAGGACGGGTCCGCACCGAAGAGTTCGAGCGTGCGCTTCGCGCCGAGGCACGGGATCCGTTGTGGTTTCTCGCCCGGCAATGGCAGTTCCTCGAGCTGAAGGGAGACGATGCCGGTTCTCCGATCGAGGCGCAGCTGGCGTTGCGCCGACGGCCGCTCCTCCGTTACGCGGCGCACAACGGAGAACCCGGCGCCTTTCCCGTTGACGTACCGCTCGAAGCCGTGGTCGAACGCGAAACCCCGCCGCTCGATCGCATGGCCTTCCTGCAGATCTACCGCGCCGTCGACAGGGTCCTCGTGCGTGGCGGTCTCGGGTCGTCGGAACGGGCGGCCGTACACGAAGGGCTCCGGCGCGCATACCCGTTCGACGCGGCAACGGTCGAGGGAGTCGTCGACGACGAGGCACGCCAGCTCTCTGCGCTGTCGGACACCCACCTGTTTGACGTGGTGGCCTGGCTCGGCGACACGGCTGACAGCAGGATCGCCAGTCAGTCGGGTCTGAGCGGAGGGCTCCTCACGGCAGCGATGACCGCATCGACCGGGACGAGGGCGTGGTACGACGCGCTCTATTTCAAGCCGGCGAGTCCGGCTGACACGGCCTGGGCGCCGGCAAATCTCGAATACCGCTTTGCGTGCGCAACGGCCCCGGGCGGCGAGCAGATCGTTCTCACGGGCGATGGCTACGCCCATGGCCGGCTCGACTGGTTCGCCGTCGATGTGGCCGCGGCGGGGCAGGAACTGGGCGTCCCCGCACCAGGCGAGACAGCGTTCTCCGACGAAACGCTGTCGTTCGTTCCCACCGCCATCAACTTCGCCGGCATGCCAAGCCACCGGCTGTGGGACATGGAGAACCGCAAGATCGATTTCGCCGGCATGACCGCAGGCCCGACCGACGTCACAAAGCTGCTGCTGGTCGAGTTCATGCTCGCGTACGCCAACGACTGGTGTCTGATCCCCGTTGAGGTCGAGACCGGCGCAGTCCTCGAGACGCGCGGGCTCATCGTCCACGACGTGTTCGGCGATGTGACGCTCGTCCGCCCCGCAGATCGCGGCGCCGACGAAGACTGGCGTCGGTGGTCGATGTTCGGCCTGGAAACACGGACCGCAGGAGACGTCGCGCAGCCTCGGCTGCTCATGCTGGCAACCACTCCAAAGACGATGGAGGGCGCCGCGATCGAGAAGGTCGTGTTCCTCCGCGACGAGATGGCCAACATGTGCTGGGCGGTGGAACGGATCGTCCCGTCCGCCGCCGGCATTGGCGCCGACGGGGAAATGGCGGCTATCGAGCCTGCGCCGGAGGTGCACGCTCCGCCGGCGGCAGGCGCAACCGTCCGCTACCGACTCGGCACCAGCGCTCCTCATCATTGGCGGCCGTTCGTGCCCGTGCGCGTACCCGGCAGCAGCCGCGAGATCCGTCTGCAACGCGCGCGGCTGCCGCACGGCGCTCACAACCCACTCGGGAGCATTCTCGTGGGTCCAGGGATCGCACCCGTGGCGTACTTCGTCAATGAAGAAGAGATTCCGCGCGCCGGCCGAATCGTCACGCGCAGCTTTCAACGCACACGGTGGATCGACGGTCGCGTGACGCTGTGGCTCGGACGCCGCTCGAAGACCGGTCGTGGTTCCGGCCAGAGTGGTCTTACCTTCGACGTTCTCGAAGAGGTAGGCGGCTCTCGATAACGAGAACACGCCCGACCGCCACCGACGGAGCGTCAGCGACGGAAGGTCACGTCGATTGTTCCAGAGATCCTCCGGATCATCCCGGGCGCATCCTCCGGCAACACGCCGCTCGCGAACAGCGACTTGAAGACGGCCTTCAGGGAAGGCGCCTGGGTTTCGAGCGGCGAGGCACCCGGCTCGAAACGACCGCTGAGCAGGATCTCGAGCACGCGGCCGCGGTACGATCCCGCGGCCGGCGGCTGACCGCCCGCCCATGTCACGTCGCCACCCTCCGTGATCCACGCCGCCCGATCGGGCAGCACCAGCTCCTCGCCCCGGCCGAAGTCCCGCACCCCGCGGCCCACAATCAGCAGATAGCGGTACTGCTGCATCACGCCGCCCGCGTTTTCCGCGACGGGGAGGCCGAGCTGCGCGCCTGTGTAGCGCGCGCCCTCGATCCGCAGGCCACTGGGATCGACCGAGATCACCTGCTTGGCGTCCGGCTGCGTGTAGAGCGCATAGGTGGACCCGGGAGGACCTTCCTTCACGAACCGTCCCTCGACGTCGCGAAGGACACGGCGCAGCCGCACGAAGGCCGCGTAGTGCGGCCTGACGATCTTCGGCGGATACACGACGAACGCCGTCGCGTTCGAGACGGCTTCGTTGCCTGACCGATCGAGCGAATAGCCGAATGGCCCAAACGCCTGGAACGTGCGGCGATGTTCGGGCACCTGCTGTTCCTCGTCAGTGGACTCGGGGTACAGCCGCTTGTTCACGAACGGCGCCTTCAAGAGGTGGGTCACGAGATAGTGATCGGGCAGAGGGCCGATCCTGAACGGCCGCTTCTCGCTGTCCTCTTCACCGATCTCCTTGGTCTCGAGCACGACCTCGACGCCGAGCTGCTCTCCATGCCCGTACTCCCTGAACCAGATCTCGTCGAGGACGACGAGGAAAGGCGTCGCGTCGTTGGAGACGTCCTCGAGCTGCGGCAGCGGCAGCCGTTCGGTCAGCGGCAGGATCGCGAGCACTTTCGGAGCCTTCAGCGCGGAGAGATCGCCACGGAAGGGCGCGACGACCCGCCGCCAGCAACGGCGGGGCTCGAGTTCACGGACCTCATCCGAGGTGGCGTCGTTCTTCTCCGGGTGCGCAGACTCGGCGCGGACCGCCTGCTTCGACGGAACAAGGATGCCGCGATAGCGCGAGACGAGGACGCAGCCGAACCGCAGGTAGTCGGCATGCGTCACCGCGTCGCGCGTGTCGGTGAACAGCCGCACCGACGGCAGCGGCGCGCCGTCGGCCGCCCGAGGCACTCTGCCCTTGGCGGCGTCGCGATTCACGAGACCCACATCGAGCGACGACAGATCGTCGAAGCGCAGGACGTTCAACGCCGTATCGCGCGCCGCCGGCGGCGACGACAGCTCGCGTGGCAATTCGGACTGTGATCCGCTGGCGCCGGGCAGCAGAATGGGGCGGTTCCTCCACGTCCAGCGCTGCCGTGGCAGCTCGAACGTCTCGACGAACGCCATGCCCGGCAGCGGTTGTCCGTCCGCGCTCGCGAGCGTGACATCCACGGCGCCTGTGTCGAGCACCGACAGCGTCAGGGCGTCGTAGAGGGATCGCGCCGCCGGCATCGCGGCCGTCGCCGCTTCGACGAGCACACGGCTCGGCGCGAACGCGATGAAGCTCGAGCCGTCCGGATGGATCCACGGCTCCTCTTCGATCAGATCACGCATCGCGAGCCGCTCGAATCGCGCGAAGTCGGCGGCGGCGACGAGCGGGCACAGCTCGAGCACCATGAACGTCCCCGGCTGAAGCCTGACGGCATTGCCGGTGACGCCAAGCCGCTCGCCAAGCGAGACCGTGATCGTCGCGGCCAGATCGAGGAACGTCTGGGACGTGGCGACGGCGCCAGCGTCGTTGACCAGGAGCGCTCGAAGGCCGATCCCGGCGACCGCCGGATCGAAGGGGAGGACGTCGCGCTGCTCGGTCCAATCGACGTCGTTGTCGAGGGCCGCGCGCGACCGGTGGATGGCGGCCACGACCTCGCTGACCTGCGCGATGCGGAGGCGCGCAGCCGCCACCTGGGAGGGATCCGAGCGATCGACCGCGGCCGGCAGCATCCATCGCGAGACCGTGTGCTCGTCGAGCACTGGCGCGCTCACCTCGAAGCTGAGCGATCGGACCGTCCGTGAGAACTCGGGACCGTCGCTCAGGAGCAGCGCGGGGACGCTTTCGGACTTCGGCGTCCTGGACGACAGCCACTCGCGGGAGCGCAGCGTCACGCCGTCCGGCAGCGCCGGCCATTCCGGCAGCGCAGCGGGTGCCTTGGGATTGACCGGTGGGCGCACGTTCACCTCGCCGACCGGCACGCGGCGGAGGAACTCGATCGGTTTGGCGATCACCTGATCCGCGGCGCCATCGATGACGTCGAGCGCCGGAAGCCGTCCGGGGTCGAGTGACGACCAGTCGAAGTGACAGGTGAGCGGCGCTTTCGCCGGCAGCGTGAGGTCGCTCGGGATCCCACCAGCGCGATCGATGACGAACCCGGCAAACTGGTACCAATCACCGTATCGCAGCGGCGGTACCAGGCAGGACGTGTGTCCGGTGATCTGGTCGCGGTGGACGGGTCCGACCGGCTGCATGGTGAGCGGCAGGAGCGGCGGAAGCGTCGGGGCTCCCTCGTCCATGCCGTTCACGCCGTGCAGGGCGCTGCCCACCGTCTGCGTGATCATCGGCACGCCCTGGTAGCGCTCGTCGCTCGTCGCGAGGCGGTTGGTGAAACCGCACGTGACGCCGCGCACGACGGGCCTGGGATCGTACGGAATGGACTCGTCGTTCACACCCTGGCCGGGATCGATGACCGAGCCCCAGAAGCGCTCCGGCTTCTCGAGTTCATGATCCGCGTCGAACGCGAGCACGCCGGCCGTCGCGATCGACCACGGCTGCTGGACCAGGCGGGCCTTCGTGGGCGCCCGCCTGACGAGGATGCCGCGCTCGGCGATCTGAGCGTGGTCGCTGTCGTTCGCCGTGTCGTTCGCGTCTTCGTGCCGCAGCCGCTTGCCCGCCTCGCCGAACAGGACGTCGATCCCTTCTCCAGGGAGCACAGGCTTGACGTCGATCGTTCCAGGCACGAGGACCGTCGCGAAGTCGCGAAACAGGAGCTCCGGCTGGCTCGCGTTCGTCCACGGGTGATCGACGATCGCGTGCTCGCGCAGCGCCTGCGTGTTCACGGCATCGACGACGGCCTTCAGCGTCCACCACGCGGCCGCCTCGCGAGCGATCTCGGCGCGGAGCGCCTCGGTGAACGCGAGTGTCGACGCGAGTGCGGCCTTCAACACGCGCGCAGGGCCGGCCGGATCGATCGCGCGGTCCTCGGCGAACAACTTGCGGGCGATCGTCAGGAACAACCGCGCGTCCGCTGCGGGATCCGTGCTCGCGGGCCGCGCAATCCCGGCGGCGATCACGACGGCCGGCGTCAGGTAGCCGACGAGTGCGGCTGGCCGAAGCGCCTCTTCGGCGAGCGTGTGCACTTCCGCGAGCGTGTCGAGACGGCTGTCGATGGTGCGGAACCAGTAGTCCTTCAGCACGGGCTCCGGCGTGGCCACGAGTTTGTGGACGGAGAAGCGCAGTGTCTGCGCCCGCACGGCGGAGACATCCGACATGGGTTCTCCGTACCGGATGCCGAGCATCTGGTCCGGCCGGAAGTCCCATGGGTCCTTCAAGACCGTGTGCGCCTGCGCCGGGTCGGTGCGTGTGTCGAGGAAGCGCTGCGGCCATGCGGCGATGCCGACCTGAAGGTCGTCGTCCGCAAGCGCTGTTCGGATCTTTCCAGCCTGGTCGGCGTCGAGCGTGATATCGAAATACCACGTGGCCTTGATCGTCGCGCTGGCGAGATGTGGGACCGCGCCGCCCGCCGAGGGCAGCACGGCGGGCAGCAGCATGACGGCCTGTGACGTCTCGTCGGGCCGGCCGCTCGTCGACACGCCGAACACTCGTGGCGGCTCGTTGGTCTTCACGACGAAGTCGGGCCAGTACTGCTGCTCCAGCCGCTCGTCGAGCTTCGCGCCGTTGGTGAGCGTGACGCCGCCTTCCATGCGCGCCTCGTTCACGTCTCCACGCACGAGCGGCGCGTCGGATCGGAAGATCGCCCACGACAGCTTGAGCGGCGACTTTGCGTCCAGCGCGATCGCCGGCAGCATCGCGCGCGCCCACGCCGCACGTTCCTTGCCGTCCTTGGGCTCGCCCTGAAACGCGACGGCGACCTGCAGCGCGAAGCGCCAGACGGCGTCCGTCTTGACCTCGAAGGCGCGTCGGGGGCCAACGGGCAGGATGGTCAGGTTCAACAGGATGTCGGCCATGTTCGCCTCTAGACCGCGATGTTGCTGTGAATGGCCCTGACGGCCTTGTCGTAGACATCCCGCCCGCCCGCTGGCGCGGCCAGCGCGGCGGCGCGCTTCTGGGAGCTCCCGGCGAACTGCTGCCGAACGGTCGTGCTCACACGCAGCGTGAAGCACCAGCAGATCTTGATGCTCACCTCCACGCGGCCGGTGCCGAACATGCTGCCGGTGCTGCCGTCGTAGGTGACCGACAGCATCAGCCGGAGCGACGCACTCGCGATCCCGAGGATCGAGAACTCGCCCCAGACGAGAATCCCCAGGGTGATCAGCGTCCGCCCCGATTGCGTCTGCCAGTCGCGATAGAAGTCCACGCCGACCGTGAACAGGATCCCTGCGCTGCCGAACGCGACGCCGAAGTTGACCGCCACGAAGGCGCCCGCGCTGATGCCGATGCTGACGCGCGACTCGAAGCGAGCCGGCGGACGGTAGCTCACCTCGACGCCGACCCAGCCGCCGCCTCCGAGGAACAGGATGGCAAGGCCGAAGGGCCGCTGCGGCTTGCTCAGCCAGCAGCCGGTGCGCACCTCGAAGCCGTCGGCGATGAGCAGCTCCATGAAGGCGTGCAGCGTCAGGCTCGTCAGCGTGAACGCGCCGGTCGTGAGATCGGGCAGCGGAAGAGACAGCTCCGCGCGAATGCCCGCGGGCATGACGGGCGTGAGCGTGAGCCCTTCCTCCTGCGGGAGGAGATCCGCCAGCGCTTCGGTCAGAAACCGCAGCTCCGGCGCAAGCTCGACGCGCTCGGCATCCACGTCGAACGCGAAGCCGCCGCCGCCGTCGTAGCGCAGCGTCGCGTCCCGAAGCGTGACGACGGGGCTGTCCGAGAGGCACAGCATCCAGTCCGCCGAGAGCGCGGCTTTCGTCGCCTGGGTCTTCCCGCCATCCGCCGAGATCTCCAGTCGGCTGCTCGCCAGGAAGTGCGGCTGGCGCAGCTTGAGGGAAATCGGCGGCAGCACGAAGACGTCGGGCGTCCCCTCGATCACCTTGTCGACGTCCACGTCAGCGAACGCGGTGAGCCGATCCTTGTCGAACCCGTGGCGGATCCGCACCCAGTCGTTCTCTCCGCCGTCGTTCGGCGCCAGGAGGTCAGGAAACAGGTGCTCGAGCTTCAAGCCACCGAAGTCGGGCAGCAGCGCGGAGAAGTCGAGGTCCTTCAGCTGCGGCAGCAGCCGGTCGCGGATCTTGTCGAACGGCAGGTCCGTGCTCAACGAGTTGAGGACGGATTCGCCGAGTTCGTTGAAGAGCGCTGTCGCGTGCGTGACGTCGAGTGCCTCCCGGGCGGCGTCGTAGTAGTAGCCGAGCCGGTCGCGGGTACAGCCGATCGTGTCGTTGACGGGTCCAGTGGCGAGTACGCGAGTCAGCTCGAGGCCGATCGCATTGGCGGAGGCTTCCACCCCGCCGGTGATCTTCTGCAGCTCGCCGGCGACGGCGTCGTCCACCTGGCGCGCCGTGCCTTCGATGGCGTCGGCAACGATCTTGGCGCCCGACGCGATCGCCTGCTCGACCTCGGCGAGCGGAAGCGCGGGATCCAGCGCCTCGAGCAGAGAATCGAAGCCGGCAGCCGCCGTCGGCCCGAGAGTCTTCGCATGATCGAAGACGCCGGGGACGGCGCCCCAGGCGGTCTTCTGCAGATCGCCGAGCGCCGTCTTCAACTTGCCGCCGATGCCTTGCAGTTGCGTATCTGCTGCTGCGAGGAAGTCGGTGAGCGCCTGTGTTCCGCTCTTCTCCAAATCGGCGAGCGCCTTCGTGTAGGCGGCGTCGATCGCGTCCAGCGAGTCCTCGAGGGCCTGCAGGCGTCCGCTCGCGGCGTCGAACAGCTTCTCGATCTCGCCCCGCAGCGGCGCCACGATGTCGGCGACGACGATGGCCGCGGTCTCGGCGAAGGCGTCGAGCGTGTCCCTGACGGCCGCTTTGAGGTGCTCCCAGTCCGGTTCTTCGATGTCGAGCGGAGGGATCGACGCGGCGACGGCGTCGACGAGAAAGCGCAGGTCTGCGACGGCCTGCGTGAGCGCGCGACTCACGGTCTCGATGACGCCCGTGCCGCCCGCGTTGAACCAGCGGCCGAGGTCGTCGGTGAGATGGGCGAGCGCGTCGCCGTCGGCCCGCGCGAGCGCCGCCTGCAGCCGTTCCAGGGCCGCGTCGAGATCGAGTTGCAGCGCGGCCAGGCCGTCGCTGACGACGTCCTCGTCGGTCTGGACCATCTCTCGGTACCGTGCCGCCACGGCGTCCAGCGCGGCGTCGAAGGCCGTCGCCGACTCGTCAGCCAGCCGTTCGAGCCGGCGGCGCAGCGCCTCCTCGGCCGCGTCGATCTGCTTCAAGGCTGCGAGCGGCAGGAATCCCACGTCATCCACGCGCTGGCGAATCTGCTGGAACACGCCGTCGAGGGCGGAGCGTCCGAGACGCGTGATGTCGGAAGACGGCACGCGCGAGAGGTTGAGTTGCTGCGTCCACGCCTCGACCTGACTCTTGCGGTTCGCCTGGAAGCGCTCGTTCCAGCGATCCTGTTCCTTCGTCCAGTCGGAGGCGGGCAGTCCGTGGAGGGTCGTGGCGAGGGAGGCCGTCGTGCTCTTCAGCTCGCCGACGAGCTGCCTCGCCTCGGACGCAAAAGACCCGAGGCTGCCGAGCGTGCCGTCGCTGTCGCGTGCCGCCTGGGCGATCTGCAGACGAAGCTCGCCCAGTCCGTCATGGACGCGCGCGTGCGCGTCGGCCATCGGCACGGCCGTCCGCTTCGCGACGTCCTGCATCTGGGCCGCTGCGTCCGGCGCGAGACGTCCCCGCGCGAGGCTCATCGAACTCACCCTCGCGTCGATGCCTTCGGAGAGTCGGCCGTGCATCAGATCGACGGCTTCCTCCGGCGCGTCGAGCGTGACGGTGAAGCGGTCCTGGCCGAAGTCGGCGCCGCGTGCGTCAGGCTGCTGCCGCGAGCGGGTGAAACGTGACGCGAACGGGAGCGTCCGCGGTGGTTCGAGCCGGACGATCGGGAAATCGATGTCGGGGACGGGCGGCCACTGGTCCGTGTCGCCGCCGTCCTCGCGGCGCGTGGACGTGTAAAACAGGAGCTCCGACGGCCGCCTCAGCTGGTGATCGACCGTGCCTTCGCCCTTGGCGCGCGCCCGCGCGTTCTTGAGGAAGATCTTCGGGAACGGGAAGAAACGCGCTTCGGCGTCGAGAAGCGGACCGCGGAGCGCGATCACGAAGCCGGACGGCACGTCGCGTCCCCACGTGGACTTGACGGGAATGATCGTGGTCTCGAAGAAGCTGGCCTTCAACGGACCGGCAATCGGCCGCGTCGCTGGCGAGTCAGGGTAGGCGCGCTTCTGCTCGGTGATCTCGACGTACTCGCGCACCTTGCGCAAGGCGGCCATGCCATCGAAGTCGGCAGACTGCGTCTCCCACGTGTCGATTCCGTCATCCTGGCCGAGCGCGTAGCGAGGCGCTCGCCTGGTGCTGCGTTCGTAGACGATCACGTGCCGCGCGCGATTCCAGAGCATCGCGATGCGGCCAATCCTGATCACCGTCACCGAGTCGAGTCGCCCCTGCGTCGTCTCGCTGATGATGAGCGTCTTGCCGTTGTTGAACTCCGCGGTCTGCTTGCCCGAACCGCCGAGGCTGCCGAACGCCAGCCCCTCGAGCGTCAGGCTGCTCGTCGCAGGGTCGCCGACGAGCTCGTCGTAGACATTCGGCGACTGAAACGGCCAGTCGACGCCTCCACGAAGCGGCGAGCCGGGCCTGGTCTTGAAGTCGTGAAACTTGTCGATGGCGAAGGGATTGGCTGTCGCTCGCGTGGGGCGCAGCACGCCGTCGACGCCTTCGCCAGTGATGATCGGCTGACGGCGCGCCGTGAAGTCGCGAAACACCGGCCACCAGCTCGGACGATAGAGCATCGCGCGGATGTGACCGGCCACGCTCGCGCAGTAGGTGGCCCGCAGAGTCTCGACCGGCGACGGCGATGCTCCGGCTGCAGCCGATGCGCGCAGGATGTCGAGGAAGACGTCGGGAAACGGCATGCGCCCGACGAGTGCGTCGAGCTCCGCGATGCGCAGGCCGGGCACGTCCTTGATTCGCGAGAGCAGGCCGTAGAGCAGCTCGAACTCGGCGGCTGTCAGCTTCGTGCCGACCACGCCGGGACGTTGCCCGAGCAGCCGGCGCAGCGACCACGGCGCCGTGGTCCGAGCGGTGTCGATGTCGGTGCGATCGAGCAGCAGCGTGGCCGGCGGGCTCAGCCGGAAATCGAAGGGCCGATCCGTGAACGGCACGGCCTCCTTGCCGATGTGGAGGATGCCCTTGATCATCTCCTCGCCGATGACCTGTGGCGGCAGCACCGCGGTCATGTCGCCCTCGGTGCTGGCGAACGTCCACTCGGGCGCCTGATCGCTGTCGTCGGTGTACTCGGCCAGCAGGCCGTTCGGCTCGACGTCGGTGCGGCTGACGACGCGCGCCACCGTGAACGGGCTCGGATCGAGGACGACGGCGTCCACGTCGTGCCGCTCCGAACCGAGACTGCGTGCGGCGATGCGGAGGACGCGGCTCTGCGACGCGTTCGCGAACTCGCGGATCGTGACGGCCACCTTCGGGTTCTCGTCACGGAGATCGATGACGATCGGCCGCTCCCGCTTCAGCCACGACGAGAGCACCTCGAAGCCGATCTCGGGATCGTCGCTGGCCGGAGTGAGCGTCGCGGACGGGAACAGCAGCGCGAGATCGACGGCAACCGGTGGTTGCCCATACGGCCGCCGGTCGCCGGCGCGCGCGAGTCGCAGCTGCGCCGTGGCCAACCCGTCCACCGCGATGAGGACGCCGTTGACGACCCACTCGCCCAGGCCGCCTTCAGCCTGGTCGCTGACCAGCGTCAGATAGTGGGAAGGCGGATCGGCCTGCGCCATCACCGCTCGAAGGGACGGCGCGAGGAGTGCGGGTGACGCGTTCGACGACTGCTCGGAACTGACGAGCGCCTGCGAGAACACCAGTGAGACCCGCTGCGATGCAGTGGCGGCCGCGGCTCCCGTCACCCAGGTAACCCGCGTCTTGGGATCGACGAGCACGGACCGCAGCGTCGTCGAGGCGCTCGCGACGTCGAAGTGTAGACGAACCGTGTCGGCGTACAGCGACGTCGGCGCGAAGCTGAGGCGGTTGCGGCTGCGCGCGGCCGCCATGCCGAGGGCGTAGTGACGCGCGAGGCAGCCGTAGATCGTGTTCAGCGACAGGCGTTCGGGTTCCTCGGCGCCGGGAGGCTGTCCGGATCCGACGCGGCTCCACTCGAGCACGAAGCCGGGGCCGGAGCTTTTGCGCGCGCAGGTGAGCGTGACGCCGCCGCAATCCAGCGTCGAGGCCGAGACGCCTTCGTCGAAGATGGCGAGGTTGACGGCATACGGACCTTTCGACGCCTCAAAGGATGCGACGAGCGGCCGAATCCCGTCCCCGTCGCGTTCGAGGAAGCCGAGGCGATACCCCTTGCGCAGCTCCGATCCGCTCGAGACATCCACCAGCCAGCCAGGCGCCTGCTTCGTCAGCAGACGGCACCCGCTTCCGTCGTCGTTCACGTATTCGAACTGGCTCAACAGCGCCGGCAGCTCGGACGGCGGCCGCTGCTGCGGCATCGACGACAGCAGCGCGGTTCCCTTCCAGCTCGCGCCCTTCGTGCTCCACGACCAGACTGCTGGCTCGCGTGCGGTGTCGGCGTTCGTGATGACCCAGGTCTTGTCGTCGCGCCTGAACGTCAGGCGAATCCAGACGCCTTTGTGGCCAGGGGTGAGCGGGTTCCTCCAGAAGAATCGAAAGACCACGCCGGGTCGCGCGGGGATGATCTCCCACTCCCCGGGCCTGTTCGAGCCAGAGGCGCCGTCGAACACCAGGCTCGATGTCCGCCGATCCTCGTCATGCAGCATCCCGATGTCGAGGGGCGCCTGATCCTCTTTGGGGATCGACGTCTCGACGTCGGCGTGCAGCCAATCGGCGCCTACCCGCAGATCGAGGCTGGAAAAGGCGAGCCACTGCAGCGGCGCGGTGCCGCCGCCGGTGCGTTGCTTCAGGTCGTCGCCGCGGACGCGCGCGACGGCCTCTCCGTTGATCGTCAGGAGCAGCTGCTTCATGACGGGACCCGTTCCATGAAGGTGTCACCGGACGGCGTTTCAACCGCGCGCCACATCACTCCATCGGGCGCGATCGCCGCGCAGGCCGCGACGACGGTCGTGGTCGTGATGGTGTTGCCGGTCTTCTTGTCTTTCTGCTTCTTCGAGACGGTCCGGCGCCAGAGCGCGGCGTACTTCGGATCCGTCGAGAACGCATGGCAGGCCTTCCCCCACGCGTTGATGACCGCCACCGGGTTCGTGTCGATCAGCTGCGGGAGTGTCTGCTGGGCGGCCAGACGCGCTTTGATCTCGGCGAAGAACGGCGTCGCGCAGCTCGAGGCCTTCGGCCCCGGAAACTCCGGCCCCCCGAACCAGCCGAGCACGAGCGGCGGCGAGTCGTTGAGCAGGCGAATGAGCTCGTGCACGCGCCGGGCGAACGAGTCGACGCGCGCGATGCCGCCCGGGCAGAAGAGGATGACCAGGCCGTTCCGCATCGACGGCGCGAACGGCAGCGACAGGTCGGTTCCCCACCAGGTGAGTGCCCTCGTCGCGCGAAGCCCGACCGTCATCCCGCGAGCCGAGAGCGACGCCGCGGCCGACTTGCTGCCGCCGAGCACCAGGACGGAGACAGGCGACTCGTCGCGCGTGGCGAGCAACGCGATCGAATAACTGCGGACGTCGGCCTTCGTCTTGGTGAACTTGAACTCGCTCCGCCACGACCCCGAGAGATCCGCGACGCTCTCCACCGAATCGAAGATGCCGGCGGCCTTCGCGGCCGCCTCGAAGACGGGGAACTCGGCGAGCGCCCGCGCCTTCGACAGGCTGATGCCGAGGAGGCGAGTTTGCGACGGCGGGGTGGCATCGGGATCGGTCAATCCCCAGGCGGTCAGATCGATGGGCACCGCGTTCGGTGAGCCGAGGCCCTTCGCGAGGCTGAAGTGGCGTCCCTCGAAGTTCGCTTTGACCTTCACCGGAACAGTCGACGATCGTCGCGCGGCGGTCTGAAACCGTCGTTCGCGCTCGGTGCCGCCGACCTGCGGCTCCTTCAGCGACAGGCTGCCGCCCTGGATCAGGATGCTGAATGCGAGCGCCCTGCCGAACTCGCTCTCGATGTGATGGTCCGTCGCGGCTTTCTGGGCTCGTTTGAAGTACTCCTCCCGCGCTCGTACGGACTGCGCGGCCATGCCGCTTGGCGACTTCAAGACATCCCTCAGGAATCCGGTCCATTTCGCGGTGACGTGCTTCGCGGTCGCGTCGCACATCAGCGCGACGGTCCGATCCACGCGCTCGGCCGCCGCCTCGTCGCCCGTGGTGTTCTTGAGCGCGAGGAGCTCTCCCAGTTCCTTCGTCTCGTCCGCCGTGGCGCCACAGGCGACGAGCGCCGCCTCGCGCACCTGCGCGTCGATGGCGTCGAGCACGCGGAAGAGCGATCCGAACTTCGCCGTGAACCCGACGATGCCGGCCGTGACGCCCGCGCCGTCCCTGTTGCCGTTGAACGTGGTGAAGTAGCCATGCCCCTCGATCGCGCCGACAATCATCAACGCGCGATTGAACTCGTCCGGCCAGTCCTTCCCGGTCAGCTCCTTGTAGAGCGCTTCATCCACGAGACCCGTCTTGGCCTGCCCCTTCTTCTCCTGGTGGTCCTTGACCCTGTCTCTCAGCTCGGTTTCGAAGGCGTCCAACCACGGGTCGACGTGCGTCGACAACGAGAAATGCTTCCGGAGATCGGTGATGAGGATGCCGCGCGCGCCTTCGCGAAAGTGGGCCATGCGTTGCCTCGTGCGACCGTGGTCGCGTCGAACTCACTCGACAATCGACGGACCGCGGCGCCGGATTCCCGCGCCGGCCTTACCGGTTCACGGGCGTCCCTACCCGAAGCTGAGCGTGGCCACGATCCGGCTTGGTGCGGGTGCATCTTAAGCCAGCTCGACCGTTTCCTCACCTAATTGTGTTGTCCAGAAGAAAGCCAAACTCGCAGGTTGAAGCGGGTGGCCAATGGCAGTGTCACACCGTGCGGCGAGACAGTTACTTCAGTCACTTACAGCGACGACCACTACAGTAAGCTGTTCGACTGAACCGAGAACTGTACCCACCCTGCCGGCAAGCTGGTGGCGATCGTCGTGTTGGACAGCGCAGCCGGTGCCGTCCGCCGCGCCGCCTCGAGCTGAACCGGCTGACGCTGCGGGATTTCACATTCAAGAACTGATGAGGTTGCGAGCGGCCCACGTTGCGTCGTCATTCAGCGGCCCGCTAGAATCGCGAGTCGCGTCCGGCGCCCTGAGCCGCTGACAACGCCCCGCAGGGAGGTCATATGCTTCGCGCGATCACAGCCGCAGCGCTAATGGCGTTGGCCTGGGTCACTGCCACAACCGCTGTGCAGGACCAGGTTTCTCGACCGCTGACGTTCGAAGTTGCGTCCGTCAGACCGAATACGACGACCGGGTTGGGCGCGTCTACCGTACGTGTGGGGCCAGGTGGCCGATTCAGAGCGTCGAATATCCCAGTGCAGCGACTGATTCGCATGGCGTACGGACTCGCCGAGAGCGACCAAATCACGGGACCTGCCTGGACGATGGAGGAACGGTTCGACGTCGACGCTGTCGCGCCCATGGATATCCCCCCGAATACAGCCGACGGTGCGTCCCCGGAGCTTGCGGCGATGCTGCGAGCGCTCCTGGAAAATCGCTTCAGCCTGCGCGTGCAGCGCGCGACAAGGGAGTCTTCCATCTACGCCCTGGTCAGACTGAATCCTGGCGGATTCGGCCCTCGACTGCGCCCGGGCGAATGCGCCGCCCTCGCAACGGCGAAGGACCCCGCAACTCCTCCCGCTCCACGGGGCTGTGGCGAACGGGCCGGGCCGGGCCTGCTGTCGAATCGAGGGAGGTCTGTCCAGCGACTCGCCCAGCAGCTCTCGGGGCTGGTCGACCGCACCGTCGTGGACCAGACCGGGCTCGCCGGTGATTTCGATGTCGATCTCGAATGGGCACCAAACACGAATCCGTCGGTGGGGTCGGTTCCGGCAACGGCTCAGACGTCACTTCCTTCGATCTTCACCGCGGTACAAGAGCAGCTTGGGCTGAAGCTGGAGCCTCGACGTGAGGGGC
Organism: Vicinamibacterales bacterium; assembly: GCA_050742535.1. Lineage (GTDB taxonomy): Bacteria > Acidobacteriota > Vicinamibacteria > Vicinamibacterales > UBA2999 > Gp6-AA40. Next base: position 4,021 of record JBOGIQ010000025.1, on the reverse strand, counting down.
GACCTACCCTGGTGATTGAAGGTGTCGAACGACCAACGGCGAATTGAGTTGTCAGGGTTACGCCGAGAGCGCGGATGACGCGTCCCGCCCGCCGACCGTCATTGAAGGGTCCGCACCGAGGGGTGCACCGTGCCTGAACCGCTCTGATGCGATGTAACGCCGGAAACCGGCGAGGCTGCGCTCGTCGCTGATTTCGAACGTGACGGGCTCGCCGCCTTTATAGTTCGGCACGGCCACGCAGACAGTGATGTAGTTGTCGCCGCGTTTTCGATACCAGAGAAGAGCGATTCCAGCCGCTGGATCCTTGTAAGAAAGCCTGCCCGTACAGAGAACGTTTGCGTGGCATGCTGGCGACGAGGTTTAGCTCAAGCACGTTCAACGATATCCATGCATCAATTGCGCAGCTCGTCGATGACCGTCTGGTCCAACACGTCATCACTACCAACTATGACTTGTGTCTCGATGAAGCCTTAATTTAAGGAGTCGCGTCACGCGAGTTGTGGTAAACGAAGATGACGCCGCCAGCCTCGACACGTGGGCGCCTGTTTATTTCAAGATTCATGGTTGCGCGTCGCAGCCTGCATCACTCGTTTTTACGTTGTCGGCTGAACGAAAGATGGATCCCTGGAAACGCGCGTTGCTGCGCCGACTGATCCCAGATCACTGAATGGAAAGCCATGGTGCTGCCGATGTACAAACCGTCGACGCGGAAGAACCATCGGCACATCATCGCCAAACACCTCCTGCCGCGCTTCGGAGACACGGCAGTCTGCGACGTCACGCGACAGGAGATCCAGGCGTACGTGGCGCATCTCTCAACCAGACAGGCTACGCGCCCAGGGCGGTCGACCCTATTCACACGTGCTGAGCGCGGTGCTTCGGACCGCGGTTATATGGGGCCACCTCACCGACAACCCCGCCCGCGGCGTCGAACCGCCGACGCTGAAGACCGTCAAGCCAAGTGGGCGCTGACGATCAACCTGGAGGCGGCGTTGCTAAAGGTACTGCCACCGTCGCGCAGACGATGTGCGGCGTGGCGCTGCTGACATCGACGGCGCCAAGCGCGCGGCGGCGAGTTGAAGTTGAAATTGATCACGATTGATCACGCCGGGCAGGAGCGCGGATGGCCAGACCCCGTACGAGCGCCTTCTACAAAAACGAGAGCTGAAGTGGTACCAGGGTCTTAGGACCTACATGAGAAAGGTGGCTCCTCGGGCTGGACTCGAATCGGCAACCCTCCGGTTAATAGCCGGACGGACCTCGCTTCTGAAGATCGAAATGTCGCTCAAAAATGTCGCCCAGCACGATTTGCTGCCGAAAAATCGATCACAACATTAGAGATTTCGGAGATTTCGGATGGGATGGCGGAGAGAGTGGGATTCGAACCCACGGTAGAGTTTCCCCTACACACGCTTTCCAAGCGTGCTCCTTCAACCACTCGGACATCTCTCCTGTCGAATGGAATCAACAGTTTACCGTGAGGCGGATCGCTGCTCAACGCCAAACTGTGACGTGACTGTGTCCCGCGTCGGGACGACGCGGAAGGCTCCGACCGTGGCCAACGTGTGGCTCTCCGAACCTCGCAATGTGTATTCGCGATCGCGGGAGTCGCGGACGATCTCCCGGTCGCGCTCGCGAGGCAAGTCGAGGCCGCGCGTAAACACGTCGCGCGGATCGGAGTCGCGCTCGCGCGGCTCGCGATCGCGGTCGAGCCAGCGGTCGTCGTCCCGGTCACGGGCGTCCGACGGCTCACGTGCCCGCTCATCGTCCCTGTCGCGGTCGTGATGCTCTTCGACGCTAGGAGCGCTGCTTCCGCGTCCCGGTGACAGCGCATCGTCATCGAAGTCCCGGTCGCGGTTATCACGATCACGTGGATCGCGCGGGTCACAGTAGTCGCGCGGATCGCAGTCCATGAACGACCTCCGATCAGAAGGCGGTTGTTGTGGAACCTACGTCGATGGACCTGGGTCGATCGCGAGAGGGATCGAAATGGGGCGCGTCCGGGGGCGGTGGGTCGCCGGACTGTGCAACCGGGATGGTGAAGCGCCTTGTCGGAGCTGATTCGCGAGGCAGGCACCGGGTCCGGGGCCGCCCAGCGCGAACTCGCGCGGCTTGAGGAAAGCGGGCTGATAGTGTCCCGACGCATCGGCCATCAGAAGCACTACCAGGCCAATGCCGCATCACCGCTATTTCCGGAACTACGCAATATCGTGCTCAAGACGGTCGGCCTCGCGGAGCCTCTGCGCGATGCCTTGAAGCCCATAGCGTCGGCCATTCGCGCAGCCTTCGTCTACGGTTCTGTGGCCAAGGCGACTGACCAAGCGTCAAGCGACATAGACCTGATGATCGTCAGCGACAGCCTGACGTACGGCGAAGTGTTCGGTGCGCTCGAGCGCATCACGCGCACCGTGGGTCGGCAGATCAATCCGACGGTGTACACGGCTGGAGAATTCTCGAAGCGCACGCGGACAGAAAACGCATTCGTGACGCGGGTGCTCGAGCAGCCTAAGCTCTGGATAATCGGATCCGAAAATGACCTCCCCGCCGCCGCTTGAGCGTCACGCAGCTCTAACGAAGGAACCCCCGGATACGAAAGAGTTCGAGGGCTTGGTGCACACCGGCTTGGCAAACCTGCGCGATGCGGGGCGTGAAGAGAACTCGTTGGACAGCCGGTTCGATCTCGCGTACGGCGCGGCTCATGCCCTTTGCCTAGCGGCGCTCCGACACCATGGATTCCGTTCAGCCAATATGTCGATGATTTGCGATTTTGTCGACATATCGGAAGAACGTGTCGATGGCGTCGACACGCATGATCAGACTATTATGGTAACGTATATGTTACCATTGTCAGCTCGACGATTCGAGAGTATCTCGACCGCGCAGGATCGAGCCCGTTTGCGGCTTGGTTTCGGAGTCTCGATGCCGCAGCAGCCGCGAAGGTAACGACCGCGCTTCGACGGCTGGAGCTAGGCAACTTCTCCAACGTCAAGGGCGTGGGTGCCGGCGTATTTGAGTACCGGATCGATTTCGGGCCTGGGTATCGAGTCTATTTCGGCAAGGACGGCGATGCTGTCGTGATTTTGGTCGCTGGCGGAACGAAGAAGCGCCAGGACAGGGACATTGCTGACGCGCACGAGCGATGGGCCGATTACAAGAAGCGCAAGACGCAGGAGACGTGAGATGGCTCTAACGCGAGAGTTCAAGGACACGGTGCAGGCGCGCCTTCGATCGGACCGCAAGTACAGGAAGGAACTTCTGCGTGAAGGCGTCGAGTGCCTTCTTGCCGGGGATGTCGACACCGGGAAGGCGATACTTCGCGACTACATCAACGCGACGATCGGGTTCGAAGAGCTGAGTCGTCGAACAAAGCGGCCCGCGAAGAGCCTGATGCGCATGCTCAGCCCAAGTGGCAATCCTCAAGCGCGCAATCTCTTTGAGGTTATCCACCATCTCCAGAGAGCAGAGGGACTTCACTTCGAGTTGTCGCTCCGCCCCGCAAGCTAGCGCACTTCGCGTGGAAAGAATTGCGCGTGCGGACTCGAAGCAGAGGGCCTGCCGGTGAAGATTCGTTCCGTCACTCGTAGCAATCGCAAGAACCTTCGAGATTCGCACCGCGACAAAGACGCTCGTCTTCCCGTTCTCCGAGGCCGACCCGACGCCGACAGCTCAGGATCCCATTACCGAGCTGTCCGTAGACGCCGACGCAGGGCGCCAGGCCTTCACCTACGTTCTCCACTCCAGCCGGACCGGGACGGTTCACGTTGAACAGGTGCTCGAATACAGCGGCTCGAGGCGTTGACGCCGACGAGGAACGCAGCGTTCCTACGCGGCATGAGCAACGTCTTGGCTGACGACAAACACGACCAGATTGTGGCGCTGGGGCGATTGGGATGGTCGCTGCGGCGCATCGAGCGGACGACGGGTGTCCGGCGCGAAACGATCAGCGGCTATCTCAAGGCCGTGGGCATCGTGGTGCCGGGCCGCGGACGCCGCGCCTCCCGAGCGAAACCGGCCATTTCCA
>JBOGIQ010000024.1:0-32322 GCA_050742535.1 Vicinamibacterales bacterium | reverse complement strand
TCCCCTCCCGGCGCGCCGCTCACGTTGGGTTTGATGGAGCTGACTTCAAACTCCACTGATTGCTGAGCGGTCGGCGCTGCTCCGAGCGGCAACAGGATCAGGACGCCGATGAGGGCCGCAAAACGCGGTGCATGCGCGCTCAATGGGGATCACGACGAAATAGACTGCCCCGACGCGCTGCTGGTTGGATTTTCTTTTGGGGATCAGCCGCGAACGAAGGCTGGCGGTGAGGGAGGGATTCGAACCCTCGGTAGGACTTTAAAGGCCCTACAACGGTTTAGCAAACCGCCGCCTTCAGCCTCTCGGCCACCTCACCGTAGACGCTAAGTGTACGTGAAATCAGCACTTGCGTAAACGGCTCGAGTCGAGCGGCGACGGTTTTTCGGACCGAGACCTGCGCGAATTTGGCCAGAATCCTCGAACTTTCCCATTCCCGATCCGCGCTTACGTCATCGCGTTAAGACGAAGAATTGCTAATGATCCCGCGAGCCAGCCGCCAGAGCCCGGGATCGTGCAGCAAATTGTGCAGTAGTTCCCCTTGGATTGTCTGGGCGCCACTCTGGGCACCGATCGCGAGGTCGAGCCCACGGTCGGGGTCGGCCGCCCCGACGTTATCGCGGAGCAGCGCCGGCGCCGAGCTCGCAAATTACGCACGAACATCACGCATCGACAGGGCGGTGGACAGCGAATGCGGCAACCGCTGCCCTCGATTGGAGCGGTGTTGGTTGAGCTCCGGCGCGACGACGGTTACCGTGAACGTCTCAGGCGCTTCTGACCGAAGTTCCGGCATTTTAGAAAGGCACTTCGCGACATATCAGGATTGATCGGTCTATCCGTCACACGTACTGAAAGCGAGTCGGACAAAAATCGCCCTGTTGCTTTCCCAATGGAAGAATGTCATTCTTCATGTTGGAAACCCAATAGAGACATGAAGGACACGGACGTTCGACAGGGCACGCTGGCGCTGATGGTGCTCAAGACCTTGGATGTGCTTGGCCCCTTGCACGGATACGGCATCGCCCGCCGAATCGAACAGATCAGCGGGGATCTACTGACCGTCAACCAGGGGACGCTCTACCCGGTGCTGCTCAAGCTGGAGCAGGAAGGGTCCATCGCGTCCGAATGGGGCGCGTCCGAGAACAACCGCAAGGCGCGCTTCTATCGGCTGACACGCCAGGGCCGCAAGCAATTGCAGGCGGAAGCCCGCAGCTGGGAACAGACGACGGCGATCATCGAACGATTCTTTGCCGTGAAAGTTCAGGACTTGAAATGAAGGCACTCAAGCGGCTCTTCCGGCGGTTGACCTCGTGGGCCACGTCTGCGCGAGACGAAGAATTCCTGCGTGCTGAAATCGAAGAACACATCGCCATGCAGACGGCGGACAACGTTCGAGCGGGTCTGTCGTCCGTCGAAGCTCGCCGCCAGGCGCTGCTGAAGTTCGGCAGTGTGGAGGCCGTCAAGGAAATCTATCGAGACCAGAGAGGGCTGCCGTTCATCGAGACGCTCGTGGGCGATACGCGCCATGCGCTCCGTCGCATGCGACGGGCTCCCGCCTTCACGGCTGCCGTCATCGTGACGTTGGCGCTCGGTATCGGCGCGAACACCGCCATCTTCGCCGTCATCGACAGCCTCTTGATCAGACCGCTCGCGTATCCCCAGGCGGATGCCCTGGTCAGCGTTTCGCACACGGTGGCGGGGTTGCCGGGCCTCGCCACTGCCCCGTGTTCTCCTTCGATGTATTTCACGTACCGCGAGGAGAACCGGATCTTCGAGCAGTTCGGCGTGTGGTCGTCGAGCGGCGCAAGTGTCACCGGGGTTGCCGAGCCCGAGATGCCGCGGGCGCTCTTTGTCACCTACGGCGTTCTGGACGCCGTGGGCGTCAAGCCTCTCCTGGGCCGCTGGTTCTCTCAGACCGACGACACGCCAGGATCGCCCGAGACGGTGATGCTCACCCACGGCTACTGGCAGCGTCGCTTCGGGGGCGACACGTCCATCGTCGGCCGGACGTTGACGATCGATTCGCGGCCACGCACGGTGATCGGCGTCATGCCGGACGCATTCCGCTTTCAGCGCGATCCCGAGCTGATTCTTCCGCAGCGGTTCGAACGGAACACACAGTTCTTGGCGAATTTCCAATATCAGGGTATCGCGCGGCTCAAGCCCGGCGTCACCATCGAGCAAGCCAACGCCGATGTGGCTCGCCTGCTGGGAGTCTGGTTGAACGCGTGGCCTCCAAATCCGGGAATACCTCGCGCGGTCCTTCAGAACGCTCGTTTCGGGCCGAGGCTTCAGCCGCTGAAGCAGGACGTCGTCGGAGACATCTCGACCGCGCTGTGGGTGGTGATGGGCACGCTGGGACTGCTGCTGCTGATCGCCTGCGCGAACGTGGCCAATCTGCTGCTCGTCCGCGCCGAGTCGCGCCAGCAAGAGTTCGCGATTCGCGCTGCGCTCGGCGCCAGCCGGGGACGGATCGCCCGTGACATGCTCGTCGAAAGCATCACGCTGGGAGTGCTAGGCGGCGCGCTGGGTCTCGGCCTGGCGTATGCGGCGTTGCGAATCCTGGTCGTCAGAGGTCCCAGCACGTTGCCGCGGCTGAACGAGATCGGCATCGATCCGCTCGTGCTGTCGTTCGCCTTCGGGGTGTCGTTGCTCTCTGGTGTCCTGTTCGGTGTTATCCCGATCGTGAAGTACGCAGAACCCCGGATCGCGAGGGCGCTGCGCGGGATCGGCCGGACGCTCAGCCATGATCGCGAGCGCCATCGAGCGCGTCACGTCCTGGTGGTCGTGCAGGTGGCGCTCGCGCTCGTGCTGCTGATCGGCTCCGGCTTGATGATCCGCACGTTTCAGCACTTGCGCAGCGTGCAGCCGGGATTCACGCGCCCTGAAGAGATCCAGATACTGCATGCCATGCTCCCATCGGCCATTGCACAGGAGCCCGAGCGCGTGATGCGGTTGCAGCACGCGATTCTGGACAAGCTCGCCGCCATCCCCGGTGTCACGTCGGTGGGCTTTGCCTCTCGGGCGCCGCTCGAATCGTTTCTGGGCCGCGCCGGCAACCCGGTCTATGCCGAGGACAAGAGATCCGAAGAGGGGCGCGTTCCCCCGATCCGGCAAATCCGCAGGATCGCGCCGGGATACTTCAAGACGATGGGAACGCGAGTCGTTGCGGGACGCGACCTCACCTGGACCGACCTGTACGACAAGCGGCGCGTCGCCGTCGTGTCAGAGAATCTCGCCCGTGAGTGGTGGGGGACTCCTCGTGCTGCGCTCGGCAAACGGATTCGCGAAGGCGGCGCGGCCGATCCCTGGCGCGAGATCGTGGGCGTCGTCGAAAACGTGTACGACGACGGCGTGCACGCGAAACCGCCCGAGATCGCGTACTGGCCGGTTTTGGTGGACCGATACATCGCGGGCGGCGAGAAGGGATTCGCCGACGCGGCCGGCATGTTCGCGATCCGTTCCAACCGGACGGGCACTGAGGGCCTGTTGGCCGAAGCGCAGCAGGCCATTTGGTCTGTGAACGGCAGGCAACCGGTGTTTCTCGTCACCACACTGAAGACGCTCTACGACCAGTCCATGGCACGGACGTCGTTTACGCTCGTGATGCTGGCCATCGCCGGAGGGATGGGTCTTGTGCTCGGCATCGTAGGAATCTATGGCGTGATCGCCTACGTGGTGTCGCAGAGGATCCGCGAGATCGGCATCCGCATGGCATTGGGCGCGCAACCGGCCGGACTATTGGGAATGTTCGTGCGCTACGGCCTGTGGCTCGCCGGGATTGGAGCGGCCGTGGGGCTCGTGGCTGCTGCGGGACTGACCCGTCTGATGTCGTCCTTGTTGTTTGGGGTCACTGGACTCGACCCGCTGACCTACGCGGCTGTTTCGGCGCTGCTGATCGCGGCTGGCGTGTTGGCCAGCTATCTGCCCGCGCGCCGAGCCATTGCCGTTGACCCAGTCCAGGCGCTGCGGGCGGAATAGACCCGAGTTGCAGCCGTCACAGTTTCAGGATTCCCACCGAACAAAACGCCGCAGTGCTGGCCGACCATGCTCAGCACTTCGATGATCCGACATGCAGCTTTGGTTGGAGCGTCCGGCATAAGCTGTTGAAGCAATAAGTATGTCCAGTGATCCTGCTCTCTTCTATGTCGCGCTGGGGCTCATTGTGTCGGTGATCGTGGCCTTCATCGCACGGGCGGTGCGTCTCACGCAAGCCTCCCTGAAGACTGCAGCTCGCAATGTGGACCTGACCAACCCCGACGTCGCCAGATCCGTCGCTGACGAGATACGCGACGAGAGGTACCGTGCCCCCGGTGCGGAGGGGAGACGTTCGCCCTTCTGGGGCACGGGGAATCGGTATGAGTGCGAGATCTGCCACTTGACGTTCATAGGACCGCCGCACATTCCAGGTTCGTCGCCGCAGGACGAGCCAGTGCATCCTTCGTAAAGGTCAAACGCCGATAGAGCCGGCGCGGGCATTCGTACGGTGTTCGGGCTACCGGCACTGGCCGTATCAGGACATTTCGATGCGGCCAGCGACTCAGCGCGAGACATCGGTTCCGAGTGACGCCGCAGCCGCTTCCGACGAATCGCAGCAGGCAGGATCAGGAAGTCACTTGGCGACTATCGGGAGTAATCCGATTGTAGAGACGCATCGGGCCTAGCCGCCGTCGATTCGATTCACTGCGGCTCATCGCGGGGGCGTCCTGATTCCGCGGGACGTTCTCGACGACGCCAACGATTCCATGCCGTGCGGATGGCGCTGATGGCCTGCCCCCTCTCGTTGGTCTCGCGTACCGGAGGCGGCACGGCGCGTTCGCCTCGCCGAGGAATTCCGTGAAGAAGGAATCGTACTTCTCCTCAACGCCGCGACCCCGGTGGAGGACCGTCTTGACAGTTGCTACTATTAAATAGTAGATCAATACACCTGATAGTACATGCCTAAAAGACAGCCGAAGCTCGCGCGACTGGAACTGCAGATTCTTGAGGCGCTGTGGGCGCTTGGGAAAGCCTCGATCCGGGAAATCCAGGAGACGTTTCCAGAGCCGCGACCGGCCTACACCACGATTCAAACGACCGTCTACCGGCTTGAATCGAAAGGTGCCGTGCATCGCGTCCGGAAGATCAGCAATGCCCACATCTTCGAACCGCTTGTGGCTCGCGACGTGGCACGCCATCGGCTGCTCGATGACATCCTGAGCCTGTTTGGCGGCCGCGCGCAGCCGATGATGGCGCAGCTCGCGGAAGCTGGAAAGCTGACGCTCGACGATGTGCGTGAGTTGGAGAAGACGATCAAATCGATCGAGCGGCAGCAGAAATCGGAAAGGAAGCCGAAATGATCAGCGAGCTTGCCAATCATCTGTGGCAATCGACTCTGTTCGCGGTAGCGGTGGGGTTGCTGACAGTGTTGTGCCGAAAGAACCACGCCAGCGTGCGGTATTGGCTCTGGTTCAGCGCCTCGGTCAAGTTCCTCATTCCATTCACCGTGCTGATGGCGCTCGGGGATCGACTGGAGTGGGCATCGAGAGCACCACAGATTGCCACGCCGGCCGTCTCGGCGACGCTCGCCCAGGTGAGCCGGCCGTTTGTCGTGGACCCGGCCGTGGGCTTCCTATCTGTGCAGGAAGCGCCCCGCAGCTTCGATTGGTTTGCTCTAGCCATCTTCGGCGTCTGGGTGGCTGGAACCATCGCGATGACCGTCGTCCGGTTCCGCACGTGGCGGCAGATTCGAGCCGCCATCCGCACGAGCTCGCCATGGGCCATGGCCAGCCTGCCCATGCCGGCCGGCGTCGCCGTCCGATCGGCGCCGGGAGTGATGGAGCCTGGTGTCGTCGGTCTCTGGCGTCCAGTGATCCTCGTGCCATCCGGCATCGAAGACGACCTGACGCCACAGCAATTGGCGACCGTGCTAAGCCACGAGCTATGTCACATCAGGCGGCGCGACAACACGACCGCCGCCGTTCACATGATCGCGGAAGCCGTGTTCTGGTTTCACCCGTTGGTCTGGTGGATCGGATCGCGTCTTCTTGATGAGCGTGAGCGCGCGTGCGATCAGGAAGTGCTGCGTACATGCGGAGAACCCCGGACGTACGCCGAGGGCATCGTGAATGTCTGCAAGCGATACGTCGAAGCTCCGATAGCGTGCATATCAGGAGTCAGTGGTTCGAATGTCAAGAACCGCATCAGGGACATCATGACCAACCGAACCGCCCTGAAACTGAATGTTGCGCAGAAGGCCGTCCTGGCGAGTGTCGGAGCCCTGGTGCTGGTCGCCCCCATCCTCGCGCAGTCTGTTCCGCTTCCATCGTTCGAAGTGGCGTCGGTGAAGCCGACCTCCGCCGCTCCTGTGAGCGTCGGAGTGTTTGGCGGGGTCGGGTTGAGGTTCACGCCTGGCGGCGTCTTCGAGGCACACAACGCGACGCTGGGGTCGATCATCCGCCTCGCCTACGGGCTGCGGGATTTCCAGACGGTCGGCGCACCGGCGTGGGTCGACACCGATCGGTTCGACATCGAGGCGCGGGGGCCGCAAGGTGCCGAGGCGAGCGACGCCCCACGGCGGCTCCAATCCCTTCTGTCCGAGCGGTTCGCCCTGAAGGTGCACCGGGAGACGAGGGACCGTCAGATCTATGCGCTCGTGCTGGCGCGCGCGAATGGGTCGCTTGGTCCGCGAATGCGCCAATCTCACGTCGAATCGCCGGGGGGCCCCGGCGGCGGCCAGTGCACGCCACCGGGACCTCCGGGCCCCATCAACATGAGGCTCTGCGGAGTGACGATGGCACAGTTGGTGGAGAGATACCTGCCTATGTACGCCGGCCGCACGGTCGTCGATCGAACGGGTCTGTCGGGAGGATTCGACTTGGCTCTGTATTTCGATAACAGGCCACTTCCGGGAGTGGGTCCTGGGGGCGGTTTTACGACGCGTCCTCAGGCCGCCGAGCCAGCCAGTTCTGATCCTGATGCCGTGTCGATCTTCACCGCGCTCGAGGAACAGCTTGGGCTGAAGCTGGAGTCGCAGACGGGGCCAGTCGAGGTGCTCGTGATCGACCACGTGGAGCGCCCCACACCAAATTAGTTGTTTACAGTGTGGCCGGCTCTAAACTCCTGGAAAACGCCGCAGTGGCTTCCGACCGGTGTTCAGCCGGCGTTAGAGAGAGCAGAGCTGATGGATACGCCGAAGAACACCGACAACGCTGGAACGGCGCGGCGGGTCACGCGTGGGTAACGGCGGCGCGGTGCTCGATCGGTTGTTCGAGCCACTCGCCGATCGACTCGCCGATCACGCAGCCGCGCGTCGTTCCGATCAATTGCTCGACGGTGGCTACGGGACGGGAAGCCCGACAGTCGCGATCGCGGGCCCGATCGGAACCACGGCGCCATACGTCGGCGTCGACATCTCAAACCGATGCTATCCGCGGCGCGCGCGGGCCGACACCGAGGCGTGACGGCAACCTTCACTGCGCCAACGCGCAGACCTACCCGTGCGAGCCGGAAAACTTCGACCTGATCGTGTCGCGATTCAGCGTGATGGTTCTTGCAGGATTCGGTCAAGGCACTCGCGAACCTGCGGCGCGCCGCGCGCGACGGCGGCGAGCGGCGGACGATCGTCGGGCGCGGTCTGGGAGGACAACCCGTTCATGACCGTCGTTTGGGCGCCGCCACTTCGGTTCCGCAGTGCCCGAACGGCAGCGCGACGCGCCGGGACAGTTCGCGGTCGAACGATCAGCGCGTGCGCGGAATCCTCAGAGATAGCGAGTGGAACGGCATCGAGTTGCGGCCGCTCGACATCGCCTGCGCGATGCCGCAGAGCAAGCTGGTCGGCTACGATCGGTCCGGTGGGCGTGGTGCGGCAGAACGCAGACAAACGCACTGGCGCGCAGGTGCACGGCGACGAGGTCCATTTTTCGCGGCGTGCGGGATGGTGACAGCTCCGCTAACGACACTGAGTCCAGAAGCTACGCCGGTTACCGTGGAGCCGTTCCTCCGGCCCTGTGCAGTAAATTGTGCAGTGATCGTGACGCCTCACGACACATCGGGAGACACAGGACAGAATTGAGATTGAGGGATATTGATAGGAAATCGCGAGTTTTGGCCTGTTTTGTCACAGCCTGAGGGGATCCCGTTCGGTTTAGCAAACCGCCGCCTTCAGCCTCTCGGCCACCTCACCGCAGACACTAAGTGTACGTGACATCAGGACTTGGCCGATCGAGATTTTACATTGCGCAAGGCGGCGGTTTTTCAAACCGTCGCCTTCGTTAGATTCGACCGGACAACAGCCTGATTTCGCCATGAGACCTGACGGACTTTGGGCACACTCGCGATTAGGCATTGAGAATGCCGGGCGTGCTGATGGCGCGCGTTGTGGGTTCTTGCGGACTTCCAGTGCGAGCGGCGGGTTCCGAACCAGACGACGTCGGCAGCTGAGCCTCTGCTCGGCGTCAGAGGTGTCTCTGTCTATCGCACTAGACGCATCTGGCGGCCTTCGGCTATCCTGATCTCGTGACGGCGAAGGACCTGCGGCGCATCCTGAGGTCCTTCGGCTGCGTCGAGAGCCGACAACGAGGCTCGCATCTACGAGTGAATGCGGCTAGTGCGTCACGACCGTACCGGTTCATGCGGGTGAAGACATCGGTCCCGGTCTGCTGCGTCGTATCGAGCGCGACTTGGAGCCGTGCCTTGGAAAGGGATGGTTGAGGAAGCCGTGAAGCGATATCGCGTGGCCTACGAGCGTGATGAGTCGGGGTGGTGGGTGGCCTCCGTGAGCGGTGTCCGCGGCTGCCACACGCAGGGTCGCACCGTCGATGAGGCTCGGCGACGCATCAGAGAGGCGCTGGAACTGTTCGTCGACGATGCGCGCAAGGCTTCAATCGTGGACGACGTGAAGCTGCCGAGTTCGGCGAAGAAGGCGATTCGGGCCTATGCGGCCCTCCGCAGAAAGGCCGACGAGGAAGACCGACGCGCCGCCCGCGCGGCTCGACGCGCGGTCCGGGTACTCCGGACCGGAAAGCTGAAGATGAGCGCGCGCGATGCAGCGCGTCTCCTCGGGCTCTCGCATCAGCGAGTGCACCAGCTCACCCAGGCCCAAGCGGACGACCGATAGGCGGCAGGCGCACTCCATGGCCTCACCTGGTCGCAACGAGCCGTGCCCCTGCGGGAGCGGGCGAAAGTTCAAGCACTGCTGCCTTCGAGCCCAGGACCAGGAGGACAGCCTGCGGGTGAGACTGCGGTCAGCCGAAGGTGTTCTCGTACCAGCGCTCTTTTCTTACGCTGCCCAGGAGTTCGGTGAAGAGTTCTTCGACGAGGCCTGGGACGAGTTCTTCCTCTGGAACGACGTCCCCGATGACGTCGAACGCTCCAAAGAATTCGGGACGACATTCGATCCCTTCTTCGTCTTCGCATTTGTGCCGGATTCCGCCGAAGACGAGTTGCCAGCCGGATGGCCTACAGAGCCCGTCGCCTTGAACTTTCTGCATCACGAGGTGGAGTCGGCTCCGCAGTTCCATCGCGAGTTCATCGAACAGGCATGCAAGAGCCCGGCGAGTTTCTTCGTCGTTGAAGCGGTGACGGTGGCCCGATCGCTCGACATCAAGGACATCTTGACGGGCCGGCGCTTTCACGTGCTCGAACAGAGCGCCTCGCAAACGTTTCAAGTCGGCGACCTGACGTTCACCAGGGTGATTACCGCCGGAGGCGCCAGTATTCTGATCGGCGCCTGCCCGTGGATCATTCCGGCGTCGTGGCACATTCCTATCATCGACATGAGGGAGAAGTTCCGCCCGAAGGGGCTACTCACGCGGCAGGAGTTGCAGGACTACCACTTCGAGTTGCGGCAGGCCTACCACGAGATCGTCGATGCTCTGCTGCACCCCAAGATCCCCGTGATGCAGAATACGGACGGCGACCCACTCGAGCTGACCACGTTGACCTACGTGCTTGGGGTTCCAGCGGCAGTGGCCGTCGAGCGGCTCACGCCGCTGGCGACGTTGCGCGACGAGGCGCATATCTCCGACGAAGCTTACGACGATACCGGCGCGCTTCGCTCCGCGACCCTGTCGTGGATCAAGGGAGGCAATCGAAAGATGAAGGATTGGGACAACACGACGCTCGGGACGCTGCGCGTCAATGAATCGCAGCTCGTCGTGGAGGTCAATTCGGCACGGCGACGGCGGCGCATCGAAAAAGAGATCGCGAAACGCCTCGCGTCCGTGGCGACGCTCGTCGACACAACGGTCACAGATATTACTGAGGTGCTCAAGCAGCGGCGCTCGTCTACTTCTGCATCAGTCGCCAGCCTGCCACCGCAAGACACTGCGCCATCGTCGCCGGCGCTTCGGGCGATCGAGGCCGAGTTGGCGCGCAAACACTGGGATGCGTGGCTCAATACGAAGGTACCAGCGCTGGGCAACAGGACGCCGCGACAAGCCGTCAAGAGCGCCTCTGGTCGTGAGCGACTCGAGGCGTTACTTGCGGAGTATGGCCGGAATCACACGAGTGGACGCAACGTGTTCGATGCGGATATCGCCGCGCTGAGGCTGAAGCTGGGCTTGGCCTGACGGCCTGCTGCTATCGTTCTCGAGGGCGGCGACGCGTTGCTCTTGCGAACCCAGCGTAGCGAGATTGGGCGATCGGGAGCTGTGCGATGCTCATCCACTCACCACGCGCAACCGAGTTGAGCACGCGTCTCTCGCTCGCGTCGAGCGTCTTCGCTTTCCGTCGCGTTGACGAGACAGATGAGATCGACTTTCCGCGTCGTCGATCTTTCGGGGACATATTTGCTCTCAGGGTAACGCAACGTGTGCTCGCAAGGCACACATCGGCTCGGCTCCAGTGTGCCCAAACTCGGCCCGAGGACCATCAGTCGGCAGCCAACGCCAACCAAGCTACCAATAGAAAACGGGCCTGAAATCGTGAATTTCAGGCCCGTTTCGTGATTCGTGGCGACCTTAGCAAACCGCCGCCTTCAGCCTCGCGGCCGGTGACCTGAAGGGGCGACGCTTCTCGACTGCAACAGGCTGTCATTGCGTCAGTTGCTGTATCCAAGATCGGCTCAGTGCGCGAAGCCGCATCCCAACGGCTCAACGCCAAGACGCACTCAGACGGAACGTTGCGGTTTTCTGACGAGACAACGGGCGCGTTCGCGCTTGCCGCCCTTAGCCGATTTCCATTCGCCGCGCTCGACGGAGTCGACCAACTCCTTCTCGTCGGCATCAAGCTTCATCGTCAGACTCCTCACCAGGTACTCCTTCGTCGCCTTCCGGCTCGGGATGATCGTCTTCAGGAAGACCGTGTGCTCGTCTTCGACGAACGGCACCAGGTACATGTAGTCCTCGCGCCGGACGACGAAGATGCGCTGCCCGGCGTAACGGCTGGGGTTCGGGTGTTCCAGGATGTCGAGCAGGTCGCCGCGCTCGATATGGAAGACGATGTCCTCGAACCCGATGCCGCGCTCCGCCCTGAGCTTCGCGTTCGTCGCGTCATCCGTGATCGGCGGCCTCGTCGGCAAGTCGTGGCCTGAACTTCACGGAAGAGAGCGCAGATGAGGAATCCAATACGCCGCCGTGACGCCGACGTGAAGGACTCCGAGAACGAAGAGGACACCCAGGTAAGCGCGCACGCGCCAGGTGAATCCGAAACGGCTCTCGCTATGCTGGATTTGCAGGGTTGCGCGCTGCACCTCGCGATATCGAGCACGAATCAGCGAAAGCAGTTTCAGCTCCGCATTCAGCGCGAAAAATCCGTACGCAACGAGCGCGGTCGCCAGCACCGGCAATGCGAGTCCCCAGAGGTCGATGCCTTTTATGATCCCGACGTTGACGTACGGAGCCGCGGCGAGGACCGTCGCCGCGGCCGTAATCTGGAACATGACTTTCCAGACGTGTTCGTGGCGATATCGATACTCGCCCCACAACAGGTCAAGGCACTCCTTGTCGTTCAATGCCATTTCTCCCGTCCCTTGTTCCGCTCAATCCTGCCTGAGGCCCCGGAACAGCACGATGTCCCATGCCGTCCGCGACCGCGAGAACGTCAGCGTCCTGCCGTCGGGTGTCCATTTGAAATCCTCGATCACGTGATCGTCTTCCGGGAACCGCGTGAGGTTGTAGGGTGCCGCCCCGTCGAGCCGCTGCGCCCAGACGTTGGACCGGATTGCATAGGCAACGCCGCGGCCGTCAGGCATCCACCGCACTGCCTCCGGACGGGTGGCAACCGCGAAGTACCGCCGCGACGAACAGTCTGCGAGTAGACAAATCGCCAGCAACTGCTCCTTCTTCTCGCCGAGCGTGATGAAGGCCAGTGACTTGCCGTCGGGCGAAATCCACGGCCACAGCGCATAGTCGCTCGTGATCTGCGTCGGCTTGCCGCCGTCGACGTTCAGCTTCCACGCTGCCTGGACGCCGCTGTCGTTCGACAGATACACGACGTGCTTTCCATCCGGCGACACGCTGACGGGATTCCCGATCGTCGTCCCGACTTCCACGGCGCCGCGGCCCTCGCCGTCGGCGCGCCAGATGCCACGCCGGCCGCCGTCAACACGGATGAACACGATCGTCTGCCCGTCGGGCGTCACCGCAGGCGAATAGGCGTTCGTGATCAGCTCCTGCTGGCTCGACTCGCCCGGGCGCCGCGCCCACAGCGCCGGCACGTTATCGACCGGCGACAGCAGGGCAAACAGCAGCCGTTCGCCCGCCCACGCGAAATCGGTTCCGACAAACGGCCCGGCGGGGACGAGGTCGCGGGCCTCGCCCGGCCTGTCGAGGGCCGATATGGCCACGCGGGACTCCCATCGTGCGACGGCGAGGTTCTGGCGATCGCCGCTGACGCTCAGACTCGCGTAGTTCGTCAGATCGTTGGTCAGCCGCGACCACTCGCCGCTGGGATAGGACAGCACCCACAGCTGGCTGACTGCGTCGTTGCGGCCTTCCATCGTCAGGACCAGATGTCCGGCATCCAGCCAGGCGATCGCGTCGGCCGTGCTTTCGTCGCGCAGCGGTATGGAACGCTGCGCGCCGCTCGCCAGGTCGATGAAGACCGCTTCGCGCTGCAGCACACCAGCGCGTGATTCGTAGCCGGTTATCGCCAGCGTCCGGCCGTCGGGCGACCATGCCGGGGGGATCACCGCGCCCTGCGCGCTCGGCGTGCTGCGGCTGCTGAGCGATGCGAAGCCCGCGGGAAGCGCTCGCGTCCCCAGCTCGCGCCGGGTTGTGCCATCCGCAGCCGCAATCACCACCGTCGACGGGCCATTGAAGATCGCCCTCACGAACGCGAACTGTTTACCGTCGGGCGACCACCCGATGGGGCTGCTGATTCCGTCGAGGAGCCGCCTGGGTGTTCCGCCGAGGAACGGCACTCTCCACAGCGTGGTGTCGTCGGCGTTGCCTCGGATGAAATCGACGAAGCTGCCATCGGGCGTCACCGTAGCGGCCTGAATGCGATCGGCAAGATCGGCCGACGCTGCAAGCTCGACGTCGCGATCCGTACCGAGCTGCCGAAGGCGGAGGCTTCTGGCGACGCCGTCGCGGCGGACGTAGACCACGTACCTGCCGTCAGGAGAAAGCGCCGGCCGCCAGGCATTCCCGGTGACGGTGACCTGCGAGACCTGAACGTTCTGCAGCAGCGAGCTCGACGCTCTCGGCGCCGAGTCGCGCGGCCAGAACACGAAGGCAACGCCGGCAACCGCGATGAGGGCAACGACGATCGTCGCGGCGACGAGCCAACGCCGGCCGGTTGACGCGCGTGCCGGACCGGTCGCGGACGCGGCGGAGCCGGTCGCCGGCCTGCTGGCCGTCGACCGCTGCGCGGCGAGTTCGCCCGTTTCGAGGTCGCGTTTCAGCCGCCGCAGATCCGCGCGCAACTCGGCGGCCGTCTGAGCGCGGTCGCGCGGATCCTTCTCGATCGCCTTGAGAATGACGTCCTCGAACCGGGCGGGAATGTCCTCGCGGATGTGCCGCGGAATGACCGGCCTCTCCTGCAGGATGGCGGCAGCAATGACCGCTCCCGTCTCGCCGGTGAACGCAGACTGCCCGGTCACCATCTCGTACATCACGAGCCCGAGGGAGAACAGATCGCCCCTCGCGTCGAGCGGCCGCCCGCGCAGCTGCTCTGGCGACATGTAGGCGACCGTCCCGGGCGCGGTGCCCTCGTCCGTAATCATCGACTCGGGCGGGCGGGTGTCTTTTTCGGTCGCCGCCACGGCTGCGGCCGAACGCACAGCCTTGGCCAGGCCGAAGTCCAGGATCTTCGGACCGCGCGCGGTGATGAAGATGTTCGCCGGTTTGATGTCGCGGTGCAGCAGGCCCTGGCTGTGCGCTGCGTCGAGCGCGTCGACGAGCGCCAGCGCGACGTCGACGGCCTCCAGAATATCGAGCGGCCCCCGCGCCAGTCGCCGCTGGAGCGTCTCGCCTTCGAGCAGCTCCATCGCGATGAACGGCGGATCCGTGCCGACGTCGTAGATCGTGCAGATGTTCGGATGATTCAGCGAGGCGGCGGCACGGGCCTCGCGTTCGAAACGCTGGATCGCCTGCGTACTGGACTCGAGCCGTTCGGACAGCGTCTTGACGGCGACGACGCGATGAAGCCGCGTGTCCTGCGCGCGGTAGACCTCTCCCATTCCGCCCGAGCCCAGCGCCGATTCGATGGTGTAGGGGCCGAGCCTGGTTCCTCGTGGCAGCGCCATTCGTCGTTTCGCGATTATATGGGCACGCGCTAGACTGCCCTCCTTCGACGATTCACCAGAGGCGCCCATGACCCGACGTGCGTTGATTGTCCTGACCCTCCTCGCCGCGATCGTCTCCACGCTCCACGCGGCGCGCCTGAGGCTGTTCATCGACGGCGACAATCGCACACCCTACGACGCCTCGCGCGGCAAGGCCGGGCGCGCGGAGTGGACCGCGGCTGTGAACCAGCGCAAGGGAACGATCCTGACCGACGATTTTCAGGGCGTGAACATCGACGTGCCGGCCGACACGGCAACGCGGGTCGGACACTTCAGCGTGTTCTTTTCGCAGACCGGCGGGTACTCGTCGCAGGCCGGCAACACGGCGCCGCAGAAACATCCGACGGGCGTCTTCGTCGGCACCACGGGAACCGGGTCCACCACCGGGAAAAACGACGAGACGATTCAGGGCCTCGAGCTGCGCTACGAAACGCTCGGCCCGGTGACGAAGACACTCGAGCTGCGCTTCGACCCGCCGATCTTCGCGTGGGCGGCCGACGTGTTCTCCGTGGACGGCAAAGGCTTCGGCCGGGGCGGCGGTCCGGACAGCAACGATCACACAACGCTCCACGTGCTCGGGCACACCTTCGACTTCACGCAGATCTTCACCTACGCCGGCAGCGGCTATAACAGCTTCTTCGGGATCGTGTCGGAGACGCCGTTCTCGTCGATCAGCTTCACGGCTGCCGGCGACGGGGATCGGTGGAGGCTCGATAACGTCTCCATCGGGCGGCAGGGCTCTCGCGCCACGCGTTAAACGAGGTCCGCCTGAAGGTCCGCCTTAAGGCGGACACTACGTCAGCGCGGCTGATCAGCGCGGAAGTCCGGCGATGTCGTTGCGCATCCGGTAGAGCGTCTTGCCGGCGGTGATGTACAGCGTCTTCATGTCGGGCCCGCCGAACGCGGTATTGGTGATGTAGTCCTCCGGAATCGGAATGAACTTCAGCAGCTTCCCCTGCGGCGAGATCACGTAGACGCCGCACTTCGTGTCGAGCGTTTCCGCGGTGCCGCGGGTCCGGTGCAGACCGGCAGCGGCGTAGAGATTGCCCTGGGTGTCGATGCTCATCCCATCTGCGCTTCGGCCCGGATAGAAGTCGTAGAGGACGCGCATGTTCCGGACGCCGCCGTCGGGCAGCAGGTCGTAGGCGCGGATCAGGCGCGCCCCATCCTTGGCGCCGTTGGCTTCGACAAGGTACAGGATCGTGTCATCCGGTGAGATCTGGATGCCGTTCGGCCGCTCGATGTCCGGTCGCGCGAGGATTCTGGCCACCTTCCCCGGCGCGTCGATGCGGTACACCGCGCCGCCGTCCGAGTCCGTGACGTAAAGCCTCCCCTTCGCGTCGATGGTCACGTCGTTCGGACCGGAGAGCGGCTTGCCGTCGTACTTGTCGGCGAGGACCTCCATCCTCCCCGTCCTCAGGTCGGTCCTGGTAACCCGCGGAATGCCGCCGGTCTTCATGCCGCTCCGTTCCGCGGTTGGCGACGTGGAGCCCTCGGCGGCAATGAGTCGCCCCTGGAGGTCGAAGACAAGGCCGTTCGCCACGTTGCTCTTCTCGCGAACGATCGTGAACTTCCCGTCGGTGCTGAAGCGCATGATGCGCTGCATCAGGATGTCGGTGAAGTACACGTTCCCCTGCGCATCGACCGTCGGGCCCTCGAGCATCGACACCGACGTCGCGATCTCGAGCTCCTGAGTGAGCGCAGGCGTGCCCGCGAGAAATGCAAATCCACAGGTGGCAGCGATTACCGCGGCAATGCGGCCGGCGCGTTTCATGCGACCGTATTATCTCGCGGGGCTGTGTTATCTCGCCGGACGATCCGTCGGGCGATCGGGTGGACGGTCGGTGCGCGGCGGTCGATCGACGGGTACGGTGCGCTCGGGTCGATCGGTTGTCGGCCGCGTCGCGGCCGGGCGCTCGACCGTGACCGAGCGGCTGTCCCGCAGCAGAACGTCCGGTCTCGTTCCACGGGCGATGGCGTCGCGCAGCGCCCGCAGGCTGGCGCGCCCGGTGCGATAGTCGGTCTCGCGCCGCTTGATCTCGCGGCCGAGATCGAGCATCTCGTACGCGCGGAACTTGTGGCGCACGGCTTCGACCATCACGCCGGTGCCTTCGTTCACGGGCAGCATGGCTTCCTTGACGTAGGCAAGCCCTTTGGCGGCTCCCGCCAGATCCTGCGCCACGCGCGTCTGAACCTGCCGCTGCAGTTCCCGGATCTCCTCCGCCGTCAGCCCGCTGAACAGCGCGTCCGACAGCAGCGTGATCGCATTGTCGCGCGCGGGACCGGCAGCGCCCGGCTCGACCTCGCGAACAATCGCATCGGCTGTTTCCATGTTCGTCACCATCTGGGTGAGGACGAGCTCGATGCGCTTCGCGTCGTGTTTCTTGGCCACACCTTCCCGGATCTTGTTCATGAGCGCGGCGACCGGAAGGCCCTTCGCACCAGCCGCTTCCGCCTGCCGCGTCAATGCGTCGCGTTCGGACACACTGACCTGCGCCGGTGCCGTCTGAGCCACCGCAAGCAGACACAGGACGACGGCGAGCGTCACCCTACCTGACAATCACCACTCCGTTTCGCGATCCAAACCCGTCGTCCACGTAATCCTCCGCCAGTGGAGGAACTATCCACTGCTCTCCGTCGACGACGAACATGAACTTGTGCTCGCCGGCCGGCAGCGCCACGACGACGCTCCACCTGCCGGATCCGTTCCGCGTCAGCGGATGCGCCGACGGCGACCAGTCGTTGAAATCGCCCGCGACGGAAACTGACTTCGCCGCCGCCTGCTCCAGGGTAAATCGCACACCGTCCGGCGTCACAACCGGCCCGCGCCCCACCGTCCCGGCGCACGACACGCTCACGGCCGCAAGTACGGCGACGAACGGGATGCGAATCGGCCAGCGCATCACGCGAGCAGAGTAAGAGACCCGTGGCATCCGCGCAACACGGGAACTGACTCACAGCATTCCCTCCGCCGGCGGCCGCACGTCGAGCACCGCATTCTGCGCTCCAAATCCATCGTCGCTCTGCTCGGCCGCGAACGGATCGCCAATCCATTGCGCGCCATCCACCACGAACTGGTATTCGTAACGACCCGGCTCGAGCGGCAGCGTCACGGTCCACGCGCCGTCGGCGGTTGGCTCCAGCGGCGTCTCCGATGGATTCCAGCCGTTGAAGTCACCCGCCGCTTGAACGACCTTGGCGCCCGGCTGCACGACGACGAGCCGCACCAGCACTACCGGCGGCGCGGCTGGTTCGCTCGAGGACGCCAGTGAACCGGCAACGGAGTCGGCACCCCTGAAGGGGCGCCCGACGAGAGCGATCGCGCTGCCGAGTGCGAACAGCAGCAGGCACCCGACTGCAGCGGCGCCCGCCAGATTCCAATGAAAGGTCCGCGGCGTCCACAGGCGGTCGATCAGCCGGTTCCGTCTCGCAGCAGCGGTCGGCGACGGCATCGTTGCGCTGAGAACGTTGGTGACAAAACTCTCCGGAAGCACCGGTCGCGGGAGCTTCGACGCACCGAGCACGAGCCGTTCGAGCTCGAGGACGCGTTCACGCAGCGACTCGTCCCGTCCCAGCGCGACGACAAACTGGATCCGTTCCTCCGGAGACAGCTCCTGATCGATAAACCGCTGTATGAGTGGTTCGTGCTTCATCGACGAGCTCCTTCGAGGTGGGCGAGCGAGCGGCACAGCAGCGTCCGGGCCTTGTAGACCCGCATCTTCAGGGTGTCACGGTTGATGCCGAGGATCTCGCTCATCTCGTCGTAACCGAGCCCCTCGACGTGCTTGAGCACGAACGACTCGCGGTAGAGCGGAGGCAGCGCCTGGATACTCCTGTCGAGCTCCCAGGCGAGCTCGATCCGTTCGAGGTCACGGCGCGGCGTCTCGTCTTCGAGCGCCTTCCAGGCGAGCGCCTCACCGTCCTCCGAATCGAGCGAGACCATCCCGCCGCGGCGTGTCCGCAGCGCGTCGTGGCACTTGTTCACGGCAATTCGATACAGCCATGTCGAGAACTTCGCGGTGAACTGGAATCGTGGCAGCGCCTTATACGCGGAAACGAACGTCTCCTGCGCCACATCCTCGGCGTCGGCCGATCCCAGCATCCGTGTCGTGACGCTGAGCACCGAATGAGCGTGCCGCGAGACCAGCACTGCAAACGCCTCCCGATCGCCTGCGAGGGAGGCGCGAACCAGCGACGCGTCGTCCGGACCGGCGCCAGGTGTCATCCGAACGCTCAGAACCTCCGGCTCGCCCCTACCGTAAAGCCGTGATCGGGCGCACTATTTGATAGTCCGACGGAGCCGGACATCTGCACGCGCCAGCCGCTCGCGCTCTTCAACGAGACGGCCGCCAGGGCCTCGCGCGCATTTTCGACCCCAGGGACGAGCGCCCGGTACTCCTCGACGAAGACGCTGAGATTCACGACGCCGCCGGCAAGACCCTGCCCGAGCCCAACGTCGTACCACCAGCTGTTGTTGAACTCGTCGCCGGCGCGGTCGCCGATGATCGTGTAGCCGCCGTCCACCATCGCCAGCAGGCCGCGACCGATCGTCCGCGTGATCTCGATCCCAACGCCTTCGTCGGGCCGTCCGGTGCCGAGCCCATGTTCCTCGCTGGCCGTCGGCATCTTGACATGTGCACGAATGGCAACCGTCGGGATCCAGCCGCGCTCGTCTATTGCGTAGTACCTGCCGCGCAGGACGACGTCGCCGAGTCCGCAGTGTCTGACCGGCTGTACCGTTGTCGTCGTCGTTGTCGCGGTCCGGGTGCCGTCGGTCGACGTTCGCGTTGTCGTGTCGGTCTGCGCGCCGTCGAGCCGCTCCTGCCGCACTGGCATCCCGTTGACGATCACGATGCCGCCGTTTCCACGGATGCACGTGAACGGCACGACCAGCGTGACGTCGCCGCTGTCGAAGAGGCGCCGGGCGGTCACCGGCGTGTAAAACACGTCGGTTCGCGTGCTCGTCCCGTAGCGTCCGCTCGAGAAGCTGGGCGTCATTCCCACCTGCCACTGCTCCCCCTGCGCATAGGCGCTGAGGGGAAACAGCAGCAGCGAGACCCACAGCAGCACGTGTGGTGTTTTCATAGACCTCGTTCCGATTGGGTCCGCCTCAAGGCGGACACTACATTCAGCCACGCGCCGGGCGATCCGCCCGTGCCGGCCGCTCGGGTCGGTCGCGGCGCTCGGGCCGCTCCGGCCGCTCTGGCCGATCACGACGCTCCGGTCGATCCACCCGCACGACCCGGTCGTCACGGCGGTGACGACGGTCGGGACGGCGGTCGTGCCGCCGGCGACGCTCGTGGTCGCGGTCGCGCTCGATCTTCTCGACTTCCGGGTTCCCCGCGGTGACCTGCTGCGCCGATGCGGGCGCGATGTCGGCAACCGCCATCAGCCCCAGCGCCAGCAGCGCCGGTATGACTCGAAAATGCTTCATGACTCCCGTCCTCCTTTATCGACTCACCAGGTAAGACGGGTCAGCCTCCCGGCGCGTAAACAGCCTGCCTCGCCATAGCCGCAGGCCAAGGCGAAGGAGTGCGAATATGTGCATACAGGGGTGATCGCGATAGGATGCCCCGCTCCCCCATGCACGACGACGAAGCGCGCCTGATCTGGGAACTTTATGCGGCCGCGCTCAAACACGAGCCCGCGGCACGCGGCGCCTACCTCGAACGGGCATGCCCGGATTCCGCTGTCAGGGCCCGGGTCTCGGCCCTGCTCGATTCGCACGGGCTCGAGTTCGGCGAAACGGAAACATCCACCGGGCACCTGCGATCGCCGGGCGCCGCGGACACCGGCCACAGCCTCGTCGGCAGGCAGATAGGTACGTATGTCATCCAGCGCGAGCTGGGACGCGGCGGCATGGGCATCGTCTACCTCGCTCACGACTTGCGTCTCGGACGCACCGTCGCGATCAAGGCGCTGAGTCCCGCCTATAGCCACTCGCCCGATGTTCGCCAGCGGCTTCTCAACGAGGCCAAGATGGCAGCGGCGCTGACGCATCCAGGCATCGCGACGATTTACGCGCTCGAGGAGATCCAGGGCGAGCTCTATCTCGCGTGCGAATACGTGCCTGGTGCGCCGCTTCGCGCGCTGGTCGCCTCGGGTCCGCTGCCGATCGAAGAAGTGATCGACATCGGAATCCAGCTGGCGCGGGCACTCGCCGAAGCGCATACCAAAGGCATCGTCCATCGCGACATCAAGCCGGAGAACGTGATCAAGACGCCGAGCGGTGTCATCAAGGTGCTCGACTTCGGCCTCGCGCGCGCCGAGTACGCGACCCGGCAGGGACTGACGCAACCGGGAATGATCGTCGGCACGCCGGCCTACCTGGCGCCGGAGCAGGCGCTTGGAAAGGAAACGGATTTCCGCACAGACATCTTCACGCTCGGATTGCTGCTGTATGAGCTGGCCTCCGGCACGAATCCCTTCGCGGCCGGGACCATCACGGCCACCATCGGGCGCATCGTCAACGACGATCCGCCGCCGCTGTCCGCCGTGCAGCCGCACAGCTTTCCTGCGCTCGATCGAATCGTCCACCGGTGCCTGCGCAAGGACCCGTTGGACCGCTACCGGTCAACGCAGGAGATCATCGGCGATCTCGAACGGCTGCGTGCGGAGCGATCGAGACACGCATCGTCCGGCGGTGACGCTATCGACGGCATCGTGCCGGAAACGGCTCCGCCACGATCGCGCCAATGGCTCGTCAATCACCACGTGATCATGTCGGTCGTGTACGTGCTCCTGTTGTATCCGGCCTGGTACGCGCGCGGCTGGCTCGCTGCGCCGCTGAACAGCGTCTTCATGCTCGCGCTTCTGGGAGCCGCGGCGGCCGGAGCGAGCCTGCGGTTGCATCTGTGGTTTACGGCAATCACCTTTCCGCAGCAGCTTGGCGAGCAGCAGGCATCGACCGAGCGATGGACACGCGTCTGCGACGTCGTCTTCGCCGCCGTTCAGATTGGAGCGGCGCTGGGAATCAGCGGCGGCCACCCGGAATTCGCGATGCTGTTCGTCGCTGCGTCCGTCGCCATCCTCGTCGCCTCGTTCGTCATCGAACCGGCCACGGTGAGAGCAGCGCTGAGGGGTCCATCTGCCTGACCCCGATGGCGGCGGCGGCGGTGATCAACATCGACAAGCTGGACTGGATGAACGCGCCGTACATCGCGCGCATGCTCGTTGCGGGCCATATTGTTGGGCTCGCGAGACGCTCTCGCGGATGAGTGCATTCGGTGAACCACATGTGGAAGCCGCGGTGCGTGGAACGGCAGCCGGACGGGGTATCGATGCCGACGTACTCATCCATGCCGCTCCGTCTCGTTGACCGGTCGCACCGCGAGTCCGGGCGTCTTCGAGAGGATGGCGTTGCTCGACCGTGAAGAAACAATTGCCCGGCTGAACGCGCTGATTACATTCCTCGCCGCCCGCAAGTAGCAGCGCATCAACGACAACCCGCCGCGCCCTGGCCTGCTGCAGATGCATGCCAGCGGCACACATCACGCTCGTCTCCCGGTAAGTCGATGCACGGATGGCGGTTATCCACGACCACTCCTGAGCCGTGGCACATCCGTTGCAGCCTGAAGCTGTTTGATGGGCGCGCGGCGCGGCTGCGCGGCGCAGGCCTGGAAATGGGACCAGGGTTCTCCTCGCGGGCGTGTGCGGAGGACTCGCGAGTGAATCAGGGAGGGAAGTGTGGCTAAAGAGGATCGCGGATTCGCCTCGATGGACCGCGCCAAGCAGCGCGAGATTGCAAGCAAGGGTGGCAAGGCCGCGCATCAGAAGGGCACGGCCCACGAGTGGACCAGCGAAGAAGCACGTGAAGCCGGCCGCAAGGGTGGCATGGCCAGCCATCGCCGCCGCAAGGAGATGCTGGATCAGACGAGCGGCAGCGGCAGCAACGAGTCGGAGATGATGTCGGGCTCGATGGAACGTTCCGGCGGCGACGACTCGAGCGAGCGGATTCGCTGACCCGGGCACGCCGCCGCCACTGCGAGGGCGGGTGGTCGTCTGTCTTTCGCCTACCTTTCCGCGGCCCAGGCGCGTTCGCCGGGCCGCGTTTCTTTTGTACGGACGGTCCTTGGGCCTTAGTCCTTTGTGCTCAGTCCGTGCCTGGTCCTTTGGTCCGTTCTTGGTCCTCGGTTCTTGGTCCGAGGTCGGCGAGCAGCTCTGGGCGAGCAGTTCGTGAGACGCAGCTCGTTAGGACCAAGCACCACGGACCAAGGACCAAGGACCAAGGACGGACCAAGAACCAAGCACAAAGGACGAGGGACTAACGATCGCGCTCTGCGGCGCGGAAGGCGCTGAGGATATTGGCGATGGCGTAATTGCCTTCGTGGCAGGCGTATTCGTACATCACGTAATCCGGGTCGCGCGTCAGCGGGAACGCCACCGTCCAGGGCCGCGTCCAGGTGAGCGCGTCGTGGACCGTCACCGAGTACTCGAGCGTGTCCGCGTCGCGACGCGTGAACCGCTCGACCAGCCGCAACCCCTCGCTCGTCGGGTTGCCGTTTCCATTCCGGCCGAGCGAGCCGGTCTTGCCATTGAAGTTGGTTGTCTCGACGACGAGCGTCTGCCCTTCCCAACGACCGCGTGGGTCGCCCATGTAGGAACGGATCGCCGGTGCGAGGTGGGAACGGCCGTCGAGCGGAATGATTCTCGTCTCGTGGATCATCTCGTAGCGCAGCACGACCATCGCTGGCGTCTGGTGGATCTCCATGCCGCTGCTGTAGATGTTCGGGAACGCCGAGCCAAGGACGCCGCGCGTGACGCAGCGGTCGTAGATGTTGAAGTCCTGCGCGCGTGCGTACGGCACGGACGGATTCGTCGACGGCCACGCCGCCGCGCGCCGTTTGCCGTCATCTGTCATCGGCGGCAGGCGTCCGTCCGGTGGATCGACGACGAGCGATGCCTGTCGCGAGGGGCGTCCGGCCTCGAGCCAGTGAGAGGGCGGAGTGACAGCGCCGCCTCCTCCGGTGCTGAACTCGGCTGCGTCGGCGTCTGCCTGTTTCTTTAAACCCGCCGCGCGCTCGGCGAACTCCGCGTCGTTCAGGAGTGCGCGGGTGCCGAACCCGGCGGGCCGCTCGAACGGCACGGTGATGAGCTGACCGCTCGGCCAGATTCCCTGCAGGTCCGGGTCACCCCACGGCGTACGCGGTCCGCTCTGCGCGCCGGCGAGGATCGGTGCTGCGGCGACGGCGGCGATCACCAGGGGGTAACGCATGACGAGCATTATCGCGCCGGCCGGCCTTGCCGCTCGCCACAGCCAGCCGATACAATTGGAGGTTCCTGCCCGGCAGAGTTTCTCGACCTAATACTGGGAGGTCGTTCAACGGTAGGACACGTGGCTCTGGACCACGTTATCGGGGTTCGAATCCCTGCCTCCCAGCCACTCAAAACACAGCGGTTTTATTGAGGAATTCTAATATTCTGGTGAGAACGTCGAATTCTCAGCCCATTCCTAATTCTCGAATGTTTTTCCTGAGCAAATTCTAAGACCGCGAAGCCAAAAGCGCCTGAGTGACATTTTCGAGTGACATGACGATCAGTCTAGGCGCTGCGCGGCGTTCCTGGCTGTTGTCGGCGCGCAGCAGGCCGTGACCGCTGCCGATGGCGACGTGCAGCGGCGAGACGTGCTCGCGCGCGCCGCGCACACGCTGGTCGACAATCAGCTCCGTCCTGGCGCCGAGGCCTCCCGTGCGGCAGGCCCTTTACCAGATTCCAGCCTTAATCCAAGCTCTGCCGCCGTGCAGTAGCGAGTGCATCAACCCGCTGAAGACGGCGAACGAGAGGACGGACCGGATTGGCATCCACCTTGTCGATTCATCAAGTGCCGAAACGTCGTGCGCGCCTCGTGCTGGCGCATCGTCGCAGGCTCCTTGTCGAGTAACGCTGCTGCTCAACACCGCTACAACGGTCTTCCCTGTCAGTTGTCCGTTGGCTTTTCTTCGATGTGATCGAGAACGTTAACCCGCATGGGAATGTTGCGTTTCTCCAATTTCAGCCCCAACTGCCTTTCGAGCGCGGCAAAGAGCGTGACAGCGCCGCCTGGGTCCGGCGCTCCTGATTGCCCGGCAGCAGCCATCGCGGCCTGCGATGGGGAGGGGCTGGTACCGCTGAAGCTCAGTGTGAAGTCATACGCGCCCGTGACCCCTGTGGCATCCAGTACTTCACCGCCAATGGATCCCCTGGAGAGACGCGGTAGCTCCTCTGCAAACTGCTGCATCGTCATGTTTCGACAGGTGACGAGCCGTGACAGGAGCACATTCGAAGCCCGTGGGTCCTTTCCGTCCGCTCCTGGGCCCTCGACACACTTCGTGCGCGTCGCGGGATCCGCCTTCTGCAATCTGGGCTTTGCCGCCATCAGCGCATATCCCGACCAGGGTCGCTGCTCCGTGCGGATCGACACCTTGAAGCGTTCCATCAGGAGCGTTCTGAGCGCTGGCTGAAACGCGTTGATGTCCATGACTCCTGCGATTTCGCGGGTCGCCTCCGTGGACGGCAACTTCGCAGTGAGATCGACACGAACGGACCCCAGCCAATCGGGAGCGTTCACCAGCTCAGACCCGGGCCAACCAATCGTGATCAGAAATCTCAGGGGAAAGTTGCGCACTTCGAACCTGCCGCCCGGCAGCGGTCCGTTGCTTTGCACATCGGGAGCGTTCGGGTCGCTCAGCCTGAGACTCGCTACCTCAAACGCCGGGGGCGGAGGCAGCGGCAGCATCGCCGAGACGCCCGGTGGGTTGTCGCTTGGCGTGCGGTTCACGCGATCGACGATGAACACGGGCCTCGGGATCGCTGTCGACTCCAGTCTCAGTCCGAGCTGTTTGTCGATCGCGTCGACGATCGTGATGGGCTCGCCGCCGACTACCGACACCGCGGCGGAAGAGAGCGGTTTCTGGCTGTATCTGAAATCGAAATCCCACTCGCCGCTGAGCCCCGTCTGATCAACGACAACACCGGCATCGAAGTACTGCTGCGCGCCGGCCATGTTGCGCATGCCTTCAGCGAACGCCGTCATGGTCATGTTGCGGCATGCCTGTACGTGGGTCTGGAGAAGGACAGGGTTCTCGCCAGCTTGAATGGCCGCCTGCCGCCGCGCGCCGATCTCAGCGTCGCTGTAGAGCGCTGTCCAGGAGCATCCGCTCCGGCCCGAGCCGTCCGCCCGTTTCAGTTTGTGCGCCCCGGCCTTTGGAACCCGCAACGCGAACCCCGGCATGGGCCGCGACTCCTGGTGGAGCACGAGTGCGAATCGGTCCGCGAGCAACGCCTGAAGCATTTGCCTAGTCGTGTCCGCCGATGTGGACGGCGGAACCTTCGCCTGGATGACAAACCGGTCCCATTCGAGCCAACTCGGCCCGCCCAGTACGTTCTCGCCATCGATGCTGTAGGCGGTCCTGATCAGATCCACCATGGTCGCGTTCTGAATTTTGTACACGCCGTCGCGCACCACATTCCCTTGCATCGTTGGGGCGGCGACTGCGCGATTCACCGCGCTGGCGTGGACATCCGCGAGGTCGAATTGCGGCCTGACCTGCGCCGTCGCAGTCACGCACGCGAGCGTTGCTCCCAAGGCCACGATGGCTACACAACGACGGCCGGCGTTCATAGCGTCTTCTCCTTCCGGACAACGAGTGCGCACGTCAATACGTCGCGCTCTTCTTGCCGTCACTCACCGTGCCACTGGTTTTCGGCGCGAGCTTCACTTCCAGCGTGTGCTTGCGCGGCCAGACGGACGGCGAGGGTGTAAACCACACTCGGTACGTGGCGGTGAATCGAGCCAAGGCGTGCTCCTTCACGGCATCAAGGATGTTGATGACCTGCGCACCGGTCATCGAAAAGCGACTCAGCATCGACTCGCTGCCGGTGTGGGGCATTTTCGGGCCCGGCCGACGCGCCGCCTCGAAGCTGCGCCCACCCGTCCACGTTCCTATCGCCTTGAACGGCGCATTGAGGGGACAGTCCAGAAGATCGGCGTCCAACGGAGGCCCTCCTTGTCTACTTCCTTCTCTCAGGGCGTCCTGACAGATGCCGAATTCCCCCATGCGAGGTGTCACCATTTGTGAAGGACCGGACGCACCACGGTTCTCCCATTGGACATTGGGGTTGTCCCCGTCGTACCAGATGGCCTGGTAAGTCGGAAGGGCCACGGGATAGACATGAATGTCAGCGGAGAGCGCCTGGTCAGCGAGGTCCTCAGGTCGAATTGATGTGCCCTCGGCGCCGGTCGAAATGATCACGAGAGCTCGAGCTCCCATTGCCAAACCCAAGGCCGAATCCTGCAAAGCCGCCATGGCTCCGGTTAACGACAAGGGCCAGTGACCAAGGTTCGGCCGCTCGGACCGAATGGCGGTGCCGGCCGGTAACGTCAGGTTCAGGGCTGGATCGGCGGGTATAGGGTCGGACAGTCGACGCAGCGCCTCGAGCAAGACCTTCGGATCGCTGGTCGACCGAGTGAGGCGCCGTAACCGGGTTTCGCTGAACTGATAGAGCGAAACCCGAACGCCCGCCCCCTGCTCCTCGACGATCGCCCGCACCGTCGCTTCGTTCCAGACGCTCGCGAGCTCATGGAGGGCTTTGGCGCTCCAGAAGCCTCCCCGCTGCACGTCGGTGACGTCGACCATCACCACCAGCTCCAGTGACGGATGCTCCGAAGGCGCTTCGAAGCCGGTGAAGTCGCGCCGGCGTCCGTCTTCGAGGAGCAACCACATCCGCCGACGTGAGATCAGACACAGGGCGGGACCCGCGGCGAACCTGGAATGGAACGACGACAACGTCGGCCTGGGCACGGAACGTCGGCTGCGTTGCCTCTTTCGGCGTTTCCTGACCCGGGGAAACACCAATCAGGAGAACGCTCAGGGCAATTGCTGTCCTCATCACGATGAGTGGCCGTTCTCAAGCTGAAGACGCCAGGCCCAGCGCTTTGTTACAGCGATCACTTCACGGTCCTCGAGGTGAAATGCGAATTTGAATCTGACCCGCAGGAGGTCACGGAGCATCGCCGCCCGGGCGTCTCGGCTCGGAAGCTCATCCCCGGGGCGTAACAGCATCGATGTCGTACTTGTCCGTCTCGATCCACTTGGGCCGGAATCGCGCTGAGCATGAGAGCAACCAAGGGACGCATATCTCCTCCACCGCGTTTAGACGAGGGCCGTAGCCGTCATGGGACGATGGCGGTCACGGTGACTGGCTGGCTTTCGGGCATTTCGACAGCTACGGCGTCACGTCGACCCACTCGGCCACCTTGTCGTTGATCTCGTCGGACGCCAGCCGGCCCATGCGTTTGGCTTCAGCCGTCTCATAGACACCCTTCTCCAGCTCGGTCACGCCGCTGCCGCGCACCTTGGCCAGCGACGGCAAGTCAAGCCCTTCGATCACTTCCACGACGTGTTCGAGCTCGTGCGCGAGAAGCTCCGCGACGTCCGCGGCGACTGGAATTTCAATGGCCACGCGCACAAGCCCCGCCTCGTAGCGCGTGATGGTCGAGACAGCCCGGGAGAACGTCGGAGGACGGGACGCGACACGCAGTACGACGCGGACGTGCGGGGCACCCGCGATCGCCGCACACTGGCGGCGCATCGTCGCAGACCGGGCCACGAACGACATGAACAGCCGGATCAGCGCGTCATCTCCCCTGACGTTGGACGGCGGCTGTAGACACGATGGAATCTCACCCTGCTGGGCGAAGGCTGGAACCGCGATGCTGGCTGCTATCAAGAACCCCAGAATCGCTGCGACTGCCGATCGGCGATGTGCCACGGGGTACTCCTCATCCCAAAGCGGATGTCCACTGATTCAGATATCAGGTTGCGCCGACCCACGTTCGTCGGCATCTGGGCTCCGGTGTTCAGACGTGCGAGGGGGCTCGAATGTTATGGTCATGGGACGATGGCGACGCCGGTCTGCCAGAAGGCGGCTTTCCCGCCACCGGGCTCGACGATGGTGACCTGCCAGTCGTACCGGCCAGGCGACAGGTCGGCCAGCGGAATCGTCATGCGCACCGGAATGGCCTTCGACGTACGGTGGACGCCGGAGGTCACGGTGACCGGTTGGCTTTCATACACCTTCGCGCCCTCGCGGTAGAAGGTCGCGAACGCGATCAGCGGCTGCAGTGCCTCGGTGTACTGCTGATAGGCCTCCAGATAGACGTGCATGTCGCGTGATGCGCTGAACACGCGCGTGACACTCGGCAGCAGCTTCCGGCCGTTCTCGATGAGCGGGTGTCCGATGATCTGCTTGTCCGTCGTCTTCACGCTGTACAGGGCTTCGTTGACCGTGAGGCGCTGGCTGCCGAGCACGACGCTGCTGATCGGCAGCCGCGTCGGCTCACG
This sequence comes from Vicinamibacterales bacterium, assembly GCA_050742535.1. Lineage (GTDB taxonomy): Bacteria > Acidobacteriota > Vicinamibacteria > Vicinamibacterales > UBA2999 > Gp6-AA40. The sequence continues at coordinate 3,297 of JBOGIQ010000024.1, read as the reverse complement.
ATTGAGATTGGGAATCGTGAACGACGTCTGGTAGGTGCCGATGCGGCCGACCTCCGCGTCGCGGACCAGTAGCTTCATCGTGTATTTGCCGGGGAGCAGCGTGACGCCGGTGTCGTACTGGATGGGCTGCGTGATCAAGCGCTCCGCGTTGGCCGCGCTCAATGACACCTGGATCCGGTCGCGCATGTTGCGCAGTGTCACGCCGAAGGAATCCTTCACCTCGAGCAGGACATCGAGCGTCAGCGCTTTCGCACCACGGCGCCTGGCCAGCTCGATTTCGCTGCCGGGAATCTTGGCGGACACCGGCACGAAATACTCCGGCCGCGTGACCTGGAAGTAGTTCAACTCCAGGGCGATGGTAATGTCGGTGATCGGGTTCTCGAGCATCAGCGCTTCTTCGAGCTGCCGCTCACGCTCGACCCCGTTCTGCTGCTTCCACTCCTTGTCCGCGTAGTACCCCTGGCGGAAGGTCAGCGCCACCTGCCGGGTGCTGTCCTTGAGGCGGACGGCAATGCGGCGGAACTTACCGTCGTTCACCGTGTGGGTGCTATAGAAGGCGAGGATGTAGTAGCTGCTCTGGGCTTCGGCCGCCTGCCGGATGCCGAGCGACAGATCGTTGTAATCCAGGAGCGCCTTGCCGCCCGTGTCTTTCGCGAGCGCGTAGAACGTGTCCTGAGACCGTTGCAGCCGTGCGACCTGTTGCTGCGCCAGCGCGCCGGTGAACATCCCGAGGCCGCCGGGCGAGCGCTGATTCGCGTTGCCGAGCGGCGCCGTCGCGACCAGTCCACGTGCGTCCACCGGAAAGATCTGGACGTTCGCACGGATCGCCGCGTTGGTCGTCGCGCGCATCTGCGCGTTGTTGTCCGTGCCGTTCACACTGAGGTTGTCCGTGAAGAAGACGAGCGACTTCTGCTCGGGCAGTGGGCGCAGCATTCCCACCGCCGTCTGCAGCGCCGACAGCTTGCGGTCGGTGGAGAACACGTTGAACTCGCCGTCGTTCTGGCCGAAGGCCGAACCGAAGTCCTGAAAGTCGAGCTCGCCGTCGCCGTCAGCGTCCTCGCCCTTGGCCAGGACGTCGAGGACGTTCGCGAGCTTGCTCCGATCGTCGGTGAAATCCTGTTTCACCCGCACGGCCCCGCCTCGATACGTCAGGATCGCGACGAGATCCGCTTCGGTCATCTGGCCGTTCATGTAGGCCGTCGCGCCGGTGAACATGCGCTCCTGGGCGGCGTTGTAGGCATTTGAGAGGTCGAAGAACAGGATGATCAGGCGCCGGTTGCGAAACCGTCCGTCGCCGGACGGAGGCACAGTGATACCGGGCGTGACGATCGACGACACCTCAACCGCCGATGGCGTGGGCACATTCTTGACCTGCAGCATCTCCATCGCCGGCAGCGGCGTGAGGTTGTCCAGTCGCTGATACTCAACGAAGGCAATCTCCTGCGGCTCGTTGTCCTCGGTGACAACAAAGTCGTCGGCGGTTAGCCCTTCGACGGGGGTGCCGTCCGGATTGCGCACGACCACGGTGGTGACGATGAGCTTCGTCGCGGCTCGAAACACCGCCGGTGGAGCGGTCTGCTGGGCGGCAAGAACCGGGGCGGCCAACGCGATCACGATCAGGAGGCGGAGCAGCATCAGAATCGCAGCCTGATGTTCGTGCGGATCTTCCGCATCTCGTTGGCGCGGTTCGGCAGACCGAACTGCGGACTGGTAATCAGCGCGTTAATCCCCGAATACGTCACCCGGTTCAGCACGTTGGTCGCATCGACCCGCCAGTCAATGCTCAGCCTGTTGTTCACGCGGAACGTGCGCGCGACCGAGGCGTCCAGCAAGAACGTGCGCGGGCCGGTGATCGAGTTGCGGGGCGCATTGCCCCACTGGCCCGGAGCCGGAGCCGCGTATGCCTCGCGGTTCGCGTACGAACCGTCCGACGCATCGTTGGCCACGCCTGTGAGGTCCGGCCGCAGCGAGCCGATGACGCCTGTTCCAGCCACGGGCGCGAAGTACACGGGCGTGACCGGAAGGCCGCTTCCCGTGCTGACGCGCGCGGTCAGCGTCCAGTCCTTCAGCAGACGGCCTCTCATTCCATCAAGCAGCGTTCCGCCGCGAATGCCAGAGCCGGTCGTGTAGTCCGCCGACACGGTCAGCAGATGGCGCTGATCGAAGCTCGATCGCGCGTACTCGGCGTGCGGGTCAAGCCAGTTCTGCACGAGCGCACCGCCGTTCAGCGTCGCGCCTCCAAACGAGGCTGCATCGTCCATCGACTTTGCGAGGGTGTATTCCGTCGCGGCGGTGAGCCCGGCGCTGTGCCGGCGACGAACCTGGATTTGTGCCGAGTGCCGCATCGATCGGCCGTTGGACATGAGATATCTGAAGCCCACTGGGCATGTCGGACAGGGGTTCTCCGCGCCCGCCGGATACGTGTTCGGCAACACCTGCTGCATCAGGTTGGTGCCGCGCGTCCCGAGGTACGTGCCGAGCAGCGTGAGCTGCGCCAAGAGTTCCCGCTGCACCGAGACCTGCCAGGTGTGCGCGGAGGCCGCGCGGAATTCCGGATCGATCGCAAACGTGTTGGAGGTCCCGTTGATCGGGACGAAGCCATTGGCAAGCGTCAACGGCTGCAACGGATTCGAGGCGACGTTGAAGGTGGTCGAGAACGGCGGCTGCGCCGCCAGCAGCGTGGCGACCGACTGGTAGATGTTGAGATTGCGATAGATGCCGTAGCCGCCGCGGATCACGAGCGACCCCAGCGTCGGGCGCCACGCGATGCCGAGGCGTGGCTCCCATCCGGAACGATCCGTTCGCACGAGCGGGTCGGAGCCACCGCTCGCCGTCACGACACTGACGTCGGTGAACCCCGGCGCGATTGCGAGATTGGCGAGACGCCCTCCTGCTTCGGTCACCGGCGTCTCATACTCCCAGCGGACGCCGTAGGTGAGCGTGAGATTCGGCCGGATTGTCCATTCGTCGTTCACGAAGGCGGCGTACGACTGGCCGCGAAACGCCTTGTCGGGATTGCCGTAGCCGAGGGTGCTCGTCTGCGGCAGCCCGAGCAGGAAGTCGGCGAAGTCGAGGCCCGTCGCGGCACCGGTGAAGCCGAACGTGCCGCGTGGATCCTGCTGGCCGATGACGTCATTCCGGAACGCCCGCGCCTCGATGCCGAGCCCGAAGTTGTGATTCCCGCGGAACCGTGACAAGTCCGCCGCCCACAGGTGCGTTGTGGTCCTCGTCAAGGCGTACGAGCTCGAGCTCAAGCCGGCGAGGTCGCTGGCAAAGCTCAGCCCCGGAGGTCCCCAG
>JBOGIQ010000023.1:0-32432 GCA_050742535.1 Vicinamibacterales bacterium | reverse complement strand
CGTACAGGATGATCGCCACGAACGCGACGGATAGCAGATGCGCCAGGTCGCCCCATGTGACGAGCGCCCGCCGCACCTTCCGCTTGGCACCGGAGGTTTCCTCGACACGATCCCGAGCCGCCACGCGTCAAGGATACGATGGTGTCACCCATGGCTGCCACGGCACCTCGACTCGTCACTCGTCAAGCAGTTGTTCTTGGCGGCATGGCCGCGGCCGCGACATCGGCGGTCATGATTGCGGTGATCGTTCACCAAGGTCACGGCGCGTTGGTGCGAAGCGACGCCGAAACCTTTTATCGCGTCGCGCTCGACCCATTCGGCGATGGACGCGTATTTTCAGCGGCGGGTCCGGACACCGGCACGGCCTATCGATACGGTCGCATCCTGTTTCCGCTCAGCGCCTGGTTGCTTGCCTTCGGGCAACCCGCACTGCTTCGTATCACGATTCCTCTGCTGTACATCGCTGCGGTGATGCTCGTCGCAGCGCTAGCCGCGACCCACGCCGAGGAAGCCGGTCGCCCGCCGATCGTCGGGCTTGCCGCATTGTTGGTTCCGAGTGCGCTGCTCACCGTGCCGATCCTGGTTCCTGAGTTCTTTGTGGCGGGGCTGATACTCCTGATGTATCGACTTGCCGAAACTCATCGCGATCGCGCCGCGCAGGGTGCGGCGGCACTGGTTTTACTTGCCAGGGAGACCGCCGCACTGGCGTTGATTCCGCTCATGCTCAGAGCGCTGGACAGGAGGGATTGGTCGGGGGTCGTCCGATGGGCCGCGGCGGTGATTCCGCTGCTCATCTGGTATGTGTGGGTGCGTTTACGCGTTGGTGTGTGGCCGTTTGACGATCCGCAGGTGCCGCCTGCGCGTGCACTTGACCTGCCCCTTCGCAGCTTTCTCTCGAAAGCATGGTCCGGCGATGCCGGCTGGGCGCTGATGTCAGCCGCCATTCTCGGGTGGGCGACGATCGTCGCCGGGCTCATCGTCGCCTGGCGGCGGCGCACACCGCTGGCAGGCGCGGGGCTGGCGATGTCGGCCCTGATTCTCGTGTTTGGTCCAGCCCAGTCGGAATGGCCGGGAGAGGCGGTTCGCCTTATGCTGCCAGCGCAGTTGCTAATCGCCATTGCCGCCATCTCGCGCCCGGCGGTTGTCTGGAGCCCGAACCCGGCTGGCACGAACGATTAGTCTCGCGACGTTCCTCTCGCGGTGAATTTAGCGATTGGCCCGCTCTCGACGTCGCAGTTCGTCGGCGCCCGTCCGTGCGTGCGCCAGAAATTCGTCTATGCGGCTGCGGCTTGCCGAGACGGTGCACGCAGAGCCGGGAAGTAGCGATCGCGCATCGCGAGCGCCGGCATCTCGATTACCTTCGCCGTGAGTATGCCTAGGAGGCCCGCGCCAATCACATATGCCGCCGCATACACCTGCCAGTCAACGCCGAAGGACAGCATCGGTCGCGTGGCGATGTTGGCCACGCCGTGCCAGAGGTAAATCGAATACGAATAGGTACCGATGCGCGCAAACCCGCGTACCAGCCGTGAGTCCGGAAGATTCAGATTCAGCGCGCCGATCAGCAGCGCTCCGGCGCCGAGATAGCACAGCGTGACACCGTAGATCGGCATCCACCATGTCACGCTCAGGGGCACGATGAAGGCCGGCGCGAGCAGCAACACGCCGAGCGCGAGGAGCCACCATTGCGCGCCTCTGGTGCGCTGCCGCAGCTGTCCGAAATGCCAGCCGTAGGAGAGCAGTACGCCGAACATCAACGAGTCGATCCGCAGGTGCGTCGGAATCAACCGGTCGAAGATGCTGTAGCTCGCATCGTTCACCGTGGCGATCCGCGCAGCGAGGCAACCGACGGCGACGACCGCGCAGGCTGCTGGTAACACACGGAACGGATCGGGTCGGTAGCGCACGGCACACCAGACGACTGCGGCGAGGAGTAGATAGAAGTGTTCCTCGACAGCCAGTGTCCATGTGTAGCCGAAGAAGTTGGGCAGCAGGTAGTTCTGGACGAAGAACAGCTCGGACACGACCTGCCTCGCCGGCGCTTGCGCCAGGAGCAGGATCGGAATCGCCATCGCGTAGAACGCCGGGTAGATTTTGAAGCCGCGACGGATCAGGAATCGGCCCGGACGCACGGCACCGGTCTCCTGGTATTCGCGAAAGAGCAACCCCGAGACGAGGAAGCCGCTCAGCACGAAGAACAGATCGACGCCGGTCCAACCGCCATACATCCACGTGCGCGTCAGCACTGCGACTAGGGCGCCGGTGTCCTCCGGCTTCGGTGGTTGGAAATGTCCGCCGAGGACTAGAAGCACGGCGACTGCGCGCAGGCAATCGAGTTGCGAGAGGCGGTGCACCGCAGTCACCAGGCGAGCAGCGTAGTGACCCCTTTATGGGTCGAACTCACGATCGTAACCTCGATGCCCGCATTAACCCGTGAACGGCCAGGACCATCGATCTGGAAGCGCTTCATTATGGCATTCGGTTCTACCGTGCTCCTGAGTGAGGGATCGGCTGCCGGCCGCCGATTAGTCAGGGATTTGCCCGGCGCGTTCATTACGCACCATCAATTCATAATTGCCGATCGTTCGCACCGTCCGGAACGACTGACGGACGTAGCTGATAAGCGCGCCGGGGTCGATGCTGCTGACCGATGCCAACACGTTTGCGTTGCGCTGGTTTAAGACCACACACGCGGAGGAACGTTCGGCGAGATTTCCGACCAGTCTTCGCTGCGTGTCGTGGTCGACAAGCAAAATCCACATTTTGCTGTCGAATGCGTCGGGCGGGGCTTTCCTCGTCCAGAAGTGCAGGCTCATGAAGTTCGGCACCGTCGCGAACGTGTCGCAGTTCCCATCGATGTTCTTCACGAGGTCGTGATACACGCGTACCTGTTGCGCCTCGAGTCGGATCCGCTCGGCGCCATGAAGTTCGAGCGGCGAGAGCGCGCGGTGCTTTTCGATCAATCTTACGGGGTTGAAAATCACGAAATAAGCCACCATGACGAGCGCGAGTACTGCCGTCTGCGCAGCGTGACGAACACCTGGTTGCACCCGCAGCGCGAGGACCGACCCAGCGTCAGCCAAGTTAAGGATGGCTGCTGGAATGAGTAGCATCGTCGCCCAATCCTGCTGGCTGCCATTCACCGGATATGCGATGAGCAGATACAAAGCCGCCAGGACACAGACGACTGCTCTGGGGAAGAGTGTGTTGAGTCTCGGCCGTTCGTGACGAGGGTCCGTCAACGTCACCCATATCAGGGGAGCAACTGCGATCAGTGCCGAACGGTCCGAAATCAGAATGACGGCGACACCTGCGCCCAACGCCAGTTTCATCCAGACCGCCAGCGCTACCCGTCTCGAGGGATCGAGACGAACAGAGGCGACGGCAAGCGCGAGGGACATCGTTGCTACGACAACCGCGAGCGGGGAGACACGCCACTCGATCACCAACAATGTGGGAAAGCGCGCCGGCGCGAGCAGAATTGCGGTCACCAGAGCTTCGAGAGATGTTCCCCTCAGCAGAATCGGCGCCACTACCACGGCCGCGGTCGTGATGCCCGACGCGATAAAGACTCCCACCGCCGATATCTGAAGCCGATTGGTGATCTCGCTGCACCGCATTGTCACGCAGCACGCCGCGATGGTCATCGCAGATGTCAACGCATAATTCAACGCCCACTCTGACAGGTGGGCGCGCATCAGGACAAACGGAAGCGCCGCCGCCATCACGCCGAATGCGAAGAAGCCGGCCCGTATCAGTCGTGTCCGGACGCTTATACCGAGATACACGACCATCAAGGCCGCAAGGGTGAAGATGCCGACATTGATTTTAGTGAGCGTGATGCAGACGGCGAGAATTCCCAGTACTGCGCTGCCGGCTCTCCCTGGCGCGAGAACCGCGGCGGCGAACGGCACGGATATCCCCAGGAATATCAGCAGCGCCTGCGGATGTCCAGGCTGGTTGGACAGGTTCCAGCCGTGCAGCACTGTCTGCAGATACGCGATCGACGTCCAGGCGAGCGACGACGTCAGTCGGTAGACAAATCCCGCCGTCAGCGCCGCGGTGGCCAGCCAGAACGCGATCGTCGCAAGGCGGGTAGCATCATGGCTCACCGGTACGTCGGCCAGGAAATATAGGAACTTGGCGACCAGGTAATAAAAAGGGCCGTAGTTGGGTGCTTCGTCATAAAGACTGGCGCCGTCAATAAAAGACTTGACGGAGGTCATGACGAACCCTTCGTCGTCGTAGAACCGGAAATACGAGAACATCTCTACATATGCGTAGATGACGCTCGCCGCGGCGACGATGGTGCCGAGCAGGATGCGATCTAATCGCGCGCCGGCTGCCAAACTGCTGTCCAGGTCGGCCTAGTCACAGGATCCGTTACCCATTGTTCCACGCGGGTTGATTATAGGTGGCGCAGGGCCGTTCTAGTGCAGCGCATGCGTTTGTCGTCTGCGCAGGATGCGGAGAACACCTTCTTCCGCAAGCGTCTCGTAATCGTCGAGCAAGGTCGGGTCTTCCGCCAACACCGCCTCTGTTAACCACCGCGCGCTGGTTCCCACGCGTTGCACGATAATTTCCGGCCGCTTTTCGCGGATCACGCGTACCGTCCGCTCGATGTCGCGGTCGAAATAGGACTGATAGCGCTGCGCCTCGGTTTCGCTCAATCCGCCACGGCGCAGCGCGAGGCGCGTGTAGCGCGCCACCCACTGGCTGTGAATACGGTCAATCCACCGCGCCCCGATGTGTTGGGCTAACGGGAAAGCCGTGGCCAGGTCGGGTGAAATAGCCATCGCTGTCGGCCGGTTCAAGTCACGCGCCCACGACAAATCGCGCATCTCCGGCCGCACATCGTCGAACGCCGTCGTCAAGGCCGCAACGAGAAGCGTCGCGCACACACTATAAATTGCGACGACTTCCAACTGGCGCCGGGCCAGTTCGGCAAATCGGGTCCCGAGCAGAACGGTCAGTGCGACGATTACAAAAAGTGCCGCCGGAAAAATGTGATAGGCGAAGAACTTCCGCTGCATCAGGTAGGCGGCGACGTACCCTCCAGCGACGATCATCGCAAGCACGCCTGCGCGCCGCGGCGTCTGACGAACCAGCGCGACAACTGCGACCACGATGCATAACGCCGTCGCGACGAACCCTCGTTCGCGCAGAACGGCGTGATATGGCCCGAGCTGGATGGGCACATAAACGTCGCGCATGAGTGTCGTGACGCCGTCGAGATAGGCAGGAAATGCGGCGAGTGAGGCCGCAGTCAAAGCGACGCCGGTCAGAGCCGCCAGCGGCAGCATGCTCGGAAAGAAAAACGCAAGACTGCGCGTCCGGATCAATTCGAAAAGGGCAAGGGCAATGAAGGGAAGTGCGAAGACCGGCGGTTTGATTGCGAAGGCAAGGCCCGCCATGGTGGCGGCGGCAAGCCTGCCTCGCCGCGACGGCCACTCGCCCGTTTCCGCGCGGCGAACGAACGCGGCAAACATCGGTAACGTGAACGCGGCCGCGAAGTACTCCCGTTGCGCAAATGTGTCGTTCGAAATGAGGAACAGGAAGACTGCCGCAGGGAAAACCACCGCCCAGGGACTGGGAACGGAGCCGGCGATCCGATCCGGGAGCAGACGGAAAGTGCAGTAGAGCGCAAGCAGCCCCGCCGCGTAGGCGGTCGCGAAGACGGCCGCTTCCGAGGAGACGCCAGCCATCCGAGCCAACAGGACCCCTGGCATGTAGAGGAGCGTCGGTACAGGCGGCGTTGTCTCGAAAATGTCGACCCAGCCCTTTTCGCCGTCGAGCATCCGCTCGCACATCGAGGTCAGCCAGCTGACATCAGGCGTTGCGCCGCTCATGCGCAGGGGGAGAGAGCCGACCGCCACCGCGGCGATGGCTGTCCAGAACGCGTGCGTCTGCTTGGTCGTCACGCCGTAGCTAAGCCTCGCTGACCGAACGGATAATGTCCCGGCGACGCAATCGATATGACACAGAAATCTGCCGACACCCTGAACGCGAGCGGGCCCGCGACGAGAACGCAGCGCTTCCTGCCGCCGCTGATGTTCTTCGGAGCGCTGCTCACGCTGGCTGGCTTTGCGATGTATCTCGCCGGCATCGTTTTTTCGGTTGTTCGGCTCGTGCTGAATCTTGGAGAGCCGTTCCGAATGTGGAACGAGCAGATACTCTGGTACAGCGGCCTTCCAACGACGGTTGGCCTCGCGCTGGTCACGCTTGACCTCGCTCTCTTGCTTCCGGCAAAACGGAGCGCCTCCTCCCGCCGTGAACTGCCTTCCGTTCCTCCGCAGCGGGTTATCGTGGCGTTAACTGCCTATAACGATGAAGCCAGCATTGGTCACGCGGTGGAAGATTTTCGACAGCACTCACTCGTGTCCTCGGTCATCGTCGTCGACAACAACAGCCGCGATCGTACCTATGAGATCGCGCGGCAGGCTGGAGCCGAAGTTGTCCGGGAACCGCAGCCTGGATATGGCCGGTGCGTCTACCGCTGCTTTCAGGAAGCGTTGCAGGCGGAAGGCGATCTTATCGTCCTCTGCGAAGGCGACATGACGTTTCGAGCGAAGGACCTCGAAAAACTGATTGCCTATATCGATCATGCCGACATCGTGAACGGCACTCGTATCGTAGAGCAGTTGCGCGCACACACCACTCAACTGTCGACGTTCATGTATTACGGCAACTTCTTCGTTGGCAAACTGCTCGAACTGAAACACCTTGGCCGCGGCACATTTACCGACGTGGGAACCACCTACAAGCTCCTGCGGCGCGACAGCCTCGTGCGCCTTATGCCCGCATTGAATCCGGCGATCAATCTGGAATTCAACGCACACTTTCTCGATACGGCATTGGCCAATGGTGAGCGGTTAGTGGAGTGCCCGATAACGTTTCACCCGCGAATTGGCACCAGTAAGGGTGGCAATGTGAATGACCTTCGCGCCCTGCGCGTCGGACTTCGGATGATCGCGGGGTTGTGCTTCGGCTGGCGATGACTTGAACGGCGACCTTACGACGCTCCGGCGTCATTTGGCGCGGCAGCGTCGTCTGCGCATCAGCGTTGCGGCTCCAGCCGCGACCAGCAGCAACGTGCCCGCTTCCGGAACCGGCACCGGATCGCTTACCGGGGTTGTCGGTCCGTCAGGCCCCGGACCCACCGGCGGAGAAAACGACGGCGGAGCATCCTCGGGGACGAGAGGTGGCGGGGTGCCACCCGGCGGTGACAGGTCTGGCGGCGTCGGGAACACGCCCGGCGGCTGGGGCGTGAACGGCGGCAACGGAACCCGGGGGCCGAGGGTACTCGGCGACGGCGGAGGCACGTCTGTTTCGTTCAGTGGCTGGTTCCGGTTTCCTGCCGCAAGTGGAGTGCTGCCGAGTGGCCCCGCCGCCAGCGGGTTGATCGGCTCGGCCGGCGTTGCGGCGGATGGTGTACCCACGGGCGCGGGAGCCGGCGTCACGAGCGGCTTTTCCGCTCGCGTCAACTGCGGGGCGACCGGATCGACCAGACGATCGAACTCGACGACGTCCGGTTCGCCGGATGCCGTCGGCAGCTGCGGCGCCGAAGAAATACAGTTGCCGCATTTCCCGCGGATTAGCGTCGTGCCGTCCGTGATGACGGTTTCACCTTGCCGCAGCAGCACCTTGTTCTTCGTCCAGTAGATCGCGTCTCCCTTTCGATAGGAAACGTACGCGTATTGATCGTGCGCGACCGTACGCACCTGCAGCTTTGATTGGTCCAGATCTTTGTAATGCGCCGCTACGACAGGGTCGGCCTGAATTGCGTGTCGCAGTTCTCCGGCGTTGTACGCGCCGCCTGAAATCACCGAATAGCGGTAGACAAGGCGATCGACGTTTCCGTACTGCGACGCGGCCGCATCAACTGCCTCCAACGTGGCGAAGTTGCCTGATGTGAATTCTGCGAGCGGCGTTTCATGCGTGGGAGCGAGCGCCCAGGTGCCATACGCAATGCCCGAAACACAAAGTGCACCGGCGAGGGAAACCAGTGCGAAACGACGCATACGACTGGGACGAGACGAAGGAGGCACTAAAGTATGATTCCAGACTCTTCGGTTCGCAACGGCTGTGCCAGCCAGCACAGCAATCTGCGGTTTCTTGATCGCTGATTTACTGGGTTTTTGTTTATGGATCGCGCGCACGCAAAGATGTGATCCTGATCTGGATCCCGCGCGGGTGACGGAATTCCCTGGCACACAGGAAATCTGGTTGGCAGGAGAACTGTGAGCAGCTCATTCTTTCGGCCGCTTGTGCACGGGCCGCTCGGCAAACAGGTGATTCGCAACATGCGAAACGGCCGCGTAATCGCGGACGACCTGATTTCCGCCTTCGATTCCAAAACGCGCCGTGTCGGTCTCCTGCACCACCAGTCTTTCCCGCAAGGCGCCGCGATGCTCATAGCGCCCACCAACGCGGTTCACACCTTTTTCATGCGCTTCCCGATCGACATCGCCTTCATCAATCGCGAAGGGACCGTCGTCAAGGTGTGCCACAGCGTCCGGCCCTGGCGGATCGCGGCGGCGTTCCGCGCCTATGGCGTCATCGAACTCCCGGCCGGAACGTTAGCCGCGGGGGAGACCGTGGCCGGGGATGTCCTCGCCGTCGTGCCCGCGGAACAGGTCTGACTCCGGCAAGACAAATTCCCCTCACCGCCCGCACATCGGGATACGGCCGGGATAGCACTTTCGGGTTGGCACCATCAAAAGTCCGAACGATTTTGCCTGCACGCGCGCGCTGTTGGCCGGGCACTATCCTTGCCACCTCCGTCGGTGAGGTGAGAATGTCCGGTCGCCGGAGCCATGTCCGATTCGCCGTCCTGCAGTCGCCCCAGGGCATGCTGCGGGTTCTTCAGGACGTGGTCGTTCAAAATACACGTCCGGACCACACGATTGCCCTCAGTCGCGAGCCTGGGGTCATCGGAGAACTGGTGTCGGTCCAGTTTCCGCAGGACAACTCCGATGTCCGGGCGAAGGTCCTGGAAAGTCAGCCAATCGTCATCGACGGCAAGGTCCGGCATCAGCTGCGGCTGCGCCATCTGAACGGAGCCTCCGCTGAAGCGCCGGACGACGAGGTCTTCGACGGGGGTGTCGCCCAGTGATTCAGGCGGAAGCATCCCTCACGCGACCGGGGCGCCTTGCGCTGCTTGCGCGCGACTTTCAGGCCAGAATCGTCAACTGCAGCCCATCTGGGTGCCTGTTCGAGACGAACGCGCGGCTCGAGGTAGGCACGATAGGAACGCTTTGCTGCACCATCGACGGCCGGGAGCTTGCCGACGACGTGCAGATCGTCCGCTGCCAGCCGATCGAGGGGGCAGGCGCTCTGTATCACGTGGGGGCGAGATTTGTCCTGACAGCCTCGTTGGAGAAAGGGCTGCTGCGACGGGCATTTGCCGAAATGAGCGCCTTGACCGAAGCGCCTGAAGCGCGAGTAGTCGGATAAAAACCTCATCTGCGATCTGATTTGTCTTCCTCGAGGGCGACAACGTAGCTCTGCCTTTAGCGAGAGATCACAAATCTCGCCTAGATCTAAAGTTCTATATCCGGAAAGCATCTTGCTTCGTGATCGCGATCAACCGCGACCCAGAGCGGATCACGTTCCCAGGTTCATTCGTCAACATTTCCTCTCGGTAACAACAGATGTCAGGTGATTTCCTGCGCGCCGGCGCAGACGTCCCGGATTCGAACGCGTTCGTCGTCGCAAACCCGCAAATGGCTGCGCTCCTGGCTACGGCCACACGCGTTGCCGCGTCCGAGGGGAAGGTCTTGATCACAGGCGAGAGCGGGGTTGGCAAGGACCTCGTCGCTCGCCACGTGCACACCCATTCCCGGCGCGCCGCGCGGCCGTTCATCGCCATCAACTGCGCCGCCCTGACCGATTCGCTGCTGGAGTCCGAGCTGTTCGGACATGTCAAAGGCAGCTTCACAGGGGCATACCGCGACAAGATAGGCAAGCTGCAGGCGGCTCATCGCGGGACGATTTTTCTGGATGAAGTAGGGGAGATGAGCCTGCGGATGCAGGCGATGCTTCTTCGCTTCCTCGAGACAGGAGAGATTCAGGCGGTGGGCGCCGACGGGCACACGGCCCGCGTAGACGTCCGCATCGTCGCGGCGACGAATAGAAATCTGCCGGAGCTGATTGCGGCGGGCCAGTTCCGGGAGGACCTGATGTACCGCCTGCGTGTCATTCACCTCGAAGTGCCTCCGCTCCGCGATCGGCGCGAGGACATCCGCCCGCTCGTCGAGCACTTCGCCAGACGGACGGGCCGGCTGGTGACGTTCACTGAAGAGGCGATGCAGCTGCTCGTCCGGCATCGCTGGCCCGGCAACGTTCGCGAGCTGCACAACGTCATCGAGCAGGTCGTGCTCATGGGCGACCGCGACGTTGTGGACGTCGATCAGCTACCGGCGGCAATTCGCGTTGCCGCGCCTCTGATAGTACCGACGCGTGAACGCCGGCGGCAGGTGGCCGACGAGCTATACAACGCGATCGTGACGGCCGGCTACTCGTTCTGGGATCACATTTATCCGTTGTTTCTGTCGCGGGACATCACGCGGCACGACATGCGCGAGCTCGTACGCCGTGGTCTGGCGACAACGCGCGGAAACTACCGCGCGCTGCTGAAGCTGTTCGGCATGTCGACCACCGATTACAAACGGTTCCTCAATTTCCTTGCGGCGCACGACTGCCGGGCCGATTTCCGGGAGTTCCGCAACGGGGTGCCCGACGTGGCCCGTCGGCCGAAGCTCCTCCTGCCTCCGCTGCCAGAGCCGCGAAGCGAGAGCCGCGAGCAGCCGATGGTTAATGCCTGAGGTTCTTACGGAGTGGACGTGCGCGGAGAAAAGTACAGGTTCTTCTCGTCCGCGCGCAGATACTTGCCGACGACAGCGTAATTGTGACGCGCGAAGTAATCGAGAATCTGCTGGCGCACCTCCGGATGCGCCTCGATGCAGACGAGTGATGGCCTGAAACGTTCGATATCGAAACCAGCAAGCGCTTTCGGCTCGGCCAGCTCGATGTCCATTGACAGGAAATCGAACGTCTGTATGCCCTCGCGGGCCAGCAGGTCGTTGAGCGTAATCGTGACGGTCGACACCTCGCGCGGATTGTCGCCGAACCGTTCGACCCAGCTTCGGTCCGATGAACTTGCCGCGAACTTCTCGCCGTAGGTATACAGCTTCACTTCGTCGTCCGACACGTCGGATACAAAGAACGAGCGGAATCGGGTTCGCGGCCGATGACGGGCCCAGTCAGCCGCAAAGTGACGAAGAGGTTCGATCGCGATTCCGGACCATCCGAGATCGTGTTCGAGATAGTACGTGTTGCTCGCGGACTGGTAGTGGGCCGCGCCGACGTCCACGAACACGCCGCCCCGGCGGTCCTGGAAAAAGTCGCGGATGATCCATTCCTCTTCGTTCTCTGAGTTTCGTGCGGATCCGTACGCCGCCTGGAGCGCGTCGCCTTCGTCAGGGGGCTGCGGTCTGGGAGCCACGTAGGCCGCCACGCCGATAAGCGCCGCGATCAGACCGAGCTCGACGAGATCGAAGCGCCATGCCCGCCACGGTTTCGGCATTACGGTTAGGGCGTAACGTCCCAGGTAAGGATCATGCGGTAGCGGACGGCTGTGCCGTCCTTGGTCGCCGGGTCGAACACCCATTCCTTCATGCGACTGAGAATCACGATGTCAGGGATGCGCTGCGGCGTACCCTGCATGCGAACGCGCTCGACTTTGCCCGCCCGATCCACCAGGACCTCGACGGCGTTCGTTTTGGTTGGAAAGCCCGCAATCAACCCTTCGAGGATTTCGGCGGACCGGAGTCGCGGCGGCTCGATACCCGAGTCGGCGGAAGAGTAGATCCGCATATCCGGAAGGCCCCGTGAAGGAACGGCGGTTACGGCGGCACTTTCCGGCATCGTCGGAGATGCGGAGACCGGCCCGATACCCTCTTGCGTGGGGCTCTTCGGCAAAAGGGAGGAAGCAGCGGGTGCGGGAACGTTCCTGCGGCCGTTCGCGGCGACTCTCGGCTGGGTGGCGACTCTTGGTTCAGATGTTGGCCGGCCCGTCAGAGATTTGGCGGGTGCGGCACCCGCACCGAGCTTCACGGGCTGCTTGCCCGGCTCCTCGCCAGGCGCTTCGGAGGGCACCGGCGTTTCAAGTGCCGTCTGGGCCGGGACCTGCGCGGCCACGGCGGCTTTCGATGGCCAGAACCACGTGGCCAGACCGGTCACTGCGACTGTCACCGCAATCGCAGCCGCAGCGGCGGCGATGTGCCGCTTGTGGGACCGCAGCCAGGATGGTCTGCGCGGCTCGGGTTTCTCGGATTCCTCGACTTTTGGCCGCTCCTCGACTCTAAAGGTCGGGACGACAGCCGGGGCCGACGTTCCAAGTTGTGGCGCCGCGCCGGGCGCGCCGGCGCATCGGACGTGCAGCGCTGTCAGGAGCTCACGTCCATTCGGACGCGCGAAATACGCGATCTCCGAGGCAAACGCGGCGAGATCCGTCGAAGTGCCGCCCGTCCACCGGTCGATGAAAAGCCGCGCAACAGGTGGCGTGGCGTCTGCGGGCACGAGCTGATGTAAGAGCCGGGCCAACTCCGGGGCCGCGGGCGTGCCTCCCGGAGGAGTCAGTGCAACGAGCTCGCCGCCCTCATTGATGAAAACGCCCCGCAAGTCCAGCATACCCGCATTGATTCCGCCCTTTTCCCGGATCGCGGCACACAGCGCCTGAACGACCGCGATCCCCTCGACGAAACGCAGTGGAGCGGCTTCGACGACGCGATCCAGCGATACAGCTCCGGGCGCCTTGGCCGTCGTCACCGGAACCGGGTTCGAGCCCTCCGGTTCATACGTGAACAGCGACAAAGCGTCGCCGGACGCCGGTTGATCTGATGGTTGCGCGGAATCTGGACGCATTGCAGGGTTCTTGATTCGGTGCAAGAAACTCTCCGGGTTTCTCTATTGGATCGTGGGCCGGATGGCCGCGCAAAGACAACGAAACCAGTCAGATGCCGTATTCCGACGGTCACAGACATCTGGCCGCGACCAGACAAAACTCTCGTGACACGGACGCCGCACGACGAACGTTCAAAGGAGGGCTCGCAATGCCCAGAAATTCACGGCCGCTGAACGATCGGCGCCGGCCGCCGCACGATTCTCTGAACCAGTAAGAGAAAAGTCCGGCAGCTGTTGGAATAGTACTTTGGTTCTATTCGCGCAAGTGATTCAGAGGGCACCCTTAAGTCCTTCTGTCTCAGTCCTCTAGCACTTTCGAGCGGCCTTCCTCAGCCGAATGGCAGTGCCGTTGCTACCTAGACCGTGTCGTCAACGTTTGCACGGTTCGAACGGCGTGCAGACAGTCCCAAACCCCTTGCTAGGAGTGTTCAATGAAGTCGTTGATTGCTCGTTTCGTCCGTGAAGATGCCGGCCAGGACCTGATCGAGTACGGTCTGCTCATCTCGATCATCACCACGGCGTGCATCCTCGCCATCAGTGGCATTGGTCCGAAGGTCGCGGGCTACTTCAGCACGCTCAACAGCCAGCTGCCGTAAGCGGAGCAGAGGAAGACGGTTACCCACGAACGGCGAGGTTGTCCGCCTGGCAAGGGCGCCTCGCCAGTTTTTTCCAAGCGTGCGAGTCCAGTCCACAAGCGGTTCGAGAGCAGGGCGCATGATCGACTCGTTCCTTCATCACGTTTCCCGGATCTGGAGAGACGATCGAGGTGCCGATCTCGTCGAATATGGGCTGATCGCCATGATTATTGCCCTGGCCGGCGTCGTTGTGTTTCCCTCGATTGGCGTCAAACTCGGTAACGCCTTCGAGAACTGGGGCAACGACGTGTACGAGGCGTGGGAACCCGAGGATCCGGGGAGCTAATTCGATGGAACCCAAATACGTCGCTGTGCTGGCGGTTGCGCTCGTTGCCTGTGTGACCGATCTCCGCAGCCGGCGGATCCCGAATGTGCTGACATTCGGCGCGGCGGCAGCGGGACTTTTGTTCCACGTCTTCTCGCCGATGGGCGAAGGTCCCGCGACTGCGGCGCTCGGGTGGCTGCTCGGCGTGGCGATCTTCTTCGTCCCGTTTGCGCTCGGCGGGCTCGGCGGCGGCGACGTGAAGCTTCTCGGAGCGCTGGGAGCGTGGCTCGGGCCGGCGGGAATTTTTTGGGCGGCGTTGTACACGGGAGTTGCGGGCGGCGTCATGGCGATCGTCACCGCTCTGGCGAGCGGATACCTTCGCAAGGCGTTGTCGAACGTATATCTGCTGCTGGCGCACTGGCGGGTTGCCGGGATTCGCGCGCTGCCGGAGTTGACCCTCGAGACGAGCCAGGCTCCGAAGCTCGCATATGCGATCCCGATTTTCGCGGGAACGATGGTGGCGATATGGCTGAAATGAGCGGGTTACGGCGGCGGCTGCGCTCCGAACGCGGCGCCGAACTGATCGAGACGGCGCTGACGCTTCCGCTCATCCTGCTCGTCGTCATCGGGATCATTGAGTTCGGGTTCGTGTTTCAGAAGCTCGAGATTGTTACCAATGCGGCCCGCGAAGGGGCACGGGTGCTCGTGCTGCCCGATTTTGGACCGGCGGACGCCATCGCGCGGATGAATCAATATCTGGACGCCGCGGGCTTGAACTCTGCGGACGCGACGCTGCCGACCCTGGCGGAGTTGGACCCCGTGGAGGAGAACCTCGACGGCACGAATTGCATCGCGGTCGTGAACGTGTGGGTGAGTTACCCGCACCAGGCCCCGTTCCTAGCCGGAATCGGCCGCTATTTCAGTTCGACGTTCGGCACGTTTACTCTCACGGGCAGATCGACAATGCGGACCGAGGATGCGGGCGTGGAGTGTACCCCGTAACAGGAGTGAGTAAGGAATGAACCGCCAAACGCGTACGTTCGTTGTTCTGGTTGTCGCGGTCGTCGTTGCCGCCGCCGCGAGTTACGCCGTGTACCGCGCCGTTGCCAGCATTCCGGTGCGGCAGGTCGAGATCGCCACTGCGAAAGCGGTGGTCGCGGCGAAGCCGATGCCGGTTGGCACGCTCGTAACCCGCGAGTCGGTCAAGGAGATCGACTGGCCGGCGCGCACGCCGCTCACCGGCGGATACGCGCGGATCGAGGACGTGATCGATCGCGGGCTGGTCGCACCCGTCGTCGAGAACGAGCTCCTGACGGTGAACAACCTCGCGGCCAAGGAGGCGGGCGCCGGGTTGCCGCCGATGATCACCGAAGGCATGCGTGCGATATCGATAAGGGTTGACGAGGTGATCAACGTCGCCGGATACGTCACACCGGGCACGCGAGTTGACGTGCTGGTCGTTATCAACCCGACGCAGGATGGCTCGGATCGCATCGCGCGGGTCGTTGTGAGCAACGTGCCGGTTCTGACGTCCGGCACGCGCTACGACCAGGATGAGTCGCGGAAGGATGGCAAGCCGATTCGATCCACGGTCGTCACGCTCATGGTCACGCCGGAGGATGCCGAACGAATCGCGCTGGCGCAGTCGGACGGCCGGCTGATGCTGACGCTCAGGAATCCGCTCGACGTCGAGCCGACCGTTACGACGGGTATCCGCAAGGCGGGGCTGTTCACCTCTGGCGGGGCACCGGCTCCGGTTTCCCGGCCGGCTGTCCGCCGCGTTGTCACGCCTGTTGCGCTGCCGCTGCCGACCATTCCAACTGTCTACACGGTCGAGACGATCAAGGCAGCCAAGAAGCAGGAGCTGCAGCTTGAAAAGAGCGGGGAAAGGTAACCCGTGAGACGGACGTTCTGGAGCAAGGCTCTCCCCCGAGAGATTCTGCGATGATGCATACGCGTGTTGTTCGTTCGGCGGCGCTCAAATACGCTGCTGTCGGTGTCGGTCTGCTGCTCGCCCTGTCGCAGCCTGAAGTGGCGGCGCAGCAGCAGGCGCCGGAGGAGTTCCCGCGTATCACTCTGACCGCGGGACGGTCGACAGTGCTGGCAACCGACTTCGACATCGTGCGGCTTGCCGTTACTGATCCCGCAATTGCCGATGCCACGGTCGTCGAGCGGCGTGAAGTCCTGATCGACGGCAAAGCCGCTGGAACGGTGAGCCTGATTCTGTGGGGGGCGAACGCAGCGCGCCGGCAGTACGACGTCGTCGTGGATCCAGGCGTGTCCACCCTCCAGCAGCGGATGCAGGCGCTTTTTCCCGATGAAGACATCGACGTGAGCGTGAACGGCGACGCGGTGATTCTGTCCGGACGCGTCTCGAGCACCGATGTGTCGCTGCGTGCTGCCGAAATCGCCAGGGCGGTCTCGTCCAAGTCTCAGATCCTGAACCTGCTCCAGGTTCCCGGCGGCGCCGGCAGCCAGCAGGTGCTGCTGCAGGTTCGATTCGCCGAGGTGAGCCGTCGCGCTCTCATGGAACTGGGCGTGTCGCTATTCACCAGCCCGACTGGGATCGAGAGCACGATTGGCCGCGTTACCACTGGTCAGTTCTCTGCGCCGACTTTTACAGGGCTCGAATGGGAGAAGGCCAGCAATAACTTCGGTGCGGAAGTGACCTCGGCGAGCGGCCAATTCACGTTCACCGACTTTCTGAACGTCTTCCTGCTCAGCCAAAAGTACGATCTCGGCGCCTTGATCCGGGCGCTGCGTACGCGGGGGCTCTTTCAAAGCCTCGCCGAGCCGAACCTGATTGCCTATAACGGCCAGGAGGCAAGCTTCCTCGCGGGCGGCGAAATCCCGGTTCCCCAAGTCTCCGGCAACACTGGAAACGTCTCGATCGAATACAAGGAATATGGCATCCGGTTGAACTTCCGGCCGACCGTGGCTGGAGACACGATCCGCTTGCGCGTCCGGCCAGAGGTGAGCACGCTTGACTTCCCGAACGGCATTCTCCTCGGAGGATTCCGGGTTCCGGCGCTGGCGACACGGCGCGCGGAAACGGAGGTCGAGCTCCGCGACGGTCAGTCGTTCGCGATTGCCGGTCTGCTCAGCAACATGTCTCAGGACGATGTCGCCGAGGTTCCGGGACTCGCCAAGCTCCCAATCATCGGCCATCTGTTCCGCAGTAAGAGACAGAGTGCCGACCAGACCGAGTTGATGGTGCTGATTACGCCGCAGCTGGTTCGGCCGCTCAACCCGGACGAAGTGCCGCCGCTGCCGACGCTGCAGCAGCGATTCATCCGGCGCGACGAGCACATCGGTGGACTGTTGCAGGACGGCGGCGTCGCTGACGCGCCGGATGTCAAGGCGACAGAGAAGTAGAAGCAGGCAGACAGAGCGAGGAAAGCGATGGACCGGAAACTCCCAGCGATTTCACTGCGGCATCGATGGATCCGCGACCAGCGGGGCGCTGCCCTCATCCACGTGGGGATTGCGATTTTCGTCCTCGTCGGCATGTCTGCCTTCGTGCTGGATTTCGGCGTGATGTGGCTCTCACGGCGGCAGGCGCAGAACGCCGCCGACGCGGGCGCGCTCGCCGGCGCCATCGCACGGGCGTTCGACGACACCGCCGACACACCCGCGGCAGACGGATTGGCATACAAGAATGCCTATGCGGCCGCGACGATGAACGAGGTGTTCAACGAAGCGGGCGGCGTGCGTGTGACGTGGGAGTGCCCTTTGTACGTTCCCGAAAACGCGAAATGTGTGCGTGTCGACGTTCATCGCGATGGCCAGGGGACCGTTGAGGGCCTTGCCAACAACAGCAATCCGTTGCCGGTCTATTTTGCCAGTCTGTTTGGGTTGTCGAGCCAGCGGATTAAGGCCACCGCCACGGCCTACGTTGGTTACGGCAACGCAACGGACTGCGTGAAGCCCTTCGCCATTCCTGACTTCTACGAGGGTGGCCCCGAGAACTATTCGCCGCCCGGCTATACGCTGGCGGACGTGGGCATGCCCGTTACGCTTTTCAAAGGGCCATCAGACTTCGAGTCGGCCGGCTGGTACCGGCTCACCGATGTGATCGGCGATGCCGGCGGCGGTGCGAGTGAAACCGCGAGGGCGATCAGAACCTGTGACGCGGAACGAAGAGCCGTAGGCGACACCGTTCCGCAGGCGGGCGTTGAGGCGTCGATCAAGGACGACATCCAAGCTCTGTTTGACCTTGATCCGGAGGCGGAATTCGTAGACGGAGAGATCATCAACAGCTGCGCTGAAAACCGCTCGTGCGACAAGTGGGTGTGGGACGGATCGGGTGGTGGGCCTAACGCTTACACGCGAGTTGCAGATGGGAATCGGTCGTATAGCCCGCGGATCATGGCGATTCCCGTGTTCGATCCCGTGAAGTATCAGACGGAAGGTGTCATCGAGATCGTCAACGTCTTTGGATTCTTTCTGGTTGAGCCGCTGCCGAACCCGCCCAACTTCGAAATCCACGGGATTCTGGTCGAGATGCCGGGACTGCTGTTGAGTGGCGGGGGAGCGGTTCCCGAAGAGGCGGCGTTTCTCCAGGTCATCCAGCTGATTCGGTAGTTACATGGCAAAGCTCGTTACCTTAATCGGCGCGGTCGATCGCAAACCGGAGGAGCTGCTCCGGGCCGCCGGCATGCACGTGTCGTCTCTGGCCGAAGGCGCGTTGGGCATGCTCGCCAGCCCTTCAGCGAAGCAGCCCGATGTGCTGGTCGTGGATCTCCGGCAGTCGCCGGTCGTTCCGCCTCTGGTGGGACTCCTGCGGCGGAATCATCCGAACACCGGCGTGATGATCATCGCGTCGGTGCTCGATCCGGCGTTGCTCGTCGAGGCGATGCGCGCCGGCGTGACCGAGGTCGTTGCGGAACCGGTTACCCAGGAGGACCTCGAGGCGGCGGTCAATCGCGCGAGCGCGCACAGCGTTGGCGTCGAGCTCGGGCAGGTGATTGGTTTCATCGGCGCCAAGGGCGGCGTGGGCACGACGACGGTGGCCGTCAATGTCGCCACGATGCTCGGTCCGATGAGCAAGCCCGGCAAGGCGCTGCTGATGGATCTGCACCAGGCCGGCGGCGATGCCGCCGTATTCATGGGCGTCGAGCCGAGATTCTCCGTGCTGGACGCGATCGAGAATTCGCACCGCCTCGACCAGAATTTTCTGAAGACATTGGTGACGAGCGTCACTGGGCAGACCGACCTGCTCGCGTCGCCCGAGCGGCCAAGCGCCGGGCGCCTCGACGTCGCGAAGACGCGGCGCGTCATCGAGCTCGCGTCGAGCGCCTACCGGCACACGGTATTGGATCTTCCACGCGCCGACGGTAGTGTGCTCGACGCACTGGAACAGCTGAAGGCCGTGTACATCGTCGCCAACCAGGAGCTGGCCACCGTCCGCAGCGCGACGCGCCTGGCGGCGATGCTCCGCGAGCGATATGGACGGGACAAGGTGGGCGTGGTGCTGACGCGTTCCGATCGTCAGGCCGACATCGGTCATGCCGACGTGGAAAAGGCTGTCGGGTTGACGGTCGCCCATACGTTTCCCAGCGATTACCGGATCGCCCTGCAGGCGCTCAACAAGGGTCGCCCCCTCGCCCTTGACAACCACAACGATCTATCTGCGGCGTTCAAGAGATTCGCGCACGAGCTGTCCGGAGAGAGCCCCGATCGCCAGAGTGGGCGATCCAGCGGGCTGTTCGGGCGGCTGCGACGGTAGGAGAGGGAGGAGACCTTGCTGAGCACATTGCCCACGTGGACCGGGGAGAACGCTGCCGCGTCGACAGCCGACACGCGTAACCCCGAGTATCAGGCGCTGAAGGGGCGCGTTCACACCGAGCTGCTGAACCGGCTCAACCTCGATCGGCTTGCCACGATCCGCCGTGAGGACGCGGAGCCCGAGCTGCGGTCGATCATCGCCACCTTGCTCGAACGCGAGCAGCAGCGCACGCCGCTCAGCATGAGCGAGCGCGAAGCGCTGGTCATCGACGTCCTGAACGAGCTGTTCGGCCTCGGTCCGCTGGAAGCGCTGCTCGCGGATTCGACCATCTCGGACATTCTCGTCAACCGGTTCGACCAGGTGTACATCGAGCGCGAGGGCCGCCTGCTCGAAACGGACATCGTGTTCCGCGACGAACGGCACCTGCAGCAGATCATCGAGCGGATCGTCAGCGCCGTCGGCCGGCGCATCGACGAGTCGAGTCCGATGGTCGACGCGCGCCTGAAGGACGGTTCGCGTGTCAACGCGATCATTCCGCCCCTGGCGCTCGACGGCTCGTGCCTGTCCATTCGCCGTTTCCGCACCGATCGGCTCGGGGCCACCGACCTCGTGTCCCGGGAATCGATGACCGCGCCGATGCTCGAGTTCCTGAAGGCCGCGGTCTCCTGCCGGCTGAACGTCCTGGTCTCGGGCGGCACCGGCGCCGGCAAGACGACGCTGCTGAACGTGCTGTCGTCGTACATCCACAACGACGAACGCGTCGTGACGATCGAGGACGCGGCCGAACTGATGCTCCGCCAGCGGCATGTGGTGCGCCTCGAGACGCGGCCGGCCAACATCGAGGGCAAAGGCGCCGTGCGGCAGCGCGAGCTGGTCGTCAACGCCCTCCGTATGCGTCCCAACCGCATCATCGTGGGTGAGGTTCGCGGCGAGGAAGCGCTCGACATGCTTCAGGCCATGAACACCGGCCACGACGGCAGCTTGACGACGATCCACGCGAACAGCCCTCGCGATGCGCTGTATCGACTCGACGCCATGGTGGCCATGGCCAACCTGAACATTCCGGACAAGGCGATCCGCCAGCAGGTTGCGTCGGCGATCGAGATCATCATCCAGATTGCGCGGCAGGCCGACGGCACGCGCAAGGTCACCGCGATCTCCGAGATCACCGGCATGGAACGCGAAATCATCACGCTGCAGGACATCTTCGTCTTCGAGAAGACGGGAATCGGAGAGGACGGCAGGGTGTTCGGCCGCTACCGCGCCACCGGGCTGCGTCCGAAGTGCGCCGAGCGCATCGCCGCCGCGGGGATCAATCTGCCGGTGTCGATGTTCGAACATCAGCACGTCGTGAAGTAAGAGGTACGCACCAATGCCCATAGCAATCGCCGTCTTCGGTGCCGTCCTGGCGATCATCTTCGGCGCGTACTGGCTGCTGATCGTTCGCCCCGAGTCGGGAGAGCGCGAGGACCTGCAGAAGCGTCTGCGCCGGCCGCGCAGCATCCGGTTGCTGGCGAAGCTGGAAAAGGATCCGGAAAAGCTCAGCGCGGTGGGCTCGGTCGATACCGTGCTCGCTCGGCTGGATTCGTTCTCGACCCCGTTGCAGCGGCTGATTCTCCAGTCCGGGCTGCAGTTGACTGTCGGCACGCTCGTCCTTGGGTCGATCGCGCTGGGGTTAGCGACCGCTGCCGCCGCCAGCTTCCTGCTTCCATCTCTGATCGGCGCGATCGTTCTGGGTGTCGTCGCGTCGGCGTTCCCGTTCCTGTTCGTCAAGCGGACGGCAACCAAGAGGCTGATGGTGTTCGAGGAACAGTTCCCCGAAGCCATCGATCTGATCGCGCGCGCACTCCGCGCCGGCCACGCGCTGCCGACGGCGCTGCAGATGGTGGCCGACGAGATCCCGGCACCGGTCGGGGACGAATTCAAGAAGATGTTCGATCAGCACAGCTACGGGATGGCGCTGCCCGAAACGCTGCGCTCGTTCGGCGACCGTATGCCGCTCATCGATGCGCGCTTTTTCGTGACGGCCATCCTCACCCAACGCGAGATGGGCGGCAACCTGTCGGAGGTCCTCGACAAGCTGGCGGCGGTCATCCGCGAGCGATTCAAGGTCAAGCGCCAGGTCCGCGTGATCAGCGCGCACGGGCGAATCACCGGGTTGGTGCTGGGGTTCCTGCCGCCGACGGTCGCCGGAATTCTGTTCCTCATCTCGCCCAGGCACATGCGGCTGCTCATCGAGGACCCGCTGGGCATGTACATGGTGGGTCTCGCGATATTTCTCCAGGTCGTCGGTGTGCTGGCGATCAGAAAAATCGTCGACGTGGAGTACTGACGCATGACACCCGAACTGGTTTTCGCGCTCGTCGGTGTGTTTGCGGCCGTGGCGATCGGCGTGACTGCGGCCGGGACGTTCCTGCTGCAGCAGACCGCGCCCGAACAGCGCCGGATCCGCGCGCTGACCCAGCCGGCGGGGTCGGGCCTCGTGCTCGATGCGCCGACCCTGACGGAAGCGCCGGATCCGTTCCTCGCCAAACTGTCGAAGCTGGCGCCGAAGAGCCCGAAGGAGATGGGCCGCCTGCAGAAACGCATGACGCGGGGAGGCTATCCGGAGCTTCGGTACTCCGTGTACTTCTCGGTGGCCGAAGTGGCCATTCCGCTCGTGCTGTTTACCGTCGCCATTCTGGCGTTCGGGCCGAGCGACGGGTGGCTGCCGGGCTTGTTTGTCGCATTGCTCGGCTATTTCATGCCGGGTCTCTGGCTGTCGCGCCAGACGACGCTGCGGCAGAAGCACATTCGGAACGGCCTGCCGGATGCCCTCGACCTGCTGACCGTCTGCGTCGAAGCGGGAAGCGGGCTCGACCAGGCCATTGCGAAAGCCGCGGACGAACTGCAGCTCGCTCACCCGGACCTTGCCGCGGAGCTCCGCACGATCATCGTCGAAGTACGCGCGGGCAAGCCGAGAATGGAGGCGTTCCACAACTTCGCCAGCCGGACGGGTGTGGACGACGTGCGCACGCTGGTGTCGATGTTGACTCAGACCGACCGTTTCGGTACCAGTATCGCCGACGCGTTGCGCATTCAGGCGGACACGTCGCGCACGAAGCGCCGGCAGGCTGCCGAGGAGCGCGCCGCGAAAATCGGCGTGAAGCTCGTGTTCCCGTTGGCGTTGTGCCTGTTCCCAGCCCTGTACGTCGTCTGTTTCGGTCCAGTGGTGGTGGCGATTTACCGCGCCTTCTTCTGAAGGCCCATAACGAGGAGATCACATGAATACCACTTCGTGGGTTGCGCTCGGCCTGCTGGTCGTGTTCGTTGCGCTGTACCTGGCACGCCGGAACGCCCGATTGAAGAGGGAAGACGACTGATGTTCATGGTGCTGCAGTGGTCGGTGTGAGCAGTACATCGGCGTGTCGATTCGCGTCACTCGTCGTCGCAGCCATGCTTGCGACGGGGTGCGGCGCGTCGAGGCTCGTCAAGGTCGCGCCGGGTGGAGGCACTCCGAAGGAGAAAGGGGTGCCCTCCGGCACGCTGGCGATGACGCTCGAAGCGCAGGATGAGCGGCTCTCGGCCGTGCTGCTGGCGTTGGCAATCGCTCCGCGCGCCGGAACCCACCGGCTGGCCGCGATCGAATACCGCCGGCTGGGCGTGCTGGACAAGGCTCACGAGCACTTCTCCAACGCGGTCAGGCTCGACCCGTCGGACGCGGTGTCGTACGACGCGCTGGCGCGCATCTGGAGAGACTGGGGCGCCGCGCACCTCGGGCTGGCGGATGCCTATCGCGCTGTGCACTATGCGCCGAACTCTGCCGCTGCCGCCAACACGCTTGGGACACTGTTACAGGCCAATGAAAATATCGAAGCGGCAAAGCTGTGGTACGCGCGGGCGATTCACCTCGATAGGAACGCCTGGTACGCGTTGAACAACCTGTGTTACGCAATGGTGCTGACGCGCGAGGCCGCGATCAACACCTGTCAGGCCGCGGTCGCGGCGGCACCCGGCACGAAGGCGAAAGTGGCGCAGAACAATCTGGCGCTCGCGCATGTTGCCGCGGGGGACGCAGACAGCGCGAAGCAGTGGTTCCGCCGTGCCGGCGATCCGGCGACGGCCAGCTACAACTACGGCATCGCGATGATGGCCACACGCGCGTATGACGAAGCCACCGCCGCCTTCCAAGAGGCGCTGAGGGCAGATCCGCTATTCACACTCGCGGCAACCCGCGCCCGGCAGGCGAGACTGGCCGCGCGCGCCGAGGAACCCAAACCGTGATCACCGCAGATACCGCGTTTCGTATGCCGGCGGCGCCCAGGACGATCGAGGAGACCGGACTCTCGCCCGATCTGATCCTGCAGATCGTCACCAAGTCGCTGCACTTTGCGGGTGAATTGGTCGGCACTGCGCTGGCGGATCGGCTTGGCGTTCCGTTTCAGGTCATCGAGCCGGCGCTGGAGTTGCTCAAGCGGGAACGCCACTGTGAAATCGTCGGCGGCGCGATGGTCGGCTCGTCGTCATTCAAGTACCGGTTGACGGACGCCGGCCGCGTCCGCGCCGCGCTCTTTCTCGAAGACAACCACTACGTCGGCGCGCTGCCGGTTCCGCTCGACCAGTACCAGGCGTACATGGCAATGCTGACGGAGAGCGGCGTCGTGAGCCGGGCGGCAGTGCGGAGTGCATTCGCGCATCTCGTGCTCAACGACCGGACCCTCGACCAGCTTGGTCCGGCCCTTGCCGCGTGGCATTCACTGTTCGTGTACGGTCCTCCGGGTAACGGGAAGACCGTCATCTCTCAGGCGATTCGGAATCTGCTGCAGGGTGACGTGGCAATTCCCCATGCGATCTCGGTCGAAGGCCACATCATTCGCGTCTACGATCCGGTGAACCACGAAGCAGTCGGTGGGCCCGACACCGGTACAACGGGCCTCGAACGTGCGGAACCGGTTGATGGCCGGTGGGTGCGCTGCCGCCGGCCGCTGGTTACGGTCGGTGGCGAACTGACGCTCAGCGCGCTCGAGCTCGGCTACTCACCATTGACCGGTTTCTACAGCGCGCCGCTCCAGATTATTGCCAACGGCGGCGTGCTCGTCATCGACGACTTCGGCCGTCAGCAGGCGGCGTCGCCTCGCGATCTGCTGAACCGGTGGATTGTGCCGCTGGAAAGCCGCGTCGACTTTCTGACGCTGCAGACCGGTCAGAAATTTCATGTTCCATTCAAGGTGTTCGCGGTATTCGCCACCAACCTGAAGCCGGGCGACCTGGTTGACGAGGCGTTCCTCCGGCGTATCCAGTACAAGGTGCTCGCCGAATCGCCAACGCTGCCCGAGTTCGTGCAGATCTTCGAAAACTACTGCCGCGAGAAGGAAATCGCACACGAACCTGGAGTCGCCCAGGAGCTCGCACGCGAGCTGAATCGCCGCGGACTGAAGCTCCGGGGCTGTCATCCCCGCGACCTGATCGAGCACGCGCTCGCGCTGGGCCGCTATCTCGACAAGCCGCCGGTCATGACCTTCGATCTGTTGACGGAGGCGTCGGCGTCGTACTTCGTCGAGGATCGCGATCTCGCCACGGTCTGATAGCGGACGGGGTCCCAGGGTATGAAAGCCGTTTTCACGGTGCTGCTTTGGCTGGCAGCTGTTTCCGCCGTCGCTGCTCAGGATACGGGGAGCACCGGCACCGAGACGACGCCGGCCGGTTTCGCCGTCCGCCTCACCTCACCACTCGGGCGGACGAGCGACAGCGCCACAGTCCGTATCGTGGCGCAGGTGCAGCGCCCCCGTCCGGGAGTTGCCGTCAACGTCAGGTTCTTTGTCGATAACACGCCCGTCGGCGTTGCCGACTCGCCACCCTACGCGGTCACCTGGGAGGATGAGAATCCGTTCGCACCCCGCGAAATCAGGGTCGAGGCAGTGGACGAATCGGGCGCCGTCGCACGCGACTCCGTGAAACTGCCGGCGTTCGAGGTCCTCGAACAAGCCGAAGTCGGACGGATCCTTGTTGAAGCCGGCGTCTACGACGGCGCGGGCAAACCGGCCCTCGGTCTGAATGCGTCGGCGTTCCGCCTGCGCGAAGATGGCCAACTGCAGGAGCTGGACGTTGTCTCCCGCGAGACCTATGCGATGAGCGTGGTCCTGCTCGTGGACAACAGTCAGAGCGTTGCCCGCCGCATGGCCGACGTGCGGAATGCAGCCGAGCGGTTTGCCCGCAGCCTCCGGAAAGGCGACCGGGTGACGGTAGCCCCGTTCAATACGAAGCTTGGCTCGATCACCGGCCCGACGAACGACGTCGCCACGGTCGCCGAGGCCATCGATGCGATGAAGGCCGGAGGCGGCACTGCGATTCTGGACTCCGTTGCGGCCGCTGTCCGGTTGCTCGAGAACGCAGAGGGCCGCCGCATCATCGTCCTCGTCACGGATGGCTTCGACGAGAAGAGCACGGTCACGCTCGACCAGGTCGTCAAGCAGGCGCAGACCGCTCGCGTGACCGTGTATGGGCTGGCGGTCGGCGGACTCATGGGTGTTTCTCTGAGCGGAGAAAGCACGCTGCGACAGCTGACGACGCGCAGCGGCGGCCGCGTGTTCTTTCCGTGGCGCGACATCGAGCTCCCGGGCATCGCCCGG
Source organism: Vicinamibacterales bacterium (assembly GCA_050742535.1). Classification (GTDB taxonomy): domain Bacteria; phylum Acidobacteriota; class Vicinamibacteria; order Vicinamibacterales; family UBA2999; genus Gp6-AA40. The sequence goes on along the minus strand of JBOGIQ010000023.1, from coordinate 6,230 downwards.
CAGGTCGCCGACGACGCGCACAATCGGTATCTCATCACCTACACACCGTCCAACCAGAAGAAGGACGGCTCGTGGAGGACGATCACCCTCGAGGTGCCCGAAGGGCACAAAGTCCAGGCGCGGTCGGGGTACCGGGCGCCGGCGCCGCCGCCGATTCGACCGACGCTCGAATTCCACGCCACGAAGGAAGAAGGCGGTTACATCGAGTTGGCGAGCTCCGACCTGGAGGTGCTCGAGGATGGCGTGCCGCAGAAGATCGATACGTTCCACGAAGCGCTCGACCCTGTGTCGATCGTGCTGACGCTCGATGCGAGCGGCAGCATGGTCAAGGCAGCGGACAGCGTGCGGCAGACCGCGCGCGAGTTCGTCAACGCCGTCCCGAAAGAGGATCGCCTCGCGCTGATCACGTTTGCCGACGAGCCGCGGTTCGAGCACGTGCTGAGCGCGGATCGATCGCAGACGATGGCGGGTATCGACAAATACACCCCGCAGGGTGGAACAGCCCTGTACGACGCAATCTGGGACTCCCTGCTGCACTTGAAGAAGGAGAAGGGCCGCCGCGCGATCGTCGTGCTCTCCGACGGCCGCGATGAGAACAATCCAGGTACTGCGCCCGGAAGTGCACACACGTTCGAAGAAGTGCTCGAATTGACGCGCGAAGTCGGTGCAGCCGTGTTCGCGGTCGGTCTTGGACCAAAAATCGATACGACCGTGCTGGAGAGGCTGACGGCGCTTTCCGGCGGACAGGCCTATTTTTCCGCGGACGTCGAGCAGCTCGGTACCCAGTTCGGCCGGATTATCGAGAATCTCCGCCAGCGCTACGTCGTGAGCTATAGCTCGACCAACTTCGACCGAAACGGTGAATGGAGGGCGGTGGAGATCCGCGCGCGCAAGCCGGGTCTGATCGTCACGTCAACCGCCGGCTACCGCGCGCCAGCCGAATGAGACGGGCAATTCAACTGCTCGTCGTGGCTCTGATCGCCGCCGGTGTGTGGTCGTGCGGCATCAACAACACGTACGACCGTTTTCGATACGGCACGCAGTGGGTGAAGGAGAAAGCCGGATTCTGAGCATGGAAGAAACCCAGCCGGATTACTACGAGGTGCTGCAGGTCAGCGTCACCGCCGATCCCGAGACGATTCACCGCATCTACAGAATCCTGGCGCAGCGCTTTCATCCCGACAATACAGCCACTGGAGACTCAGATCGTTTCCGGACGATCACCGAGGCTTACCAGGTTCTCAGCGATCCTGAGCGGCGGGCGAAGTATGACGTCAACCACGGCGATCAGCGGCGCGAACGTTCGCAGCTGCTCGCGGAGATGGTTCGCGCGCAGAACGATGTCGAATTCGAACAACTTGCACGGCTGACCCTGCTCGAGGCGCTTTATGCGCGGCGCCGGCTCGATCCGCGCCAGCCCGGAGTCTTCGATGGCGACCTGGAGGAGATCGTCGGCCGGCCGCGCGAGCATCTCGAGTTCACGTTGTGGTACCTCGCGCAGAAGGGCTTCATCGACCGCTCCGACGGTTCCAAACTGACCATTACGGCCAGTGGAGTGGAGTATTTCGAAGAGCATTCGACCCGCCAGCAGAACCGCCTCAGGCTTACCGCGGCCGAGAGCGCCGACCGCCCGGTCTCCTAGCGCAGTTTTCGATTTGTCTTAGCGATTGTTGTCGTTCTTGCCTCGGAGCGACCTGGCGCGTCGCGAGCCGTCGGCGGTGTAAGAATGTGGAGAGCCACAGGTGATCAGCGTCGACGATCCCGCTCGGCTGGCGCGGAAAAACGCGACTCCGGCTGTCGAAGCGAAGAACACGTTTATCTACCGAGCTGGTGGCGACCCCGCACCCTCGTGGTGCGCCTGCATCGCGTTTTTCGGTCTCCGCTGATCGCGCCGCTCGAAGGGATCGTCGACACTGATCACCTGTGTCTCACCACGCGGCCAACGGCGTGGCCGTCGCCAGGGCCAGACGCGGCGGCAGGTGTCTCGCGGAGCCGGCCGACTCGGTCGCCTGGGCCCGATGCGACGGTCGCAGACGGGGGACGCCGATTGCGCCACAGCTCCACCTGACGATCTCTAACGTCACGATTGCGACCAGGCCAGTCGCAACTCTGCGGGCGTGCCGAGCGGCCGGTGGAGCCGAGATACCTGCTGACGCGGCCTGGCCGAGCTGTGCCAGCCGAACTCTTTGGGTTCGCGAGGCGAGCCTGCCCCGCCTACGCCAAGGCTCCGCCCCACCTCTCAACGTCAAACGGGGTGTCAGCGCTTCCAGTTTTGTCGCCCGAAGTCGCCGGAACGCGGTCCTTTGTCTCCGGAACCTGGAACTCCGCTGGCCGCCAATTACATTTCCGCACGGAATAGGCCATTTCAACCGCGGCCGTATGGCGGCCCACTTGCAACGCCCGTGTGACCAGGCCGTTTTCCTGAGACTTTTCGACCGACTTGATGCACGCCGTTGACGTTTCCCCGATGACGGACCGGTTTCAGTTCGGCGCGGCCGTCCGCAGCCGATCCTGGGACTGGCTATTTGCCCTCAGGAAGCGCCTGAACGTGGAGCTCCAGCTGGTCGACGATGGCCAGTCCCCGCTGCTGACGGCGTCTGGTGGCAGTGTAGATGCCTTGCTGTCCGGGGAGGGCCTTCGTCTTGCCGTTTCGACGGCCCTGCGGACACGAACCCCTCAGTCGGCCGCCGCGGACCGGATGCTGACCGTCATCGTGCCGGTCACCCTCGACCGGGTGGTGAGCGGCGCCCTCGTGGTGGCGCGGCGGACCTCGCCGGAACAGCCCGTCGAGAACGTTCGGAGCCAGCTCGAACTGGTCGGTTTCTGGTTGACCAACGCCATCGAAGCCCACCTTCAGAGTCCACCCGCGGCCCAGAGCGATCTCGATCGAGTGTCCGCGCTGTGCCGGCTGCTTGCCGATGATTCAGCCGGCCGTTCCGATCGAGACATCGTCGGCACGTTCATCGAATCAGTGGCCGTCTGGCACGACCTCGAGGCCTACGGCTACGTGGAAACCGACGACGAGTACGTGCGTGAACTGTCTTTGCCCGGCGTGGATCCGTCTCACACGCCGGCGGCGATTCCGCGCGCGGCGCTGCCCGATCTCGACGACGTCGCACGCCTTGCGCGGTCGGAGTTCGATCGTCTTGGTTTCTCCGGCGCGTCGGATGTCGTCCTCACCCATCTCGGCGCGGGGCCTGGTTCATGGCTCGTCGTCATCACCGGATCGCTTGAGGCCGACGAACTGCAGCGGCTCAGCCTCTACACGACCTTGCTGGATCAGGCGGTTGCGCGTGCCACGCAGGCCACGATGGCCGATGTTCTCGCGACCGTTTCCACGCTTCTTCTTGATTCCGGTAATCCGGAGGAGCAGGCGCGCCAGGCCGTTCGTTACGTCGAGACGGCGCTCGCGATGACGCGCGCGGCATTGACCGCAACGACCCGGACCGGCGCTCCGCTGCTGCACGTCGGTCCCGCGTTTGCCGCTGCGGATCTCGCGGCCGGAAGCGGCGCCGGAAAGGTTGTCATCATCCGGCGGGACCCGCAGCAGTACGCGATGGCATTGGTGGCCGAGTGGCCGGCCGATCATCGCGTGACGCAGCGGGAAAACAACGTTGTCGAGGCGGTGGCCGGTCTGCTCGAGTCGTGGGTCCGCCGCCTCGTACGGCAATCCACGCACATCGGCGATCGCCGCGCCTCGTCTCGCGGCTTCGATGAAATGCTTGAACGACTTGCTCGTGATGCGGTACAAGGCGGCATCCCGGTCACTGCGGTCGTCATTCAATTTGCCGATGCGGCATTTCGTCCCGACGTGACGCAGGCGCGTGTGGCGCGGCTTCGCGAGCATCTGCGCGGCACCGATCTGGTCGGGCGTCTCAACGCCGGCGATGTCGGTCTCCTGCTGCAGGACACCGCTGCCGCGCAGGCGGAGGCGCTGATTGCCCGCGTGCTCCGCCTGCTGGAGCGCGAAGGCGTGCCGGCGGGACAGCTCTCAATCGGAATGGCCACGCGCCGCCCAGGGGACCCAGTTACCGGTGCGTTGGCGGAGGAGGCGCGTCAACGGACGCGTTATCACGCCAGTGATCATTGATTCTGAGACACGCTGGATCGCAGACGGCATGAGACCACTTGGAGATCGCCGCCGCCGCATTCGACTCGAGGTCGTCGGGTCCCTCTGGGGCGCGCTCGAAATCGACCGACAGGCGCAGCTGATGAACATCAGCCGGACGGGCGCGCTGATCGTGTCGCCGGTACCAGCCGCCGTCGATTCAATGCAGTCGGTCAAGCTGACGATCGAAGGCCACGAAATCAAGCTGGCCGCCCGCGTGCGGCATGTTCAGAGGCTCGATGCATCCGTCGCGCCTGCCCCGAGCGGAGTCGAGGGGCCTCGCTACCGCATCGGTCTGGAGTTCCTGGAAGAGCCGGCCGTGCTCGTCCACGCGCTGGAATAGAGTCGTCACCCTCCCCTTACATCGCCGCGTTAGGCTGGGTTGCCCCCAGGCCACCCAGGCCACCCAGCAACCCAGGCAACCTATAAGGGCCGACAAAAGGCTCGGAAAATAGCGAGAAAGTCTGTATCCGGCCGGCTAATCTGCACGGTTCGGGCAGACTCAAAGCACCGGAATGACGGCCTTTAATTGAACTGATAGCTCCTAAGTGGTTGAAATTGGAGGCCTTAAAAAGGCAGACAAAGATCTGCCGAGCTGTGGCGATTTGCTTGCACGAATAGGCTGACTACGTGGTTAAATCTGCGCTTTGCGTCTGGGTTGCCTAGGTGGCTGGGTTGCCTGGGTGGCCTGGGACAGAACGCGCAGAGGGAGAGCGATGGAGGAACGGAGGCGGCATCCGCGTCACGACACCACTGGCCAGCTGGCCACGGTGCCGGCCAGCGTGAACGTCCGTGTGCTGGATATCAGCGTGGCCGGTGTGCTGTTGCACTCATCGGAGGCGGTGGAGGCTGGAACGACAGGCAATCTGCGGCTGCACCTCGACGGGTCCGCGTTCCGCGCTGATGTGCAGGTACAGCGCGTCGCGCCCGACGCTTCCGGGAGCCCGGGATACCGGCTCGGCGCAACGTTCGTCGGACTCAGTCCCGACCTGCGTCAACTGATCGAACGATTCATGGCCAGGTAGCACGTAGTGTCCGCCTGCAGGCGGACGAGAACCAGGACAAAGGACATGTTGGTGGAAGACACAGCACGAGTCAGTCCTATCTCCGCGATGCGTTCGAAGACGCACGTGCAGCTCATGGGACGCAGCGCGGCAATGATCGCTCTCCAGGAAGAAGTCGATCGCGTCGCCCGATCCGACGCGAAGGTGCTCATCACCGGGGAGAGCGGATCGGGCAAGGAAATCGTGGCGCGCGCCGTCCATTCGCGCGGGCCGCGCGCCCAGAACGTGTTCGCGCCGGTCAACTGCGCCGGCCTGCCGGAAACGCTGCTCGAATCCGAACTGTTCGGACACGTGAAGGGCAGCTTCACCGGCGCCTATCGCGACAAGCCAGGCAAGCTCGAGACCGCGCACCTCGGCACGGCGTTCCTCGACGAAGTCGGCGAGATGACGCTGCGGATGCAGGGGCTGCTCCTGCGGTTCCTCGAAACCGGCGAAATTCAGAAGGTCGGCGCCGAGGGGAGCGGACGGCACCTGAACGTCCGCGTGATTGCGGCGACCAATCGCGACCTGCGCGACATGGTGAAGCAGGGCTCCTTCCGCGAGGACCTGTTCTACCGCCTGAACGTCATCCACATCGTCGTCCCGCCGCTGCGCGAGCGCCGCGAAGACATTCCGCTGCTGGTCAACCTGTTCCTGTCGCAGTTTGCGGCGCAGAACCGCTCGTCCGTGACCAGCGTCACGCCCGACGCGATGAAGTCGTTGACGGAGTATTCGTGGCCGGGCAACGTACGCGAGCTCGAGAACGTCATCGAACGGCTCATCGTGACCGTGCCCGGGTCGGCCATCGACGTCGAGCATCTGCCGTCGGACATCCGCACCCAGGATCGCGTCGCGCTGCGCCCGAAGCGTGAGCGCCGGCGCACCGTGGCCGACGACCTGTATCAGCGGATGCTCGAACAGCGGGAGTCGTTCTGGACCACGGTGTATCCGCTGTTCATGGATCGCGAGATCACGCGCGCGAACGTGCGCGAGGTGATCCGCCGCGGCCTCGAGGAGGCGCGTGGCAACTACAAGATCGTCGCGCGGCTCTTCAACATGGAGCCGCGTGATTACAAACG
>JBOGIQ010000022.1:0-32722 GCA_050742535.1 Vicinamibacterales bacterium | reverse complement strand
GACGCTGCTCTTGTTCGGCTCGACGGTCGTCGCCGCCGCGCTCACGTTTGCCGCCGTTGTGTGGTGGCTCGCCCGCCGCGGACGCCAGACCGACGTCGCGGAGTCGCCCGTCTGATGCGGCCGCAGGCGCCATGGCCCGCAGTGCTGCGGTGCGGCCGCTGTGGCCGGGTCGCCGCGTGGCCGGACGCGCGCCTCCAGGTGGTATGCGGCTGCCGGCCGCGCGTCGATCTCGCTCCGCCGCTGGTGCGTGAAGCCACGGCCGCGGACCGCGAGGTTGCCGAAGACATCTTCCGCCGCGAGTTCGGCGGCCGTCAGCTCGTTGCCGACGGCCAGCCGATCACCCCCGAACACGCGGATCTGCTCGTCGCCGAAACAGAGGGCGGGGTGTCGGGTGCGCTGGCGTGGCGGCGCCTCTCAGCGGCGCTGCACATCATCGCGCTGGCGACGGATCCGATGTGGCAGCGTGCCGGGATTGGGAGCTACCTGCTGGCCGAAGCGGAGCTGCTCGCCCGCCGGCTCGAACTGGGAAGAGTCGTCGTCACGCTTTCGAACGACAACATCCCGGCGCAGTATTTCTACCTGCGCCGGGGATATCGGGTCACCCGGGTGCTGCCCGGCGCCATTGCCGCTCAGCCGCAGAATGAAGGGCTCGTCGGCTTCGCGGACATTCCGATCGTCGACGAGCTGCAGCTCTCGAAGGACCTGCCGGCCTAGAGCTTTTCGAGCTCCTTCTTCATTTCCTCGTCGGTTCGCAATTCGTTCTTCACCGAAAACGCCTGGAACATGGAGGCGATCGCGTAGGCCAGCTGCCGGTCGACGTTGTTGTTGACGACGCCTTCCAGCGTCACCCGGCCGCGCTCGACGATGATGTGAATCGGCGGGTTGACCTGGGTTGCGTACCGCGAGAGCGACGCGTTGCCGTAGATGGCGTCGGCGATTCCTCTACGCAGTTCGTCGTCGGACTTCGATGCCGGCAGAATCTCGATCAGGTTGTTGACCGCTTTGACGCCGCGCACCTTGGCGACGCGTTCTCCCAGATCGTCCTTCTTGAACGGCATCAGCACCTTCCCGGTCAGCGTGACGACACCGTCCTTGATCCGGGCGTTCACCGAGTCAAACACCGTGAAGTGCGAGTAGGTAAGGACCTGCCGCTGCACGCTGCGGAAGATCTGTAACGACGAGGGGTCCTGCGCAAAAGCAGGAGCCGTCAGCGCGAGTACCAGCGACGCTGACGCGATAAACCGTGTCCACATGTGACTTCCTCCTGAGGTGGAGACCGGCGCGGTCGCGGCTATGACAAAGGGTATGACGCGCGGCCGCATTGTAGTGGGTCCAGGGCCGCGCCAGCCTCCAGAGTCTCCGACGGCAAAGCTTCTGCCAGCCCGGGTGTGCTGATCGGCCTACTGAACCAGGACGAACGCGGTCGCCACCCCTGCCGCGATGAGGACGATCTGACGCATGGAATGGGCGTCGGTGCGGCCGCGGTGCAGACCCGGAATGAGGTCCGCCATGGCCACGTAGAGAAAGCTCGCCGCGGCGAGGGCGAGGCAATACGGCAGGATGACCGGCACCTGGTTCAACGCAACCAGCGCCACGATCGCTCCGCCGGCGCTGGCCAGCCCGGATGTGACATTCAGCAGCAGCGCACGGCGGCGGGAATAGCCGGCGTGGAGGAGGATGGCGAAGTCGCCTACCTCCTGGGGAATTTCATGAGCGGCTACCGCCAGCGCGGTGCTGACGCCGAGCGGCACGGACGTCATGACCGCGGCGGCGATGACCGCGCCGTCCACGAAGTTGTGGAACGCATCGCCGATCAGCACCGGAAAGACGCTGCCGTCGTGCACTTCGCAATCGTGGATGTGGCAGTGCCGCCACAGCACGAGTTTTTCGAGGACGAAGAAGGCGAGGATGCCGAGGAGCAGTGTGCCGAACACACGCGAGGCCGGCAGACTGTCCAGCGCGTTCGGGAGGATCGCGAGCATCGAGACGCCGAGCAGCGCGCCGACGGCGTAGCTCACGAGCCAGGGAATGAGGCGCGCCCGGCGCGAGTCGTTAATGAGAAGAATGCCCGACGCGACGAGAAGGCCGCCCAGGCCGCCGAGCATGCTCAGCCCGAGCGCGATGAGGGGAACACGCACTTAGACCGATGATAACTCCCAACTTCCAACTGCCAATTCCCAAAGCGGCGGGCTACGACGCCACGTACCCCCGGCGTGCCCGGACGATCATGCGGCGATCGCGAACCTCCACGCGGATAGCGTGCCACCGACCGTCTTTCTCCCCGCTGCTCGCGTACGCCAGGTAGTACTGCTTGCTCAATTCGTCGGCTATGCGAGCGGTCGCGGCGTCCAGCCCGTCGAATCCGCGGACGATTTCCGTGCGCCCGCCCGTATCGTCGGTGATCTGACGCAAGGCGGCCGCGTTGACCCGTTCAGCGCTGGTATTCCGTCCGCCGAGAATCCCGCCGGTGGTCTGCGGCAGGACGGGCCGCCTGCCGCCGGGGAAGGGGAACGGAAAAGGAATGGGGCTCGGGATCGTCGGTGGCGGTGACACCTGGCCTCCGGAGCGGCTGCGACTGGTGGTGTCGACGCCGAGGGCGTACACCATCACCTCGCTCTCGCGAATCAGCTGACGCAGCTCGCCGACGCTGATATCGCTGTTCGAGTCGTTGCCGTCGGAGATCACAAGGACCGCCTTCTTGCGGTTCTCGCCGGCGTTGGCGAGTGGCAGCGCTTCAGCGACCGCATCGTACAGCGCGGTTCCGCCCGACGGATTGACCCGGCTCACCGCGCGGCTGATCAGGCGGCGATCCTTCGTCCACTGCTGGGTGAGCCGCGGGCGATTCGCGAATTCCATGAAGAACAGCTCGTCGTCCTTGCCGAGCAGTTCATAGATGAACCGCTCGATGGCTGCCTGCGCAGTGGCGATCTTGTCGCTGGTCATGCTTCCGCTCGTGTCCAGGACGATCCCAAGACTGACCGGCACACGATCGCTGCTGAAGTGCGACACTTCCTGCCTGACGCCGTCGTCGTAGACGGTGAAGTCCTCCTTGCGCAGCCCGGGTACGAATCGGCCGCTGTCGTCGGTGACGGTGGCGGTGACGTTGACCAGCTCCACGCCGCTGCGGAAGCGGAAGCCGTCGGACGATTGCGCGGTCACGGACACCGCCGCCACGATGACGGCGGCGAGCCCGGCGAGGACGGGATGGATTCGCATGGCGGTCCTCAATTGGCTACCTGCAGTGTTGCCCGGCGATCCACGTGCGGGACGATACCAGATTCGGTGCGGAAGCTCACACGGTAGCGGCCTACTTCCTTCACGTCCGGGATCGTGACCTGAAACGGCGATTCGTCGCCTTTCGCGATCCTGGCGAACTCCAGCGGGGCACGGCCGCTGGCCACAAACCCGCCGTCCCGATCGAAGACGAATACCACCGCCATGATTGCCGCGGACGCAGCCTCACCGCGGTTGCGAACGAGTCCGGTGACCGTCATATTGTCGCCGGTGCGCGCGTGGCGCATCGATAGCAGCTCCAGCTCCTGCGCTGATTGCGCGGTCGGGGCCGCTGGCGGCTCGGCGGCCGAGGTCGCACGACGGTCGCTGCTCATGGCGACGAGCACGATGATGCCGACGGCCATCGCGAAGCCGACGCCCAGTTTCAGCAGCGGCCGACCCTGCAGGCGCGTTCGCGGTGCGCGCTCGAACATCGCCGCCGGGACGTCGCCGGCAGTCCCGTCGATGGCCGCGGCGAGTGCGGCGACGCGCGCCTCGGAGCGAAGCCGATCCTGGCGCGCGACCCGCCACGCATATGCCGCCGCGGCGCAGGCCACGATAACAGCGGTGATTGAGAGAGCCACAAGAAACATGTCCAGTTACCTCAGGGTGAACTCGACGGCGACTTCCACGATGACGTCCACCGGTTCGCCGCGCCGGCGCGCCGGGCTGAACCGCCACTGCCGAACGGCCGCAACGGCCCGCTGATCGAGTCCGGCGCCGCGCCCCTGCAGAACCGTGACCTCACCAACGGATCCGTCTCGCCTGACGACGATCTCGAGCACAACGTCGCCGGTGATTCCCCGGCGGCGCGCCTCGTCGGTGTACTCGGCTTTCACCTCGCGGAGCAGTCGCGGCGGGTCGATTCCGCTCCCGGGCCGGAACGGTCCGCCGCCAGTGCCTCCACCGGAGCCATCGCCAATGCCCGAGCCGAGCCCTTCACCGCTGCCGATACCCTGGCCGGTCCCCGCTCCGCCTCCGGCGCCTGCGCCCTGGCTTTCACCCGTGTTCCGTCCGCGCTCCACCACGCCGTCCCGGTCGCGATCGCTGCCCGCGGTTGCGACGACCGGTGCGACAAGGACGCGCGAGGGGAGCGGATCTGGCGCCTTCTCGACGGGCTTCGGCGTCGGAGCCGGCGGCGGTACGGGTCGCGGAGGTTCTACTTCGACGCGCCGGGACGCGAGCACGCGCTCGGGAGTGGCCTTCGGAACCTGCGTTTTCGCGCGCGCGGGGCTCTTCCGTTCGACCTTCCGGGGAGGCAGCGGATTCTTCAAACCACCTCCACCACCGCCGCCGCCAGGTCCAGGCGTGATCAGGAAAACGAGGCGAGCTGGCTCGTGGCGCTCGGTGACGGTTGCCGTCTCGGTTGGCCCTGAGGTCCACCACAGCAGAACCACCAGCAGGACGGCATGGATTGCCGACGATCCGGCTGTGTGCACGCTGCGTCGCCGGTCTGCAAACCCCGATTTCCGAACGACACGCGCAAATAACGGCTCCGGGTCGGCGGCGGGAATCGACTGGACGGCCGCCGCCGCCGCCGCCGCCCATTCCGCCTGCAAGAGACGACCGGCCTTCACCGCATCCGCTGCGCGGAGAAATGCAGTTCCGGCGATCGGGCGGATTTCGCCGCTTGCCAGTACCGCCCTGACGGCGGTAACTGGAACGCCCGCTGCGCGGGCTACCTCCTCGGCTGTGTAGACGTCCTGCGGATCCCGGGACATGGACACCAGCGTCGAGGCAAATCCCTTGCCCTCATGAACAGGGGCAAAATCAGGCGTAATTTACGGGAAGAACTGGACTTGTGGCGCGTATCGGACGGTTGGGCTGTCCACTAATCGGTCTTGAATCCCTCGGTGAAGCGAAGTCCTTCCCGGTCCGCGAGGTCGCGGACCGTCGTGAAGCCGGCGGCCCTGAGAGCCTCGAACGTTGGCCAGCCACTCCCGACTCGAACGATTCGGTCTTCGGGCGAGGGTCGTCCTGCAAACAGGGAACGGAGGCCAACAGGCGTGCCCCGCTCGATCGTGACGATACGGCCGCCGCTGCGAAGCAGGCGGTGGCACTCGTGCAGCCAGTGCGTGGGCCTGTCGCCCTGCCCTTCGGTGATCGCCGACACGTCGTGAATCACGACCGCATCGAACGAGGCATCGTCAAACGGCAGCCGGCCCTCGGCGACGACGCGAAGGTCCACCAGCGCTCCGGCGTCGGTCACAGCGCGCCGGATGCGGACGGCAGCATGGTCGTCGACAACGACGATGGCGGCCGTTCCCGTGAGACCCGTCTTCGCCGCGATCAAGGCAATCGAACGAGCGTCGCCGCTGCCGAACTGCAGCACCCGTTCGCCGAGCCGGACGCCGCTCATCGTGACCGTCAGCGGGTCGCGTTCAGAGGCGGGTTTTCGCAGAAAGCGGCGCATTTCCTCTCGGTCCGGCCGAAACCTGGCCGCAGTCGGAATGATATAGTGCCCGATTGTGACTCCACCACTGGACGTAGCGCCGGCACACGGCAAGCTTGGCGTGCTGCTCGTGGGTCTCGGCGCCGTCGCCACCACCACGATCGCGGGCGTGTACGCGATTCGGAAGGGGCTGGCCCTTCCAATAGGCTCACTGACCCAGATGGGCACCATCCGGCTCGGCAAGCGCAGCGAGGCGCGCGCGCCGAAGATCAACGAGTTCGTCCCCCTGGCGGATCTGAACGATATCGTCTTCGGCGGCTGGGACATCTTCGAAGAAGACTGCTACGCGGCAGCGCGGACGGCCGGCGTGCTCGACCCCGGGCAGCTGGATCAGGTCCGCGGCGAGCTCGAGGCGGTGAAGCCGATGCCGGCGGTCTTCGATCAGCGCTACGTCAAGCGTCTCGACGGTCCGAACGTCAAGAAGGGCAAGAACAAGCGCGATCTGGCGGATCAGGTCGTTGCCGACATCCGCGCGTTCAAGTCGAAGCATGGCTGCGACCGCCTCGTCATGATCTGGACGGGCAGCACGGAAGTCTTCATGAAGCAGACCGCGGCGCACGCCTCGGTTGCCGCCTTCGAGAAAGCGCTCGAGCAGAGCGACGATTCGATCCCGTCGAGCATGGTTTACGCCTACGCCGCGATCCGTGAAGGCATCCCGTTCGCGAACGCGGCGCCCAACCTGACCGCAGACATCCCGGCGATGCTCGAACTGGCGGGTCGCACGAAGGCACCTCTCGCCGGCAACGACATGAAGACCGGCCAGACCCTGATCAAAACCATCATTGCGCCGGGCCTCAAGGCGCGGCTGATCGGTGTTCGCGGGTGGTACTCGACGAACATTCTCGGGAATCGCGACGGAGAAGTCCTCGACGATCCCGAGTCGTTCAAGACCAAGGAAGAAAGCAAGAAATCGGCGCTGGACTATATCTTCCAGCCGCACTTATACCCCGAGCTCTACAACGACCTCACCCACGTCGTGCGCATCAACTACTATCCGCCGCGCGGCGACAACAAGGAGGGGTGGGACAACATCGACATCTTCGGCTGGCTCGGCTATCCGATGCAGCTGAAGATCAACTTCCTGTGCCGCGACAGCATTCTGGCCGCTCCGATCGTTCTCGATTCCGCTCTCTTCCTCGACCTTGCGAAGCGGGCTGGAATGTCGGGCATCCAGGAGTGGCTCTCCTTCTACTTCAAGGCGCCGATGCATGCCCCTGAGGTATACCCGGAGCACGATCTGTTCATTCAGTTGATGAAGCTGAAGAACACGCTGCGTTTCATGCGCGGCGAGGAGCTCATCACGCATCTCGGCCGCGAGTACTACGACTGAGAGCGCGTAGACGAAGATGCCGTTCCTGCTCGGCGGTCTCTTCATCGGCGTGTTGTCGGCGCTGCCGATCGTGCAGCTCTGCAACTGCTGCTGCCTGTGGATCATCGGCGGCGGCATTCTGGCCGCCTACCTGGAGGGACAGAACCAGCCAGGGTCGCTCACGCTGGGCCAGGGCGCAAAGGTCGGTCTGTACGCCGGCATCATCGGCGCCATCGTCTGGTTCATGATCGATTCCGCGCTCGGCCCGCTGCAGACGCGCTTCCTGGGGGAAGTCATGCGGAGCGCCGGCGACCTGCCGCCGGAACTTCAGGATTGGCTCGATGCGATCGAAGAGGGGCGCGAACGCGGCAGCAACGTGTTCGGGTTCGTGCTGATGTTGATCTTCAGCGCGATCGTCGCCACGATCGGCGGAATGATCGGCGCCGCGTATTTCAAGAAGGATGTTCCGCCCGCGCTCGGAGGGCCGATTAATCCACCACCGCTCCCGTAATCATGGCCGACAGCAAACCGCTCGCCGAGATCGCCGATCTCCTCCAGGAAGATCGCTTGTTCGAACCCGCCGCAGCCTTTCGCGCCGAGGCTAACGTTCGTGACGAGTTGGTCTACGCGCGTGCCGACGCCGACCCGGAACGCTTCTGGGCCGACTTTGCCTCGGAGCTCGAGTGGTCGACGCCGTGGACGCGTGTGCTCGAGTGGAACCCACCCCATGCGAAGTGGTTCGTCGGCGGGACGCTGAACGCGAGCGTCAACTGCGTCGATCGGCACGTTCGCGGGCCGCGGCGCAACAAGGCGGCCATCGTCTGGGAAGGCGAGCCTGGCGATCGGCGGACGCTGACGTACTTCGATTTGTACCGTCAGGTCAGCCAGTTCGCGAACGTGCTCAAACGCCTCGGGGTCAAGCGGGGCGATCGCGTCGCGCTGTATCTCCCGCTCGTTCCGGAGCTGGCAATCGCGATGCTGGCGTGCGCACGCATCGGTGCCGTCCACTCGGTCGTGTTCGGCGGCTTCAGCTCCGAATCGCTTCGTGACCGCATCAACGATGCCCAGGCGTCGGTGCTCGTGACCGCCGACGGCGGATGGCGCCGTGGTCAGGTCGTGCCGTTGAAACAGATGGCGGACGAGGCGTTGAAAGGCACACCGTCGATCCAACACGTCGTCATCGTTCAAAGGCTCCACGGTTCGCCGGTTCCGGTGCATGTGGAGGACGGTCGCGACCATTGGTATCACCGTCTGATGCAGGACGCGCCGTATACCTGCGAGCCGGAGAAGATGGACGCGGAGGACATGCTGTACATCCTCTACACATCCGGCACCACGGGGAAGCCGAAGGGGATCGTCCACACCACGGGCGGATATCTCGTCGGAACGTACGCGACCACGAAGTGGGTGTTCGACCTCAAGGAGGACGACGTCTACTGGTGCACCGCCGACATCGGGTGGGTCACAGGGCACAGCTACGTCGTCTACGGACCGATGGCCAATGGTGCGACGGTGGTGATGTACGAGGGCGCGCCCGACTGGCCGAAAAAAGATCGATTCTGGGAGATCATCGAACGCTACGGCGTGACGATCTTCTATACGGCCCCGACGGCCATTCGCTCATTCATGCGTTGGGGTTCCGAGTGGCCGTCCGGCCGCGACATGTCAAGCCTGCGGCTGCTCGGATCGGTTGGTGAACCGATTAATCCCGAAGCGTGGGTCTGGTACCACCGCTATATCGGCGGCGAGCGGTGCCCGGTGGTGGACACGTGGTGGCAGACCGAGACCGGCGCGATCATGATCACGCCGCTGCCGGGAATCGTCAGCACCAAACCGGGCTCCGCCACGCGGCCGTTTCCGGGCATCAAGGCTGAGATCAAGAACGACAAGGGCGAAACCCTCGAGGGGGCCGGCGGTGGCCTGCTCGCGCTGACGCGGCCGTGGCCGGCGATGCTGCGCGGCATCTACGGCGACCCGGAACGCTACGTCCAGCAGTACTGGAGCCGCTGGACGCCGGAGATCTACTTCACCGGCGATGGCGCGAAACGCGATGCCGACGGTTATTTCTGGCTGCTTGGTCGCGTCGACGACGTCCTCAATGTGGCTGGCCATCGTATCGGCACGATGGAAGTGGAGAGCGCGCTCGTGGATCATCCGCGCGTCGCGGAAGCGGCCGTGGTGGGCCGTCCGCACGACATCAAAGGGCAGGCGGTGGCGGCGTTCGTCACTCTGAAAGAGGGCACCTCCGGCTCGGAAACGCTGGTCGCCGAGCTCAAGGAGCATGTCGTCAAGAAGATCGGCGCGATTGCGCGGCCCGACGACGTAATTTTCGCAGCCGATCTGCCGAAGACGCGTTCAGGAAAGATCATGCGCAGGCTGCTGCGCGACATTGCCAACGGGAAAGCGCTGGGCGACACGACGACGCTCGCCGATCCGGCCGTCGTGGCCCGGCTGAAAGAGCAGTATCAGGACGAGCACTAACGAAGCCGTTGGAGTGTCCGCCTTTAGGCGGACCTCCGGAACGAACGCCGCGCCACCGCCGTAAGGCTTAGCGGAGGAACACTTACCCGAGATGGCCCTGATTGAAACGCGCGACCTGTGGAAGACCTACGTCATGGGGTCTGAGGAGATTCACGCCCTCCGCGGCGTGTCGATTCAGATCGACCGCGGCGAGTACGTCGCCATCATGGGACCATCGGGATCCGGCAAGTCGACGTTGATGAACCTGATTGGCTGTCTCGACACGCCGACGAAGGGCAGCTACCTGTTGAACGGCAAGCAGGTCAGCCAGATGAACGACAACGAGCTGGCCCGCATTCGCAACGAGGAAATCGGGTTCGTGTTCCAGACGTTCAATCTGCTGCCGCGCGCCTCGGCACTGCACAACGTGGAGCTTCCGCTCGTCTACGCCGCGGTGCCATCGAAGGATCGTCAGGCACGCGCCCGCGCCGCGCTCGACAAGGTCGAATTGTCGGAGCGCATGAACCACCGCCCCAACGAACTGTCCGGTGGGCAGCGGCAGCGCGTCGCCATCGCCCGTGCCCTCGTGAACAATCCATCGATTCTTCTCGCCGACGAGCCGACCGGCAACCTTGACTCGAAAACGGGAAACGAAATCATGGGTTTGTTCGATCGGCTGCACGCCGCCGGCAACACCATCATTCTTGTGACGCACGAAGCGGACATCGCGGCCTACGCGCGCCGCGCCATTCACCTGAGGGACGGTCAGGTGGAGAAGGACGTGCAGCAGAGTCGCGCAGTGCACGCATAACGCCGGGTCCGCTCGCGTTCCTACGCCGTTGCTCGCGGGACCCGGCCCACACTGGCGCTGCTCGCGGTCCTGCGCTCTTGCTCGCGGGACCCGGCCCACACTGGCGCTGCTCGCGGTCCTGCGCTCTTGCTCGCGGAACCCGGCCTACACAGCGGCCCAATGGTCTGACGCGATCCGTCGCAGCGGCGCCTCGCGGTCGAAGCTCGTGGGATCCAGCTCAATGCGCCGACGCACGGCGTCGGGATCCAGCGTCGGGATGGCGCTGAGAAGCGCGCGCGTGTACGGATGCGTGGGCTGTCGGAAGAGCGACGCCGTCTCCCCCGTCTCGACGATCTTGCCCAGATACATCACCGCGACACGGCTGCAGATGTTCTCGACCAGCCGCAGGTCGTGAGCGATGAAGACATAGGTCAGCTTGAGCCGCTGCTGCAGATCCAGCAGCAGCTTCACCACCTGCGCCTGGATCGACACGTCGAGCGCGGAGACCGCTTCGTCGGCGACGATCAGCGCGGGATTGAGAGCCAGCGCGCGGGCGATGCCGATTCGCTGCCGCTGCCCGCCGCTGAACTCGTGCGGATAACGTTGCAGGTGGTCGCGTTCCAGTCCGACCAGCTCGAACAGCTCCTCAGCGCGGGCGCGCCGCTCGGCGCGTGACCCGAGACCGTGGATGACGAGCGGTTCCTCGACGATGCGGCCGACGCGCATGCGCGGGTTCAGCGACGAATATGGATCCTGAAACACGATCTGCATGTCGCGCCGCGCCTGTCGCAGGCGCGCCGCCGAGAAGCCGAGGACGTTTTCTCCACGAAAAAGCACTTCACCGGACGTCGGCTCGATCAGCCGCAGGATGCAGCGGCCGGTCGTGCTTTTTCCGCTGCCCGATTCGCCGACGAGCCCGAACATCTCGCCTTCCTCGACAACGAAGCTGACGTCGTCGACGGCGCGGACGATCGAGGGCCGAGCGAACAGGCCCTGCTTCCGTGCGAAGTGTTTGACCAGACGGCGGACTTCGAGCAGCGCCGCCATCTACTTCATCCCCGGCACCGCTGCGAGCAGCGATCGCGTGTAGGGATGTGCGGGCGCGCGGAGAATCTGACGGACCTGCCCTTCTTCGACCACCTGGCCCCGGTACATGACCACGACACGATCAGCCATTTCCGCAATCACGCCGAAGTCGTGCGTGATCAGCATCAGCGCGAGCTGAAACCGCTCCTTCAGCTCGCGAAGCAGCTCGAGCACCTGCGCCTGAATCGTGACGTCCAGCGCAGTGGTCGGCTCGTCGGCGATGATGAGCGGCGGCCGGCAGGCGAGGGCGATGGCGATCATGACGCGTTGCCGCATGCCGCCGGACAGCTGGTGTGGGTAATCGCGGACGCGGCGTGCCGGATCGGCGATTCGCACCGCGTCGAGCAGCTCCACCGCGCGCGCCCGTGCGTCGCGCGAATCGGCCATGCCGTGAACAGTGAGCGCCTCGGCAATCTGGTCGCCGACGCGCATGACCGGATTCAACGCCGTCATCGGCTCCTGAAAGATCAGCGAGATGCGGGCTCCGCGCACCTCGCGCATTTCCGGCTCGCTCAGGCGCAGAAGATCGCGTCCGTCGAACATCACCCGTCCGCTGGCGATGCGGCCCGGCGGCTGAACGAGACGAAGGATGGCGAACGCGGTGACCGACTTGCCGCTGCCCGATTCGCCGACGACGCCGAGTGTTTCTCCGGACGCAATCTGCAGATTGACGCGGTCGACAGCGGTGACCTGGCGGGCTCCGTCGAAAACGACGGTCAGATCCTGAACGTCCAGCAGCGGCGGCATGTCAGTCGGCAGCCTGGTACTCGCCGAACACCCGGCGCAGAGTGTCCGCAATCTCCCCAACCGTCGCGTGCTGTTCAACGGCCGTAATGACCGGGGGGACGAGATTGTCGCCGCCGCGGGCCGCCTGTTCGACGGCGTCGAGCGATCGCCGCCAGGCGTCCTCGCCGCGCGACGCCCGCAGCGCGCGCAGCCGGTCGATCTGCGCCTGTTCGACGGAAGGATCGATGGTGAACACCCTGGCTCCTGAGCCTTCGGCCTCGGGACCGGCGGCATCGTCCGAGTAGCGGTTCACCCCGACGACCACTGTCGCACCCGAGTCGATCGCCTGCTGGGCCCGGTAGGCGGACTCGCGGATCTCGCGCTGAATGTAGCCGGTTTCGATAGCGGCCAGTGTACCGCCAAGCGCCTCGATTCGATCGAGCAGCGCCGAGGCGCCGGACTCGATCTCGCTCGTGCGCTCCTCGATCGTGAATGACCCTCCGGTCGGATCCGCCGTGTTCGCGACGCCGCTCTCGTGCAGGAGGATCTGCTGCGTGCGCAGCGCTGTGGTCGCGCTGTCTTCGGTCGGGAGGGCCAGCGCTTCGTCCTTCCCGTTGCAGTGCAGCGACTGGGTTCCGCCGAGAACCGCCGACAGCGCCTGGAGGGCGACGCGCACGATGTTGTTGTCGGGCTGCTGGGCCGTCAGCGTGCTGCCGGCCGTCTGGGTGTGGAAGCGAAGCTGCTGCGCGCGCGGGCTCGTGGCGCCGAAACGGCCGCGCATGATGCGGGCCCACAACCGCCGCGCCGCCCGGAACTTCGCGATTTCTTCAAGGAAGTCGTTGTGGGCGTTGAAGAAGAACGACAGTCGCGGAGCGAAGGCGTTCACGTCGAGCCCGGCCGCCAGGCACGCCTGGACATAGGCGACCCCGTCTGCCAGCGTGAAGGCGACCTCCTGCGTCGCGGTCGAACCCGCTTCGCGGATGTGGTAGCCGCTGATCGAGATCGGGTTCCAGTTGGGCATCATGCGCGTGCAGAACGACACGATGTCCGTGACGATTCGCAGCGAGGCCCGCGGCGGGTAGATGTAGGTACCCCGTGCGACGTACTCCTTGAGGATGTCGTTCTGCAGCGTCCCCGACAGCCCGCCTGCATTCACCCCCTGTCGTTTCCCGGCGGCGATATACATCGCCAGGAGCATCAGCGCCGTCGCGTTGATCGTCATCGACGTGGAGACCTGGTCGAGCGGGATTCCATCGAACAGCGTGGCCATGTCGTCGAGCGAGTCGATCGCCACGCCGACGCGGCCGACTTCGCCCTGGGCCAGTGGGTGATCCGAGTCGTATCCGATCTGGGTGGGCAGATCGAAGGCGACGCTGAGGCCCATGACACCGCGCTCGAGCAGGTACCGGTAGCGGCGATTGGATTCGGCGGCCGTCCCAAAACCCGCGTATTGGCGCATCGTCCACGGCCGGCCGCGGTACATGGTGGGCTGGATGCCGCGGGTGTAGGGAAACTGGCCCGGCAGTCCGATATCTATGGATGAGAAAGAAACGTTCGTGGGGGTGTGAAAAGGTGGCTGCTCGGGGTCTCCCATTGTCGACGCTGCCGAAATTCTAGGCCGTTTTGTTGACACTGTGAGATCCAGCCTCTACAATTGCGAGTAGCCTTCATTAAGGCTAACCCCCTATAAATGAAACACTTTGGCGCTCGATCCCTGTCACGCCTCCCCGGCCTGAACAGGTTCGGATCGGGAGACGCCCCGGATCCCGGCCCGGCGGCGGGTGCTAGGAGGAGCAGGAATGGATGACGTCGTGAACCGGTTCGCGAAAGAGCTGGCCGACGCGATTGCTGCCGCTGTGGCTGAAAACCCGCAGGTGGAAGCGTGCCGTGCGCGCGCCCGGGAGGCCGGGTACGACATGCGTGTGACCCTCGAAGCCGTGGTCGGCTTCGTGAACCGGAACAACGGGGCAGCGGTGACCAAGATCACCACGCCGGCACGGCTCCTCCCGGCGCGGAAAACATTCGAGCTTACTACCAATGACCGCCGCTTCCTGCGCTCGCTCCGCATCGGCGCGGACGAGGCCAAAGAGACGGTGGATAACGGCTGATTCGTAGCTTCCGCCTTCAGGCGGAAGAGAAACATCGGAAACACAACAAGGGCGGCCTCGCGGCCGCCCTTGTTCTTCACCGGGCCTTGCCCTGGTTCGCCATCGCTTCCGCCTTCTTGCGCGCCGTCTCGGGATCCCCGAGATAGATCTTGTTCAGGGAGCGCAGATCGTCGTTGAGCTGATACACGAGCGGAATGCCGGTCGGAATATTCAGCTCGACGATCTGCTCGTCGGACATCTTTTCCAGATGTTTGACAAGTGCCCGGAGGCTGTTGCCGTGCGCCGCAATGAGGACGTGCTTTCCCGCCTTGATGTCCGGCGCGATTGTGGATTCCCAATAGGGGATGAAGCGGGCCACCGTGTCCTTCAACGATTCGGTGGACGGAATCTGGTCGTCCGGGATCGACGTCGTGTACCGCCGGTCGTGCGATGGATGATCCGGATCGTTATCGGGCAGCGGCGGCGGCGGAATGTCGTAGCTGCGGCGCCAGATTTTCACCTGCCGCTCACCGTGCTCCGCGGCGGTTTCAGCCTTGTTCAACCCCTGGAGGGCGCCGTAATGGCGCTCATTCAGCTGCCAGGACTTGTGGACCGGAATCCACATCATGTCCATCTCGTCGAGCGCGATCCATAACGTCCGGACGGCGCGCTTCAGCAGTGATGTGTAGGCAACGTCGAACTCGAACCGCTCTGCCGCCATGAGGCGGCCCGCCTCGCGCGCTTCCGCGCGCCCTTTGTCGGTGAGATCAACGTCGATCCAGCCGGTGAAGCGGTTTTCCTGATTCCAGGTGCTTTCACCGTGACGCAGCAAAACAACGCGGAACATGAACCTCCTGTGGCTTCCGCCGACGTTCGTGCCTTCCGCCACCGCCGTGGCTTCCGCCTTAAGGCGGAAGCCACGTGCGCGCGAGCTGGCGAATCGCGCTTCGTCCCGCGTAGCGCGCGGCAGGCCCGAGCTCTTCCTCGATCCGCAGAAGCTGATTGTATTTGGCAATCCGGTCGCTGCGGCTGGCCGAGCCCGTTTTGATCTGTCCAGCTGACGTGCCGACGGCGAGGTCGGCGATGGTGGTGTCTTCCGTTTCGCCCGACCGGTGCGAGATTACCGTGGCGTATCCGGCCTGGCGGGCGAGCGCCATCGCATCGAGCGTCTCCGTCACCGTGCCGATCTGGTTGAGCTTCACGAGCAGCGCATTCCCCACGCCCTCCGCGATGCCCTTCTTCAGGATGTCCGGATTGGTCACGAACACGTCGTCGCCTACCAGCTGAACGCGATCGCCGAGCGCGCGCGTCAGCGCCTTCCAGCCATCCCAGTCGCTTTCGGCGACCCCGTCTTCGATGGAGACGATCGGGTACTGACGCGTCCATTCCTCGTACAGCGCCACCATGTCGGCGGATGACCGCGTCGGTTCTTTCGATTTGGTGAAGACGTAGGCGCCGCCATCCCACAGTTCGCTGGACGCCACGTCGAGCGCGAGAAACACCTCGTCTCCGGCCTTGAGTCCCGCGGCGCGAATCGCCTCCACGACGACATCCAGTGCCTCGCGGTTCGATCGGAGATTCGGGGCGAAACCTCCTTCGTCGCCGACGCCGGTGGAGTGTCCGGCCTTTTTCAGGATGCCGCGCAGCGCATGGAAGATCTCGACGCCGGCGCGGAGCGCGTCACCGAACGTCGGCATGCCCGCCGGCAGGACCATGAATTCCTGGAAGTCGACGCTGCTGTCGGCGTGCGCGCCTCCGTTCAGGATGTTCATCATCGGCACCGGCAGCAGGTTCGCCGACTCCGCGCCGGCTAATCGGGCGATGTGCCGGTACAGCGGAATGCCATCGGCGGCTGCCCCCGCGCGCGCCGCGGCCATCGAGACGCCGAGCAGCGCGTTGGCGCCGAGGCGGCTCTTCGTCGGCGTGCCATCGAGCGCGATCAGCGCCTGATCCAGCGTGCGCTGGTCGAAGGCCTTGCCCTGGATGGCTGCAGCGATCTCGCCGTTGACGTTGGCGACGGCGCGGCGCACTCCCTTGCCGAGATACCGTGTCTTGTCGCCGTCGCGCAGCTCGAGCGCCTCGCGCTCGCCGGTCGACGCACCGGACGGAACTGCTGCCCGCCCGACCGCGCCGTTGACGGAGAGATCGACTTCCACCGTGGGATTGCCGCGCGAGTCCAGAATCTCGCGCGCGACCACTCGAGTGATTCGCATAGTCAGGCCGATGCTGCCCCTCTGCGATCCGCATCCGCCTCTGCGCGCAGCGCGTCGTCGCTGATCGGACCGATTAACGGTTCATCGTCTGCCGTCACCACAACCACACCGCCCTCGGTCACCGTGTGACGACGACGGTCTTCGGCGGCGTCGAAGCCGATCAGCGCGCCGCGTGGAATGAGGACGTCGCGATCGACGATCGCGCGGCGGATCCGGGCGTGACGGCCGACGCGCACACCGGGCATCAGGATCGTCTGATCGATGTCACAGAAGCTGTGGACGCGCACGTTCGGGCACAGCACGCTGCCCTTCACACGGCTCCCGGAAATGATGCAGCCGCTCGAGATGATCGAATCGAGCGCCTGCCCGCATCGCCTGTCCTGCTCGGCGAAGACGAACTTCGCCGGTGGCGCCTGCGGCTGGTAGGTGCGCAGCGGCCATTCGGGATCGTACAGGTTGAACTCCGGGTTGACCTGGCACAGGTCCATGCTGGCGTCGAAATAGGCGTCGAGCGTGCCGATGTCGCGCCAGTACTTCGCTGACTTCTTGTTCTCGTCGTAGAAACGGTACGAAAAGACCGGGCCCTGCTGAATGAGCGCGGGCAGGATGTTCCTGCCGAAGTCGTGTTCGCTGTCGGCCCGCGTGGCGTCGTCCTCCAGAGCGCGGACCAGGACGTCGGCCTTGAAGATGTAGATACCCATCGACGCGAGCGCGACGTCGCTGGCGCCGGGTGCGAGCCGCGGGTTGGTTGGTTTTTCCTGGAATTCGACGACCAGCTCGGACGCGTCAACGCCCACGACCCCAAAACGGCTGGCGTCGCCGGCAGGTATTTCGATCGTCGCAATCGTGGCGTCGGCGTTCTTTTCGAGATGGTAGCGAAGCATCTTCGCGTAATCCATCTTGTAGACGTGATCGCCCGACAGCACGATGACGTGGCTCGGCGCCTCACGCGTCACCGAATAGAGGTTCTGGTACACGGCGTCGGCCGTGCCGAGGTACCAATGCTCGCCGACGCGCTTCTGAGGGGCGAGGATTTCGATGAACTCGCCGAGCTCCTCGGACACGACGTTCCAGCCCATCCGGATGTGGCGGTTGAGCGACAGCGACTTGTACTGGGTGCAGATGAAGATCCGCCGCAGGCCGGAGTTCACGCAATTGCTGAGCGTGAAATCGACAATCCGGTAGGGTCCGCCGAAGTAGACGGCCGGTTTTGCGCGGTCTCTGGTGAGCGGAAAAAGACGTTCTCCGGCGCCGCCAGCGAGCAAAATGACGAGAACGTCGTCGAGGATCATGATCAGGGTCGCCCGCGCGCTGGGGTCGCGATCTTAGCATTGCGCGCGTTGACTTGGCTTTTGCGAGGTGCCTATGATCAGCCGATTCGGCTTATTGGATTCGTTCTCCGGGGACCCTGACCGCGGAGGGAAGTAGAGGAGTTCATGAACATCCGTCAGCTGCCCGGGCCGGCGCTGGCTCTGGCACTGTTGTTCTCCGCGGGGCCGGTGGTCGCGCAACGCGCCAACACCAACCAGAAAGAGGCGCCGAAGGCGCCCGATCCGGACACCGTTGCGCTCGTGCAGATGGTGGATGCCGCGATTCTGGCGGCACCAACCGTCCAGGCCGGCGACACCGCGCAAGGCGACATCGCGCTGAAGTGGGACTCCGCCCATTTGATCAGGGGACAGAACGGCGTCTACGTTCCTTTTACGGTCACTTTCGATCCCGCGTCAGTCCGGACCTCGGAGGTCGGCGTTTATGTCCGCGCGGTTGAGAAGGGTCAGCTTCCGGCGGTTGTGTCGGCATTGACGCCTCCACCGGCGGGCAGCAAGCCAGCCCAGTCGCCGGCGCCGCCGCGATACTCGTGGGACAACGTGAACTACCTGCAGAAGCCGGCGGACGGCCGCATCACGCGAGCGATTGCACTGCCTCCCGGTGACTACGAATTGTTCGTCGCGGTGAGGGAGCGCTCGACGGCGCCGACGGCCAAGCCGGCGAATCCGCCCGCGGCGCCCGCCGCCAGGAACGGACTGCTTCGTCACGCCGTCCTCGCGCCTGATTTCAACAAGCCGGATTTGCAGACGAGCAGCGTCATTCTGGCCACGACGGTCGAACCGGTCAGCGGCCAGCTCTCGGCTGCCGAACAGGAGGCCAATCCCTATGTGTTCGGCCCGATGCGGATTGTTCCGTCGAAGGACGGTCGCTTCGGAAAGAACAACGAACTGCAGGTGATTTTCTGGGTGTATGGTGCGACAGCGGCGGCCGGCAAGCCGGACGTGCTGATCGACTTCAATTTCCATCTGCGGCAGCCGGACGGCACTGAGAAGTACTTCAACAAGACCCAGCCACAGGAGCTGAACGCGAAGACGCTGCCACCGGAGTTCAACATGACGGCGGGACACCAGCTGCCGGGAAGCCTCATCATCCCGATGGCGCCGTTTCCGGCCGGCGACTACCGTCTCGAAATCAAGGTGACCGACAAGCCTAGTGGTAAGGTGGTTACGCAGAACGTGACCTTCACGGTGACTGGCTAGCGCGCGGAACGGAACTGACCCGATTCCGCGCTTGAGAGGCGATCGATGATCCGGCTCATCACCCGTTGGTGTGTTCTCGGGCTCGTGGCGAGTGCCGCGGCGTCGCCTGCGTTCGCGCAGCTACCCAACCGCGCGCGGTTCCAGGCGGTGCCGACCGTCTCTTCCGTGCCCCAGGGAGAGATTCGCGGGATTGTCGAAGACGACAAAGGGCAGCCGTTGGCCGGCGTGGTTGTTTCCGCGGTCGGCGCAACGGCGCTCTTTGCGACGACCGATGCGCAAGGCAAGTTCGCGTTCCGGAACCTGTCGCTCGGACCGTATCTGGTTCGCGCGCACCTGCAGGGCTACGTGCCGGCCAAGGCTCAGGTCATCCAGGTTGGCGCAGGGCAGGCGACTGTCCATACCCTGTCCCTGACACGTACGGCCGCACCGATCGAGCCATCCAAGGTCCTGACCGCTGGCGTCGGCGGCACCGTTCCGGCGGGCGAACCCGCCGAGCACGATCACGACGAACGGGCGTGGAGGCTGCGTCACGCGAAGCGCAGTGTGCTGAAGGAGTCAGGACAGACGATAGCGGTGGCCGCGCGGGACGACGACTCGCTGTTCGAAGACTCGCTGCAGCGGCTCGGCCGCGCCGTCGGCAGCCCTGCCCGGCTGGCGACCTCGCTTTTCGCCGACCTCGCCGTCAACGGCCAGATCAACCTGCTGACGACCAGTGCGTTCGATCGCCCGCAGGATCTGTTTGCGCTCGATGCGGCCGCGCCGCACGCCGTGGCGTATATGGCTCTCGTGGTGCCGGGCCGCGGCGGCGACTGGTTGATGAACGGAACCCTGACGCAGGGCGACCTGGCGTCCTGGATCGTGTCCGGTTCGTATCGGCGGAACGCCGACGCGGCGCACGCCTATGAAGCGGGCGTGTCCTACAGCACGCAGCGCTACCTGGGAGCCAATACGGAGGCGCTCCAGGCGATGAGCGACGCCGGCCGCAATGTCGGCGTGATGTACGCCTACGACAACTGGTCGCTGCTCCCGCGCGTCCGCGTTGGCTACGGCGCTCAGTATGCGCGGTACGACTACCTGGAGGATCCCAGCCTGCTCAGCCCACGCGCGAGCGTGACAGTCCAGCCGCTGGCGCGCGATCCGCTGAAGGTGCGCGCCGTTGTGTCGCATCGTGAGATGGCTCCCGGCGCCGGCGAATTCACTCCCTCGTCAACGGGACTGTGGCTGCCCCCGGAGCGGACGTTCTCGCAGATCTCGCGCGCCGCGTTCCGGCCGGAGCGCGTCGATCACGTCGAAGTCTCAGCTGAGCGTCAATGGCCTGGCATGTTCGTCGTCGGCGTGCGCGCCTTCCGCCAGAACGTCGAGGATCAGACCGTCACCATGTTCGGCCTGGCGCTGCCCGACTCCGTCCGCGGCGTCGGCCACTACCACGTCGGCTCGGCGGGCGATTTTTCCGCACGGGGTTGGGGCGTGAGCATCAGTCGGGCGGTGACGAACAGCGCGCGCGCCTCCGTGGACTACACGCAGGCCGCGACCGAGTGGTCCGGCAATGCGCGCGATGCGCTGGCGCTTGCCGCGCTGGTGCCCGCCGCGCTGCGCGACAATGAGCGCGTCCACGATGTGACCGCGACGTTCGACAGCGTTGTCGCGCCGTCCGCGACGCGGGTGTTCGTCGTGTACAAGGTCAACAACACCTACGCGCGCGGGCACGACACGTTTTCGAGCTCGCTGCGGAACGCCCGCTTCAACGTGCAGGTCAATCAGTCGCTGCCGTTCCTCCGTTTTGCGAACGCGAGCTGGGAGATGCTTGCCGCGGTCAGCAACATGTTTGGCGACGACGCGTTTGATGGATCGGTGTACGACGAATCGCTCGTCGTGCAGCCGCCGAAGCGGATTCTCGGCGGCGTGACGGTCAGGTTTTAAGGGTCCGCGCGGACCCGCGAAGCTGGCAGATTGTGGGGATGCCGCTGTCTGCCAGCTATTTTCGGCGCAATTTTTGACTCCATCTGATTGGATGATCGGTTCAAACGTTTGTTGCTGACACCTTCGACCGAACGGTGGATTCGTTCGCGGCTGCCGCTGGTTGTCGTTGCGGTCCTGTTGTGCCTCGGCGCGGCGAACGTCGCCTCGCGCGCGACATGGCACGAGGTCGAGGACGGCGTGCTCTGGATCGAGCAGAACCGAAGCGTGGTGGCGGCGGAGATCGCACCCGGGACGCCGGCGGATCGAGTCGGATTGAGGCGCGGCGACATTCTGGTGGCGATCGACAACGTGCCCATCGTGGACGTGGACGATGTCGTCGCGGCGCTGCACCGCGCCGATCGCGACACGACGCTTCGTTACTCCGTCGTTCGGCTGGAGACCAGCCAGCCCGTGGACGTCCAGCTGGCGCCGGTGCCAGGCGGTGCCGGCGTGCTGTATTTCGTGCTGGCGGCGGTCGGAACGTTCACGCTGCTCGTCGGCGGCGCGGTCAGGCTGCGCCGTCCGCGGGATCCGGCGACGCTGCATTTCTTCTGGATCGCGGTGGCATTCTTCGGCGTGTTCACGTTTTCGTTCAGCGGCCGCCTCGATCGTCTCGACTGGGTGTTCTATTGGGCCGACGCGATTTCCATCCTCGTCCTGCCGCCGCTGTTTCTGCATTTCACGCTCGTGTTCCCCGAGCGCCCGCGCCGCTGGTCGGGCGGTCAGCTTGGCCGGGCGCTGATTGTCGGCGCCTACGTCCCGGCCGTTGTGCTCGGTATCGCGCGGGCGATTGCCGTCGCGCGAGGGCCGAGCGATGCGGCGCTCTTTGCCCGGGTCGTTGGAAACGTGGACCGCATCGAGCTGCTCCCTCTCGCGGTCTGTTTCCTGGGCGGACTGGCTGGCCTCTGGCGCGCGATGTCCCAGGTCGCGACGGTGACCGCGCGCCGGCAACTGCGGTGGATCGCGTGGGGCACGACCTTGGGAACGGCGCCGTTCGCCTTCGGTTATGCGCTGCCGTGGGCGCTCGGTGTCGAGCCATCGGTCCCGATGGAGCTGACCGTGATCGCGCTCGGCGTGATCCCGCTGGCCTACGCCTCGGCCATCGTTCGCTATCGCCTGATGGACATCGAGGTGATCGTGAAGCGGGCGCTCGTCTACATCGCCGCGCTGTCCGCGATCGTCCTGATTTATGCGGCGCTGCTCGGCGCCGTGCAGCGGGTATCGGTGAGCGGCAACGGCCCCAATCAGTGGGTGATTGCGTTCTTTGCCACGCTCGTCGCCGTGTTGCTGGCGCCGCCGGTGAAAACGTTCGTTCAGAACGCGCTGGACCGGGCATTTTATCGTGACCGCTACGACTATCGCCGTGCCCTTGGCGCCTTCGCGCGCGATCTGAACAGCGATCTCGATCTGAACCGGCTCGCGAATCGTCTCATCGGGCGCATCGTCGAGACGCTGCTGATCGATCGGATGGCGTTGATGCTGGAAGACGAGGGGGCGCCGCACTTCAGCGCGTTCCGGGCGTCGGGGTTCGGCGACGATCATCCGCCGGCCCTGCCGGCGCGTTCGCGCATGGGCGCCCGCCTCCGCGAAGGCCACCCTGTGGCGCTGGACGATCCGATGGCCGTCGGACGATTCCCGGCCGAGGAGATCGAGTTCTGGCGCGACGCGGGTCTCTATTACTTCATCCCCTGCGCCGCCAAGGACAGCACGATTGCCGTGCTCGCGCTCGGCCGGAAAGAGACCGGCGAGCCGCTCACCAGCGAGGACATGGCGCTGCTTGGCGCCGTGGCCGGGCAGATCGCGACCGCGCTGGAAAATGCGCGTCTCTACCGTCAGCTGCATACCAAGGCGGGAGAGCTCGATCGGATGCGCGCGTTCAACGAGAACATCCTCGAATCGCTCGCCGACGGACTGCTCGTGCTCGATCTCAACGACACCATCGTGCGATGGAATCGCGCGCTGGAGCGTGTCTACGGGCTTGCCAGCGCCGAGGCGGTCGGCCGGCGGCTGGAGCATGTATTCGACGCGCCATTCGTCGAAGCGCTCCGCGCCGCGCGCCGCGACACGCCGGGCGGAGCAACGCTGTCGCGGATGCCGATTCAGTCTCGCGCCGCCGCCGCCGATCGCTCGCTGATTGTCAACGCCGCCCTGGCGCCGCTCCGCGCCGCTGCGGGCGACACCACAGTCACCGTTGGCACCATCGTCATTCTCGAGGACGTCACTGGCCGCGTGCGGCTCGAGGAGCAGTTGCAGATCTCGGAAAAGATGGCCTCCATCGGCCTCCTGGCCGCCGGCGTGGCCCACGAGGTCAACACGCCGCTGACCGGCATCTCGAGCTTCACGCAGATGCTGCTCGAAGGCGCGGACCCTGAGGATCCGCGCACTCGCCTCCTCGAGAAGATCGAACGGCAGACATTCCGTGCGGCCAAGATCGTCAACGGACTGCTGACGCTGGCGCGCCCCACGGCCGCGAGCGCGAGCGAGCGCAGCGCCGTCGACCTGAACGTCGTCGTCAACGACGTGCTGAGCCTGCTCGAACATCAGTTCGAGCTCCACCGCGTGAAGGTCCGCCGCGAGCTGTCGCTGAGCGCCGTCCTCGTCGTCGGCATGGAGCACAAGCTGCAGCAGGTGTTCCTGAATCTGTTCCTGAATGCGAAGGACGCGATGCCACGCGGCGGCTGGCTGACGATTGCGAGCCGCGTCGATGGAGATCGCGCGATCATGGAAGTGGCCGACACCGGGTCGGGCATTCCCAGCGAATACATCGCGCGCATCTACGATCCCTTCTTCACCACCAAAGTCATCGGGCAGGGGACCGGCCTTGGCCTGTCGATCAGCTACGGTATCGTGCGCGAGCACGACGGCGCGATCGACTGCGACAGCGCGGTCGGGCAAGGGACCCGGTTTACCGTCACCCTGCCAGCGGTGGCTCACCATCGGCCGCTCGCGGCCAGGCCGCGCACGTAATGGCCGCTCTCGCTGCCACGGTCCGCCGGTCGGCCTCAATCCTCGTCGTGGACGACGAGGAGATCATGCGCGAGATCCTCGAGGCGCTGTTGACGCGCGAGGGGTATCAGGTGCGGCTTGCCTCCAGCGGTGAAGAGGGGTTGGAGCTGGCGAGGTCGATGCCGTTCGACGCGGCGATCGTCGACGTGATGATGCCGGGGATCGACGGCATCGCCACGCTGCACGAGCTGCGGAAGCTGGACGACGACCTGCCGGTGCTGATGATTACCGCCTTTGCGAGCGTCGAAACCGCCATCGCGGCGATGAAGCTCGGGGCGTTCGACTACATCACGAAGCCGTTCAAGAACGACGAGGTGCTGGTCGTCGTTCGCAACGTCGTCGAGCGCCGGCAGCTGGTGGCCGAAAACACGGCGCTGAAGCAGACGCTGCAGGCGCAGTCCCGGCGGTTTTCAGGGATCATCGGCGGCAGTCCGCGGATGAAGCAGGTCTTCGATCTGATCCTCCAGGCGGCGCCCAGCCGCTCAACGATCCTGGTGACCGGTGAAAGCGGAACCGGCAAGGAGCTCGTTGCGCGCGCGATTCACTCGAACTCGCCGCGGGCCGAGCGCGCGTTCGTCACGGTCAACTCCGGCAACCTGCCGTCGGATCTGCTCGAGTCCACCCTCTTCGGCCACGTGAAGGGCGCCTTCACCGGCGCGATCAATCCGAAGAAGGGCCTCTGCGACCTCGCCGACAAGGGCAGCATCTTCTTCGACGAGATCGGCAATATCCCTCCGGAGACCCAGTCCAAGCTCCTGCGTGTCATGCAGGAGCGTGAGTTCATGCGCCTCGGCGGCATGGACACGATCAAGGTCGACGTCCGGATCATTGCCGCGACCAACTGCGACCTCCACCAGATGGTCGAGGACGGCCGGTTCCGCGAGGATCTCTACTACCGGCTCCATGTCATCAATATCGTCCTGCCGCCCCTCCGGGATCGCAAGGAAGACATCCCGTTGCTGACCCAGCACTTCCTCGAGAAGTACGGCGAGGAGAACAACAAGCGCGGCGTCGAGATCACGCCGGAGGCGCTCGACGTGCTGAGCGACTACGACTGGCCGGGCAACGTGCGGGAGCTGGAGAACGTCATCGAACGCGCGGTCGTGCTCAGCGTGAAGCCCCGGATCGACCTCGACCTGATTCCCGACCACATCCGATCGGCCCCGCCCTTCCACATCCCGAAGTTCGCGGTTCCGCCGGAAGGGATCTCCTTCAAGGACGTGATCACGAACGTCGAGAAACGCCTGATCGAGTCAACGCTTGAAGCGGCCGGAGGAGTGCAGAAGCGCGCGGCGGAACTGCTGAAGATCAAGCCGACCACGCTGAACGAAATGATCAAGCGATATGAGATCGGCACCAGGCGGAAGAAAGCCAGCACCGCGGCGGATCACGATCGCCCGGCCAAGACGCGGCCGTTTCCGGCGGCCGAACTGACGCGCGAGTAGTTCCTATCTCGCTCTGGCTCTCGAAACCAGCCGATCGAACCGGCCGAGCACCGCGTCCCAGCGGAAATTCTGGCGGATGTAAGTCCGGCCGTTCTCGCCGAGCCGGCTGCGGAGGCGGCTGTTGCTCATCAGCAGCCGCAGCGCTTCCACGAACTCCCCGCGGTTGGAATAGTACAGGCCGGCGTTGCTGCGCCGGCAGTGTTCGACGGCCGCACTGTTGCACGCGCTGGCGAGCACGGGCGTTCCCACCGCGAGGCTTTCGAGGAGTGGTTGCGCGACCAGATCGTCGGCCGACGGCGCGATCGTGACGTCGGCCGCCTCGCAGGCGATCATCCGTTGACGCTCCGGAAGCACACCAGCCAGCCTGATGTATGGCTCGTCCGGAACCTTCATCATCTTGACGCCCATCAGCGCCAGAGACGTGTCGCCGTCGGAGGCGGCAAACGTATCGAAGTAATCGAGCATCTCTTCGCAGCCGTTGTCCGGCTCGACGCGGCCGCCGTACAGCGCAAACGGACCGTACAGGCGGTGCCGGCGCCGGAATGGAACACCGCGCCCCTCCAGGTACGACGCCGGCACGTCGTCATCACCGGCGCCCATGGCGTCGTCGTCGACGACAACGTCTGCCGGATCCTGTTGATGGCGCGGATACGACTGCTCAGGCGACGGATCGATCCCGATGCCGACGACCTCGTCGTGCTGCGGCGTGACGCGCATATACGAGCGAAGCAGATGTCGCTCGGTGCCGGAGATCAGGCCAACACCGCGAACGGCAGAAAGGATCTCGGCGCCCACGTCGAAACGCAGTGCGGGCTGGAGCTGCAGATACGGAAAGACGATGGTCCGTTCGGGCGCCAGCGTCGCGGCGGTCACGGTCACAGGGCTGCACAGCGAGAAGAACACCAGCACGTCGTACGACTTGTGCTGCCGCCGAATGAAATCGATCAGCCCGGCTGACCAGGGGCCCGCGCGGCGCAGCCACTCGAGTTCGTCGGCTCGCGATCGCGGCCCGGCCAGGACGCGTGCGGAAAACTGGCCGAAGGCGTGTTCGTCCCTGGCCTGGCTGACGGCGAAACGGCGCACCAGCGCGCCCCGGACGCGATCCGTTCCTTCGGAGTATTCGTTTTTCCAGGTCTGTGGGTTCCTGGCGCAGGTCGTCAGCACGTCTACGTCGTGACGGCTGCTGACCTGTTCGGCCAGTACGCGGCAGGCATGGTCTGGACCCGCGGTGATATCGGCCCCGTACCGTGCCGTGACGAACGCGAACTTCACCTGATCTCCTAGCGTCCCGGCGTATTCGGGTCCGAGGACGGCGCCGGCGCGGCAGGAGTCGATTCGCCTGCAGATGCAACGGGGGTCCGCTCCGGCTCCGCGTCAACGGGTGACGGTTCGGGCGCGGGTCCCGGTGACGGCAACGCCACTGGCTCCGGTATCGACGGTGCGGGCAGAACATTCGATTCTGCTGCGGGATCTATATCGGCGAGGATGCTGTCTACGACCGGCTCCGCGGCGGATTCCCCGGCCGGAATCTCCTCGACTCCCTCTTCGTCGCCCTCATCGAGATCAGCGGTGTCATCGGGCACCGCGGCATTCGCCGGCACCGCGGTGGGGCTCGCATCCGTGCCGGCTATCGAGCCGCGCCGGCCCCGTCGACGCCGGCGCCGTCTCCTCGGCGCATCCACGGCGGGTGCACTGCTGGTGGTGGTGTTGGCTGCTTCGGACGGAGCGGTACTTGCTGGCGCGGGCGGTGCCGCCGGAGCGGGCTCCTGGGGACGTGGGCTGCGCGCCGGTGGCGGCGCGCTTTCGAGCGCGCGGACACGGCGATCGTTGAAGTCAACCCGCGCGACAAGCGCCTCCACCC
This sequence comes from Vicinamibacterales bacterium, assembly GCA_050742535.1. GTDB lineage: Bacteria > Acidobacteriota > Vicinamibacteria > Vicinamibacterales > UBA2999 > Gp6-AA40. Next base: position 5,527 of record JBOGIQ010000022.1, on the reverse strand, counting down.
GCTGACTGAGCGCCTGCATCTCGATGCTGGCGCGCGAGACCTCGGTGACGAGCCGCTGCACGATCTGGTAGTGGAGCGCGTTCCATTCTGTCTGGCGCCGTTCGAGCTCGGCGGCGCGCGTGGCCGCGGCGCGATTGAGCCGGCCCTGCGCCTGCAGGGCACCGACAACCGCTGACGGATTGAAGAGCAGCTTCAACAACGGATTGAACAGCCGCCGGAAGAAGCGCACCACCGGGCTGCCCGCGTAGATGGCGTCGTCGGCGAATGAATCGGCGGTATCGGTGCCCGGGGGCGGCGGATCGGGCGGCGCCGCGGCGCCCTTGCGCATCTGCTCCAGCAGTGTCGGATTGATGTTGCGCGGCTCGAGGATCGCTTCAAGCCGGCGTGCCGCGAGATCCTGAATCTGCTGTGTCGAGAGCTCGATGCCGTGACGCTGGGAGATCCGGTTCCGGATCTCCCGCATGATCTGATCGACGTCCACCTGATCGGCCGATGGCTGCGGCCCCTGTTCGACAGACTGCGGCGTGCGCCGTTCGCTGCCGCGCCGGTCGGTTCCACGCCGACCACGGTGGTAATGTGGCCGCCTGCCAGGGGGGTTGTGATCCATTGCCATCAGCGTCGTGTCAAAAAGCCCCCGCGCATCAGCGTCCAAGGGGGGTGTACAGGATGACCGCAACGGCGAGACTCCACAAGCCGACGCACGCCAGAAGCGGACCGTCCGTGACCAGCAGTGTCGTCGGGCTGCCGCCGCCCCGTTTCTGGTGCACCAGATACAGATATCGAAAGATTCCATACAGCACAAACGGGATCGTCAGGCCCAGCCGTGTGGTGCCCAGCCTTTGTGCCGTTTCGACGCTGGTGGCGTAGAGGGTGTACGCGACAAGCGTCGAGGCCGTCACGACCGCGATCATCTGGTCGAGCAGGTAAGGGCTGTATTCGTGGAGGATCGGCCGATGGTCGATGGCGCCTTCGGCCAGCAGCGTCAGCTCGTGCCGGCGTTTACTGAATGAGAGGAACAGCGCCAGGAGCGTCGTGCAGACGAGCAGCCAATGACTGATTGGCACCGCGACAGCGACGGCGCCGGCGGCCGCGCGCAACACAAAGCCCGCTGCGATCGTCAGCGCATCGATGATGACGAGGTGCTTCAGCACGAAGGAATAGAGAAACAGAAGGGCGAAGTAGGCGGTCGCCACGACGCCAAGCAGCGGCCGGATCGCAAAGGCGGCGCCCACGCCGGTCAACCCGAGAATCAGACCGACGGTCACCGCCAGACCCGGGGACAGTGCGCCTGAGGCGATCGGCCGTTCGCGCTTCAGCGGATGCCGTTGATCCGCGGTCCGGTCGGCGACGTCGTTGAAGAGGTACACCGCTCCAGACAGCGCACAGAAGATCAGGAACGCGCCGGTTGCCGCGCCGAGCGCCGGCGCACTTGTCAGTTGGCCGCCGAACAGCGCGCCAGCGAACACAATCAGGTTCTTGGTCCACTGCTCCGGCCGCAGCGAAATCAGCAGCAGGGCTGTGGTCGAACGGGACCGCGTGGTGGACTGCGAGGACACGCGTGGAGATCCGCCAGGCGACGGCGCCGCGGAAGCCATCACCACGGGCCGTCCGTCAGACGTTGGCCGATGAGAAGCTCCGCACCGCGTCGGCCTCGTTGTCGTAGGTTTCGAACACGGTCAGCAGCTTGGTAATGGCGAGGAGATCGGTAATCCGCTTCGTCAGGCTGAGCAGCTTGAGGCTGCCGCCCTGGCGGCTCACCGTCGTATACGTGCGGACGATCTCACCCAACCCGGCGCTGTCGATGTAGGGCACCTCCGCCAGATTGAGTACGAGCTTCTTGCGCCCCTGCAGCACGAGGCTATTGATCTTGTCCTTCAGGATCTCGTCACCCTCGCCGAGCGTCAATTTGCCCTTGACGTCCAGAATCGTCACGTCGCCGGCTTGCCGTTCGTCGATCTGCATTACACCCTCGATTGAAATGGCCTAAAAGATTCGAATTTTAACATACAGACACAAAGGGCCAGACTCGCGTCTGGCCCTTCGCGACGTTGGAAAATATGGTTGCGAACGATGGTCTCAGACGCCGCCGGCGCCTGCAAACTTCCGCTGCTGGAAGCACTCTTTGCAGAACACCGGACGACCCTGAGTCGGACGGAACGGAACCGTGGTGTCCTTACCGCATGCCGAGCAGGCGGTCTGTGTCTCCACCCGTTCGCGCGGCGCTGGTCCAGCGCTGGCTCGATTCGCCCGTTTGGCCTTACACGTCTTGCAACGCTTCGGCTCGTTCTTGAACTGCTTGTCAGCGAAGAACAGCTGTTCGCCAGCCGTCCAGATAAACTCCGACCCGCAGTCCACACACCGTAAGGCCTTGTCCTGGAACTCCATCGGTCGCCACCTCGTGAGCTCGTCGATCCCGCGTGCTTACTCCGTTTCTCTCCGGAGCTTCTTGCGGTTACGCTTCCGCGCCAGCGCCTGTTTGGCCCGACGCTTGTCCCCCGGTTTCAGATAGAAAGAATGCTTCTTGATGTCCTTGATGATGTCTTCCTGCTGAACCTTTCGCTTGAAGCGTCGGAGTGCGCTCTCGATCGACTCGCCCTCCTGAATCTTCACTTCAGCCACGCCTGTTACACCCCCTCACTGGCCTAGTGGGTCCCCTGCCAAAACGCTCGAAAAGTGGCGAATATGCTAGGCTAGCACAGGCAGGCGCGGATTCTAGGGCGCAACATGCCGCCACGTCAACGAAATAGTCGGGATTGGCGGCGGCAACCTGCACACATCGTCTGCTTCACCCGAACTCCCTGCCCGTCATACAGTTAGCCCTCCCATGAAGGTTCTGATCCTCGGCTCCGGTGCGCGTGAGCACGCGATGGCGTGGAAGCTGGCGCGCGAGCGTGACGTTTCGGCTGTCCTTTGTGCGCCCGGGAACCCCGGAATCGCGGAAGTGGCGCAGTGCCTTCCCGGCGATCTGACGAAACCTGACCAACTGCTGGCGCTGGCGGAAACACAGGACGTCGATCTCACCGTGGTCGGTCCTGAACTGCCTCTCAGTCTGGGAGTTGCCGATCTCTTTACAGCGGCCGGCAGCGCGATCGTCGGCCCTTCACGCGCGGCCGCGGCGCTCGAGTCGAGCAAGTCATTCGCGAAAGCGTTCATGGAGCGACATCGCGTGCCGACGGCTCGCTTTCGAGTGTGTGATTCAGCCGCGGACGCGATGACGTTCGTCCGATCCGGCGAGTTCGGATTCCCGCTGGTCGTGAAGGCCGACGGTCTGGCCGCCGGCAAAGGTGTCGTGATCGCGGAGGATCGCGCCGCCGCGGAGGCCGCGGTCGGCAGCGCGATGATCGATCGCGCATTCGGCAACGCCGGCGAGCGCGTCGTGTTCGAGGAATTCCTCGTTGGGGAGGAGGCCTCCTATTTCGTGCTCGCCGACGGCGCGGCATTCGTTCCGCTCTCGTCGGCTCAGGATCACAAGCGCATTTTCGACGATGACCGCGGTCCGAATACCGGCGGCATGGGAGCGTTTTCTCCAAGTCCGCTGCTCACACCGGACATCGAACGCCGTGTGCTGGATGAGGTCGTTCGCCCCGTTCTTGCGGGTATGGAAGCGGAAGGGCATCCATATCGCGGTTTCCTGTACGTCGGTTTGATGCTGACCGCGCATGGTCCCAAGGTGATCGAGTTCAACGTTCGCTTTGGCGATCCGGAAGCTCAGGTCGTGCTGCCGATGCTGGACGAGGATCTCTCATGGCTGCTTGGCGCCGCCGCCACGGGCGCGCTCCCGTCCAGGCCCGCGCGCTTCCGCGACGAGCCGCACGTCGGCGTGGTGCTGGCCTCGCGCGGTTATCCGGAGAGTTCAGAAAACGGTCAGCCAATCACGGGACTCGACGAGGCAGCCGGCGTGCCGGGTGCGATGGTGTTCCACGCCGGCACCGCCCGGCGCGACGGGCGGATCGTGACAGCCGGGGGACGCGTCCTGACCGTGGTCGGGCGCGGACCCTCACATCGCGAAGCGATCGAGACCGCATATCGGGCGGCCGCGCATATCCGGTTCGACGGCATGCAGATGCGCCGCGACATCGGGACGAAGGCGCTCGCCCGCCTTCGCCAGGGCTCCGGCGTCCAGGCTGGCTCGTGAAGTACGCAATCGTCACGTTCGGATGCCGGGTCAATCAGGCCGACTCGCTGGCGCTGGAAGGCCAGCTGCTCGCACGCGGCGGCACCGCGGTGTCTCCCGACCGGGCAGACGTCCTCGTCGTCAACACATGCTCCGTTACCGCGACGGCTGATCAGGGCGCACGCCAGACCATCCGCCGGGTCGTTCGCAGCAATCCGTCCGTTCGCGTGATCGTGACCGGCTGTTACGCGACACGAGTCCCGGGAGAACTGGCGAACCTGCCGAACGTCGTTCAGGTCGTTCCGAACGAAGGCAAGGACGCCGTTGCCGACGTGGTGGCGCGCGAATCAGGTCTTTCGACGGCCGACCGGTTCAGCGGCGGCGACGGCCCCTGCGGCAGTGTTCTCGCACCGGGAGTTGCCGGGCGAACCGCCTTCACGCTCCGCGTGCAGTCGGGATGTGATCAACGCTGCAGCTACTGCATCATTCCCTCGACCCGGGGACGCGGGCAGTCGAAACTGGTAGACGAGATCATCCGCGACGTGGATCGGGCGGTCCGGGCAGGCTACAAGGAAATCGCGCTGACCGGGGTGCACCTGGGCTCGTACGGGCGTGATCTGTCGCCGCGCTCGTCGCTGCTGGCGTTGCTCGAGCACCTTGATGCCTGGCCCGAGGATGTCCTGTTCCGCGTGAGTTCGCTCGAGCCGATGGACTGCACGCCTGAGGTTGTTGCGCTTGCGGCCGGCTCACCAAGGATTGCTCCGCACTTTCATCTGCCGTTGCAGCACGGGGCCGACACGATGCTCAGCGCCATGCGCCGGCCGTACACGGCCGGCTTCTACACGGCGCTCGTGGAACGGATTGTTGATCTGATGCCGCATGCGTCGATCGGGTCCGACGTCATCGTCGGCTTTCCCGGCGAAACGGACGCGCAGTTCGACGAGAGCGTTGCCGTCCTTCGACACCTGCCGCTCTCGCATCTTCACGTCTTTCCCTATTCCGACCGTCCCGGCACGGAAGCCGCCGCGCTTCACCCGAAGGTCGAGGGAACGGTGATTCGTGAACGTGCGCGGCGTGTGCGAGAGATCGGCGCGGACATGACGCGCCGGTTCCGGGCGGCTCAACGCGGCACCGTGCGCCGCGCTCTGGTGGTGGATGATGGCTGGTCGGCGGTGACGGATAACTACGTCAAGGTGCGGCTCGAGCAGCAGGCCGAGCGCAACACATGGGTGACGCTCACCTTATAGCGCGGCTCTAGTTCAGCAGTAGCGCTATCTGCTGCGCGGCGGTCTTCTTCGTGCCGCCTTCGACGATCAGTTGCCCGCACGCGGCGCGGATGTCCTGACCGCGGCTCTTCCTGACGGATACGGTGATGTGCCGATCAGCGAGGATCTGTGCGAAGCGATCAACGCG
>JBOGIQ010000021.1:0-32923 GCA_050742535.1 Vicinamibacterales bacterium | reverse complement strand
TTGCCCAACGCGCGCGCGGCCACACCGACCTGACCCGGCGCCTGCATCGCCTCTTCGAGCTGTTCATGGATGGCGTGGTGTTCAATCCGGACGGATTCGGGAAGAGCTGTCACCGTCGCAGGCATAGGCGTCTCCTTCCCGGTGGTACCCGTCCTCTGGTTGCGTCCGTGGCCATATCGGTGCTCTCGCAATCCATCAGGCGGCGGCGCCGTTCTCGATCGGCTGCTCCTGGGCCCGCAGCAGCCGTCGCAGCGCCCGCTTTTCAATCTGCCGGATCCGCTCACGTGTGACGCCGAAGCGATCGGCAATCTCCTGCAGCGTCTGGCCGTGCGAGTTGCGAAGTCCGAAGCGGAGCTCCAGCACCTCGCGTTCGCGCTCGCTGAGTCCGGACAGCGCCGCTCTGACCCGTCGCCGGGCGTCCGTCTCCAGCAAGGCGTCCTCCGGTGTCACAGCGGCGCGATCGGGCACGAGGTCGCCAGCCACAGTGTCGTCGCCCAGCGGCACGTCGAGCGACGCCAGCGGTGCGCCCGATCGCATGGCATGCCTCACCTTGTCGACCGACAGCCGTGTTTCGGCGGCGATCTCGGGCAGCGTCGGGTCGCGGCCCAGCGTCCGCTCCAGCGTTCGACGCGCCGCGGCGATCCGATTGAGGTCCTGGACGATGTGCGCCGGCAGACGAATCGTCCGGCCGGTGTCGATGAGCGCGCGCGTGATCGCCTGGCGAATCCACCATGTGGCATACGTCGAGAACTTGAAGCCGCGGCGATACTGGAACTTGTCGACGGCCTTCATCAGGCCGAGATTGCCTTCCTGAATCAGATCGAGGAACGGCAGGTTCGCATGCTGATAGCGTTTCGCGACCGACACCACGAGCCGGAGATTCGCTTCCATCAGCTGGCGCTTGAGCGTCCGTACGGTGTCCAGCTGGCGGCGGATCCGTACCGCGGCATCGTCACGAGAGGCCTCCGGTATGCGAGCCGCGAGCGCCTCCAGCACCACCGGGCGGATAGGCACTGCAGCCATCGCGTCTGCCAGCGACGTCACCAGACGATCGGCGCGCGCGCGGAGTTGCGGGCGGCGGGTCGATACGCTGCGCGCCGCCGCAGTGTCCAGACGCTCCACCGCGGCTCCACGCCGCGCCATCTGCGTGAATGTCTCGAACGCCCGTGCCAGGTCCTGGCGCCGCAGCGGCCGGCCGTCGCGCGATTCCAGCAGTTCGTCAGCCGCGACGCGCTTGCTGCGAACGGCATCGACGAGCTCGGCCATCTGACGCCGCGTCTCGGAATCTGCGACAAGGGCTGCCGCGAGCGCGAGCTGCGCCGCTTCGATTCGCGCGCAGAGTTCGCGCTCTTCTGCGGCTTTCAACAAGGGGACCTTGCCAATCTGTTGCAGGTCGTGGCGAACGATGTCGGTACCGAAGGGATCGTCGGTTTCCGGCATCCGTCCGGTCATGACGTCCGGCTCACCTTGCACGTCGTCAGCCCACATCGTTCACCACACGGATTCGGGGCAACGTTCGAGCCATGAGACAGGGGACGATGAACTCGTGTTTCGGGAGGGGACGAGGCACTTGAACGCCGCCGCCAACGTGAATTCCCGCGTCCGCCGGTGACTATTCCCCACTCGGCCGCGCTCAGCGGCGGATGGACACGCTGCGAACCGTCGTTTCCAAGGGAAACCCTGCGAAGCTGTCGCCCGCGCCGTGGCATGAAGCTGGCTCCTCACAGAGCAGGAGCATTCCTATGACCACCGCCACACTGACGGGCACCGACTTGCGGCTCCGCAACTTCGTGGTGCGGGAGCTGGACTGGGATCCCGACGTCGACGCCAGCGCGATTGGCGTGTCGGCACAAAACGGCGTCGTCACGCTGACTGGCTTCGTCGACACCTATGCGGGCAAACTGGCCGCGGAACGCGTCGCGAAGCGGGTGCGCGGCGTCCGCGCCATCGCCAACGACGTGACGGTTCGTTTGACCGTCGACCGCACCGATGCCGACATCGCTGCGGACGCCGCCGCCGCGCTGAAGGTTCAGACGACGGTGGCCGACAAGGTCACGATCGCCGTTCACCACGGGCGCATCGGGCTGACCGGCACGGTTGAATGGTTCACGCAGAAGGAAGCGGCGGCCGACGCCGTGAAACATGTGCCCGGCGTGCGCGGGGTCGCGAACTACATCGACGTGGCATCGAAACCGGTCTTTCGCGACGTCCACCGGCGCATCGTATCGGCGTTGCACCGCAATGCCGATCTCGACGCACGAAACCTGCGCGTTGAAGTCGCCGGCGACGTCGTGACGCTGACCGGAACGGTCGGGTCGTGGCTGCAGCGGGACGCTGCTGAACGCGGCGCGGCAAGCGCCCCCGGGATCCGCCGCGTGCAGAACCGGATCGTCGTCGTGCCCTCGGCGGTCGAGGGGGTGGACGAGGACGAGATCTGCTGATCCGGGGCGGCGCCGGCCTGCACTGTGATCAGCGAGGCGTGTACGTCGCGCAGTCCGCGTGATTGGCGTGAACGTTCACCCGAATCGCGCCCGCGGCACACTCGAGGTCGGAGTTGTATCGGCAACCTGCGATCTTGCATGCGCCGACACCGGCAGTATGTGACACGTCGCGCGCTGGACGGTCGGAGGCGAAGAACGTATCGCAGGCGGGGTGGATTCCGTCCCCGACAGTAATGGCCACGGCGTGGCAGCGGTGCCCCGCGTTGTAGGCGCACGCGGTCGCAGCGCACGTCTGGACCACAGGTATTTCGAGCGTGATCTTCATGGTGACCTCGGCATGTGCGAGAGCAAACGCACTGCCACGCGGCAACTAATACGCCTCAGCGGCGGCACCGACCGATTCGGGCTTCGGCTCCGGCACCTCGGTCATCGTGGCATCGGTCAGCAGCAGCACGCCGGCAACGGACACGGCGTTCTCGAGCGCCAGGCGCACGACCTTGGTCGGGTCGATGATGCCGGCCTCGACCAGGTCGACATACTTACGCTCCGCGGCGTCGAATCCGAAGTTCCCCGCGCCCGTGCGCATCTTCTCGACCACGACTCCGCCATCGGCGCCCGAGTTCTCGGCGATCTGTCGCGCCGGCACTTCCAGCGCGCGACGGAGGATGAGCGCGCCCGAGCGCTCGTCGGCGTCCAGCCCCGCGGCCTCCTTTTCAACGGCGTCGATCGCCCGCAGCAGCGCCAGCCCGGCGCCGGGGACCACGCCTTCGGCCATGGCGGCGCGGGTGGCGTGAATCGCGTCGTCAAAGGCCTCGTGCCGGCTCTTCATCTCGGCCTCCGACGGCGCGCCGACACGAATGACCGCGACGCCGCCCGAGAGCTTGGCAAGCCGCTCCTCGAGCTTCTCGCGGTCGTAGTCGGACTTCGTGTCGGCGATCTGCGTGCGCAGTTCCTGGCATCGCCCGTCGATGGCGCGTTTATCGCCTTTGCCACCGATGATCGTCGTGTGCTCGCGATCGACGACGACGCGTGCGGCACGCCCGAGCTGTTCGAGTGTGACCTTCTCGAGCTTGAGACCAAGCTCCTGCGCGATGAGCTGACCTCCCGTCACGATCGCGACGTCCTGCAGCATGGCCTTGCGCCGGTCGCCGAATCCAGGCGCCTTCACCGCCGCCGTGGCGAAGACGCCGCGGAGCCGGTTGACGACCAGCGTCGCCAGCGCCTCTCCTTCGACGTCTTCCGCCACGACCAGCAGCGGCGCTCCGCCCTTGGCAATCTGCTCGAGCAGCGGCAGCAGGTCGGCGATCTTGCCGATCTTGCCTTCGCACAACAGCACGAAGGGGTCGCTCAGCACGGCTTCCATCTTCTCGGGATCAGTCACGAAATACGGTGACAGATACCCCTGGTCGAACTGCATCCCCTCGACCACCTCCATCGTGGTCTCGGTGCCCTTGGCTTCCTCAACCGTCACCGCTCCTTCGGCGCCGACCCGGGCGATCGCCTGCGCGACGAGGTCGCCGATGGCCGGGTCGTTATGCGCGGATACCGTCGCGACCTGGCGCTTCTCGCGGTCGCTCTGCACCTGCCGCGACTGCGAGCGCAGCGATTCGATGGCGGCCCGGGTCGCCCGATCGAGGCCCCGTTTCAGATCGATCGCGCTGGCGCCGGCGGCGATGTTGCGCACGCCCTCCGCGAAGATCGCGTGCGCGAGAATCGTCGAGGTCGTGGTGCCGTCGCCCACGGAATCGCCGGTCCGTTCGGCGGCGCCGCGCAGCATCTGCGCGCCCAGGTTCTCGTCCGGATCCTTGAGGGCAAACTCTTTGGCGATGGTGACGCCGTCGTTGCAGACGATGGGCGCTCCCCATTTCTTCTCGATGAGCACGCTGTGCGAGCGTGGACCGAGCGTGACGCGCACCGCGTCGGCGATCGCGCTGGCACCGCGGAGCACCTTTTCCCGGGCGTCCGCTTCAAAGAGCAGATGTTTGTACGCCATGTGTTCCTCTAGCCACCGATTACGCAACGTATATGCCTGAGGGGAGGCCTAAGGGCTAAGGCCTAAGGCCGAAGAGAAGAACGAAGCGCCGCGAGATATTTCTTACAGCTGGGAATTAATCGCTGATCCCCAGCACTGGCCTGATCCCCGATCCCCGATCCCTGATCCCTGATCCCTGATCCCTGATTCCCTAGACCAGCCCTTGGGCCTTAGGCCTGTGGCCTTGGGCCTTCCGCTAGGCAGCAGCGTCGAGCGCGACCATCTGGCGCTGCAGGGCTGTCCGCGCGCGGACGACGACTTGTTCGACGCCGACGGCCGCGTCCACGTGCGACCAGCGCACGTCTCCGGCTGATTGCGCGTACTGCATCCGGACGACGGCGGCGTCGGCGTCCGACACGTCCGGCCCCCGTCTCGTGACGCGTTCGATGAGCACATCTTCCGGCGCCTCCAGCCAGAGCGCCGAAAACGGCACACCGGCGATCCGCGCCACACGTTCGATGGCGAAGCGATCGTCCGCACGCGTAAACACGGCGTCCACGACCGCCGAGTGGCCTGTCGCGAGCACGGCCGCCGCGTCCATGGCCAGCGTCTCGTAGACACGGGCCGACATTTCAGGCGTGTAGGCGGCCGGATCCAGCCTGGTCAGCCGCGAGGCGCCCCACAGACGTTTGCGGATTTCGTCGGAACGAAGGACAACCGCGCCGGGCGCGGCCCCGATCCCGGGCGCGAGCGCGTGTGCCAGCGTCGATTTGCCGGACCCCGACAGGCCTCCGATCGCGACGAGCGCCGGCGGCTGACGCTGCAGCAGACGAGCGGCGAGGCCGAGATAGTCGCGTGCGCGCCCGCGCATCTCGCCCTCTGTGGCGAAGTCGGTCTGCCGCGCGGCGGCGGTGGCCGACGTCTTCGCGCGAATCGCGGCGCGGCAGGCCAGGAACAACGGCAGCGCCGCCAGCCCCTCGAAGTCGCGCGTCTCCCGGAGGTAGGTATTCAGCACGGTGTTGGCGTGCCGCGGCAGCGTGCGATGCCACAGATCCATCAGGAGGAATGCCAGGTCGTACAGCACGTCGACGCACGCGATGTCGTCGTTGAACTCGATCGCATCGAACAGCGTCGGCCGCTCCGCCCACAGCACGATGTTCCCGAGGTGCAGGTCCCCGTGGCACTCGCGAACGTCGCCCGTCTTCCGGCGCCGCTCCAGGAGAGGCGCGCAGTGTCGCAGGGCGGTCCGCGCCGTCAGCGTCAGCGACTCGCACGCGGCGGTGTCGAGGGCGCCACGACCGAACTCACGGAAGCCTGCGGCGTTGCCGTCGAGGACCCGCGCGATCCCCGCCTCACCGCCGAACTCGGGCCGCACCGCACAGGATTCGTGGAACGACGCGATCTCCTCGGCCAGCGGCGCCATGTGCTCCAGATCGAGCCGCCCGGTCGCGGCCATTCGATCGAACAGGGCCTCCTGATCGAAGCGGACCATCTCGATGACCCACTCGACAGGCGTGCCTTCGCCCTCCAGCGCCAGCGCGCCCGTGGCCGTACGAACCACTGGAATCACCCGCCGATACAGGGCCGGAGCGATGCGCCCATTGATCCGCAGCTCCGCCTCGCAGAAGCGCTTGCGCAGATCCAGGGTGGAGAAATCGAGATAGTCGTATTTGACGGCGCGTTTCAGCTTCAGGGCCCGGTTGCCCGCCAGAAAGACGACCGACGCATGGGTATCGATCCGCTCGACTGGCGCGCCGCCATGTGTCGCCGGGTCCGACAGCAGCCGGATCACATCGGCCTGGCCTGCTTCCGCGTGCACGGCACCACTCCTCCACTGGCGAAGGCGCAACGGGCGTGCCGGGCCGACTCGTTGATTTCAGGCGGTACTTCGCGAATCTCGCCGTCGGCCAGCGCCAGGCCTGCGGGGAATTCCGCTGACAATTCCCCCGTGGCATCAAAGTGTGCTAGCGTCGCGATCAGCTCAATTCTTTTCAGGTAGAACTCATGGCAGAACAGTCCCCCACGGCGGGCGACGTTCTGATCACGAAGCGGCAGCAGGACGGCCACTTCGCGATCAGCATCGTCCCGGGTGATGCGCAGCTTGCGGTTCAAAAGAAGTTCGAAGCAGTGAGGCATGCCCACGCGTTTGCCGCTCACAGCGGTGCCTCGGTGTGGTTCATCGAGCCGGGTGGGACATATACGAGAGTCGAGAAACCGCGCCCGAGGGAAAGCTGACCGCACGGGTGACCGGACGGGCGATACCCGCGCGTTCGCGAATCACTGCAGCCGCACGATCCCAGTCCACCCGATCGAGAACACCGAATTCGTACGCCCTTATCCTGACGAACTCGAGCGCATCGGCGGGTCCTCGCCTGTAGATGTCGCGGTGCGCTTCGACGAAGACCTCCGCTCCGTGGATCGCCATGAGCACAGGTTCATAGGCCAGCACGCCCCGTGCGCCGACGCCCACGTGGCCGAACAGCGCCGCGATGTCGTGCGGCTGCAGGCGGATACATCCGTGGGTGACGACCTGGTAGACGCTGGTTGGCGCGTTGGTGCCGTGGATGCCGACGCTGCCAATGCTCAAACCCAGCCAGTACGCACCGAGCGGGTTGTCCGGGCCCGGAGGTACCTTCACTGGCAGGGTTCGGCCGGCCCGCCGCGCCTCTGCCCGGATCGACTCCGGAACATCCCAGGTCGGATTCGTCTCTTTCGTCGCGATCGAGAATTCGCCGAGCGGTGTCGGCCAGTCTCGCCGGCCCACGGCGGCGGGATACGCCGTCACCCCGGAGCCGGTCATGGCGAACAGCATCCGCTGCGGGACGTTGACGACAAGCGTCACGCCCGCTGGCAGTGCCGGCACGATGTGGCGGTTGTCGATCGACAGCGAGTCGCCGACCCGAAGCGGCGCGTCGAGCGCCCGGCCGTTGTCTCGCGCGATGGTCGCCGGGTCAACTCCGAACCGCGAGCCGAGCGAGCGCAGCGTGTCGCCGCGTGCCACCGCGACGGTGTGCACGTCGCCCGTCAACGGCTGCGCGGCGAGAACCGCCGGTGCGAGCGCAATCATGACGACGATCAGTACGGTTCGCATACTCACGCGGCACGCGCGTCCGCCGCAGCGGCGCGCGGCCCCTCCTCGTCGTCCGTCAGATCGTACCGGCCGCGGATCGCGCTGACGATTTCCGGAATGATGTCGCCATCGATACCGCTGACGTAGCGTTGTTCCTGATCCCGGATTTCTGCCGCCAGCGCCCGATCGCCGAACACCTCGGCGATCCACCGCGAGAAGTCCCTGCGCTGGAGGTGACCCTTCAGGCTGTCGGTCGGCTGCGTCTCCAGGACGGTGACGAACTCACGCAGCGTGCGCGCACGGGCCGGTGGCGCCGGCGCGGTGAACAGAAAGCCCTTCTGCTCTGTCACCGGCACGTCGACATATTTCTCGCGATGGCGGACGTGCGGCGTCAGACGTTGCCCGATGTTGAAGAGGCGGAGTTCCCCGCCGGCTTCTTCGGTGATCGGAAGCGCCACCGCCTGCCCGACTCCAACATGACAGAGCAGCTTCCGCCATGCCGCATTGTCGATCCGCGTCTGACACGGCTGGCAGCGCCGGTAGAGCGCGTCCAGCTCCTCGTGGTTCGACTCGCACGTGACGATCATCACCTCCGTCGCGGCCAGCAGCTTCGGCGGCAGCCTCGACGCGCAGAACGTGACGACGGTGTAGCCGTTGCGCTCGAAGTCGAGCAGGTGCTGGGCCTCCGCCTCCTGCAGGAAGTAATGCGCCTCATCGAGCAGGATCCGGTGCGGCAGTCCGGTGCGGCGCCGCATCTGATTGACGGCGGGCAGCGCCGCGCGGATGTACGCGATCTTCTCGTCCTGCGGCAGTCGCGACAGATCGATGACGACGCTGCGATCCGGATACCGCAGCGCGCGCAGCAGCTCACGGGGAGTTGGCGGCGGATCTTCGCCGCCGAGTACGGTGACCCCGGGCAGCGCTTCGAGCGATCGATAATCCCCTTCCGGGTCGAGCACGCACACGCAGTACCCGTGCAGAATCAACTGCTCGCACAGCAGTCCGGCGATCCACGACTTTCCCGACTTCGCGTCGCCGGCCACCAGGACGTTGCGGCCCTTGACGGCCAGCGAGAACTCCCGGCCGTCTTCCGTGTGCCCGAGACGGAGAGACCGGCGGGCGCGGCCCGGAAGTGGCAGATGATCCGTTGTTGCCAGCGCGCGGATGTAGGCCGCCGTGTCGCGCGGACTCTCGCCGGCGACGACGGCATCGGCGACCCCTCGTAACGCCGGGCTGCCCCACTTGACGGCCGCGCCGAGCTCCGACAGACGGAGCAGCTCATGGTCGTTTTCCGCGTCGCCGATGGCCAGCGTGTTCCGCGGCGACAGGCGCAGCATCTCGAGCGCCGCCTGCAGCCCGGTGGCCTTGCTGACACCCTGCGGCATCACCATCACGCGGCCGCGATTGAAGACGAGCACATACGGCAGCTCCAGCCGGCGGATCACGGACAGCAGCCGTTGACCGTCTGCCGCGTCCGCATCGATCAGGCACTCGCCGGCGCGAAAGGACAGCCGCTCCGCCTCGAAACCGCTCACGAGCGGCGGGGCGACGCGCGGTGCCAGAACCGACGTGTGATCGCTGTCGGGAAAGTGGACGACCGCGCCGTTTTCGGCGACGACGCCGTCGACAAAGTGGAGATCTCCGGCGGCACGGCGAAGCTCCGACAGGATCCGGCCGGTCACCAGCAACACGGTAATGCCACTGGTGCGCGCCTGGGCGATAGCCGCGCGGACATCCGGGTCCACGCCGGCGTCCGTCGCAATCGTGCCATCGTAATCGAGCGCCAGAATCGAGAGTTTCATACGGCCGCTCCGTTGCTCCGCGTCCAGACGCGCGCCAGTTTGACCGTCTGGCCGACGACGGCGGGGACGAGCGCAAGGCCCAACACGAGCGCCCAGTCGCCTGCCGACAGCGGGGCGAGCCGAAGCAGCTGCGCCAGCGCCGGCATCTGGATCACGGCGAACAGCGACAGCGCACCGATCACGAGTGCGGCCAGTGCCGCCCGGTTCGCGACGGCCCGGCGCCAGCTCAGCACCGGCGCGTCGTCGCGCGCGTTGCCAAGATGGAACAGCTGGGCAAAGCCGAGCACGGCGAAGTTCATGGTGATCGCGCGCTCGTACGGCACGCCGGCGACGGTCTGCCAGACGATCACCGCCAGCACGGGGGCGGCGATTAACACGGCGTACAGGCCGATGCTGTAGAGGAATCCCCGCGCCAATAGCGCCTCCCTCGGCGGCCGCGGAGGCCGTTGCATCAAATCGCCGCGCGGCGGTTCGAGCGCCAGCGCGAGCGCGGGCACGCTGTCGGTGACGAGGTTCAGCCACAGCACCTGGATCGGTGCCAGCGGCAGCGGCCAGCCGGCGGCGCTCGTGCCAAGCAGCACGATGATTTCCGCCAGGTTGCAGCTGAACAGGTAGAAGACGAATCGACGGATGTTCTCGAATACCAGACGGCCTTCGGCGATGGCGGTGCCGATGGTTTCGAACCGATCGTCCGTCAGGACGATCGTCGCGGTGTCGCGGGCCACTTCCGTTCCACGCCGTCCCATCGTCACGCCGACGTCCGCACGCTTGAGCGCCGCGGCGTCGTTGACGCCGTCGCCAATCATCGCCACCACTTCGCCCTGCTGCTGATAGGCGGCGACGAGGCGCAGCTTCGCCGCGGGGCTGACGCGGCTGAACACCGTCGCGGTCTTCAGCCGCTCGTCGAGATCGGCGTCGGCCAATGCATCGACTTCGTCGCCGGTCAGCGCGTGCGGATCGCCGCTCAGGCCCAGTTGACCGGCGATGGCTTCCGCCGTCCCGCGCTGATCGCCGGTCAGCATGACGGTACGGATCCCCGATCGCCGGAATGCCCCGATCGCCTCCTTCACGCCAGCTGCCGGTGGATCGCTGATGCCAACCAGCGCGATGAACGTCAGGCCGACGAGCGATCGCTCGTCGGCGTGACCGACGCGTCCGGTGGCGAGCGCAAGCACGCGCAGCCCACGGGCAGCCATGTCGGCATTGGCGCGTTCAAGGGTCGCGCGCGTCCTGGCGTCGAGCGGCCGCGCGGCGCCGCGGCTGAACACCGACCAGCAGAGGTCGAGCACGCGGTGCGGAGCACCTTTGACGAACGCCCTCGTACAGCCGTCGTCATCAGATCGATGAAATATCGCCATCAACTGCCGCTCGCTGGAAAACGGCACGTAGCCGATCTCGGGCATCCCGCGCGTGACGGCAGCCCGCTCGATGCCTCCCTTCATGGCGGCAACAGCAAGCGCGACTTCGGTGGGGTCGCCGCGCGGCGTCCACCCCGTGTCAGACAGCACGAGATCGCCACGCCCGGCGGCAACACCCGTTTCGAGGGCGTATTGCAGATCTTCGTGATCGCGGACCTCAACCGGACGTCCGTCGCGGCTGAACTCGCCGGCCGGGTCGTAGCCCGCGTTGCTCACGTCGTACAAGCCATCGCATGTCCGAATCGTCGTGACGGTCATCTCGCCCGCGGTGAGCGTTCCGGTCTTGTCGGTGCAGAGCACCGTCACCGAGCCGAGCGTCTCGACGACGGGCAGCCGGCGCACCAGGGCATGTTGTCGCGCCATCCGATGTACGGCGAGGGCCAGGGTGATCGTCGCGACCGCCGGCAGCCCCTCCGGGACCGCCGCCACCGCCAGTGCGATCGCCGATTCGAGGACGAGGGCGAGGCTACCTCCGTGGATCCACGTCAGTACACCGGTCGCGGCGGCGACGAGCAGGGCGGCCCAGACGAGTTGCTGGCCGAGGACGTCCAGCTGCACTTCCAGTGGCGTGCGCCGATGGCCCGTCGCGCCAATAAGCCGGCCGATTGCGCCGAGCTCGGTGGCACTGCCGGTTTCCACGACAACCGCGCGGCCATTGCCGGCGACGACCAAGGTGCCGGCGTGAACCATTGTCGACCGGTCCGGCAGCGCCGCGGTCGCCGCGACCTGCGTGTCCACGGTTTTGGAGACGGGAACGGATTCACCCGTCAGCGCGGACTCGTTGACCTGGACCTCCCCGCTGAGCATTCGGCCATCCGCCGGCACTCCCTCGCCGGCCTCGAGCAGCAGCACATCCCCAGGAACGACCAGGTGGGCGTCGATTTCTCTCGTCAGCCCATCGCGCACCACGACCGCGATGCGCGGTTCCAGGTCGGCGAGCGCTTCCACGGCGCGGTGCGCGCGAATCTCCACCGCGAATCCGAGGACGACGTTGAGAATCAGCACCGCCGCAATGGCGATCGTGTCTGCGGCGTCGCCGGTCAACGCGGCAATAAGCAGTGCGCTCACGAGCAGCAGGGTGACGACACTTCGGAACTGCGTGAGCAGCACGCGCCATGCTGACGCTGGTGCTCCCGTTGGAATGGTGTTCGGTCCGGCCCTGACGAGCCGAGCGTCCGCGGCCTTCGTCGTCAGCCCTGCGTCGGTGACGCCCAGGGCGTCGAGTACGGCCGACGGGCTCATCGCATGCCACGGCCGCGGCTGCACCGGTGGCGACAGCGTGGAAACCGGCATGCAACTCGAGAGCGCAAGCCAGGTGCCACGGCTGATTTCGGACTTCTCGCGCGACCGCACACGCTTCTCACGGCCGCCTGCGAAAAGCCGCGCGGGGACCCGAAAATTTCCGCGGAACTGGGCGCCGCTGAAGCATCACCACCGGACACAACGCCTCGACGGGGCGTGGCGCGCGGCGTGCACCGTGAACAGGCATGGCCCCGGTGGCGGCAGCCGTCGATGCGCCGGGTTCGGCGATCCGAACCATCAGTTCCCTGCGACTACTGTTCGAGCCGAGGTCCGTTGCCGTGATCGGAGCCGGCCGGCGGCGAGGCGCGGTGGGCGCGGAGATCTTTCACAACCTGACGGCCGGCGGCTTTACCGGCCGCGCCGTTCCCGTCAACCCGCACGCCGACACGGTTCAGGGCGTGACGGCGTATCGGTCGCTGCGCGATGTTCCGGGCGACATCGACCTCGCTGTCGTCGCGGTACCGGCGGCAGCGGTGCCGGGCGTTATCGACGACTGCATCGCCAGGTCTGTCGGCGCAATCGTCGTCGTGAGCGCGGGCTTCGCGGAAACAGGCGACTTGGGTCGCACGGTCGAGCACGAGATCCGCGACCGGGTGCGTGCGGCAGGTATCCGAATGGTCGGCCCGAACTGCATGGGTGTGGTGAATACGGATCCCGCCTTCCACCTCAACGCGTCTTTCTCGCCGGTCTTTCCCCCTGCCGGGCAGATCGCCTTCTCCAGTCAGAGCGGCGCGCTGGGCCTCGCGATTCTCGAACAGGCACAGCAGCTGAACCTTGGTCTCTCGACGTTCGCGTCGGTCGGCAACAAGGCCGACGTATCGGCAAATGACCTGCTCGAGTACTGGGAAACGGATCCGCGAACCCGCGTCATCCTTCTCTACCTCGAGAGTTTTGGGAATCCGCAGCGTTTCCGCGAGATCGCACGTCGCGTGACCCGGCAGAAACCTATTCTGGCGGTGAAGGCGGGGCGTTCCGCGTCCGGTGCCCGCGCGGCGTGCTCTCACACGGGTGCGCTGGCGGCAAGCGACACCATGGTGGACGCGCTGTTCCGCCAGAGCGGCGTCATCCGTACGGAGACGCTCGAAGAGCTGTTCGACGTGGCCGCGCTTCTCGCCCACCAGCCGCTGCCGGCCGGACGGCGTGTTGGCATCCTGACCAACGCCGGAGGTCCCGGCATCCTGGCCGCCGACGCGTGCGAAGGATTCGGTCTGACCGTTCCGCCGCTCGGCGAGGCCACCGTCGCCGCGCTCCGCGAATTCCTGCCTGGATCCGCCAGCGCCGCCAATCCGGTGGACATGCTCGCCACCGCGTCGGCCGAGGACTACCGGCGTGCCATCCCGCTCCTGCTCGGCGACGCCGCCATCGACAGCCTGCTGACGATCTTCATCCCGCCGCTCGTCACGAATCCGCTTGACGTCGCCGGCGCGATTACCGATTGCGCCCGCGATTCAACGAAACCCGTGCTGGCGACGTTCTTTGGCGCCTCGGGCGTGCCGGAAATCCTGTCGCCGGTGCCCTGCTATACGTTCCCGGAGTCGGCGGCGCGCGCGCTTGCGCACGCGGCGTCGTATGCGACAGAGCGGACGGCGCCGCTCGGCGCCCAACCCGCGTTCCACGACATCGACCGCAGCGCCGCGCGCGCGATCGTCGAGCAGGCGCGCTCGACCGGCGGCGGCTGGCTGTCACCGCTCGGATGTGAGGCGCTGCTGCAGGCCTGCGGCATCCCGACCGCCGGTTCACACGTCGTCCGCAGTGCAGGAGACGCCTGCGGCGCCGCGCGCGACGTCGGCTATCCCATCGTGCTCAAGGGCTCCGGCCCTGACATCCTGCACAAGACCGAAGCCCGCGTCGTGCACACGTCGTTAGCCGATGAGAGCGCGGTGAGAGACGCCTATCACTCGCTGTCTCGCAACCCTCAGGTGCTGCAGGTGCTCGTTCAACCAATGGTCCACGGTGTGGAGATGTTCGTCGGCGCGAGCTTCGATCCGAAGTTCGGCCATGCCATCGTGTGCGGCAGCGGAGGGACGCTCGTCGAACTGCTGCGGGACACATCCTGCCGGCTGGCGCCGCTGACCGACATGGCTGTGCGGGAGATGCTGGACGAGTTACGCGGCATCGCGCTGCTGCGTGGCTTCCGTGGTGCGCCGATAGCGGACGAAGCCGCGCTGCGGGACGTCGTCCTCCGCGTCTCGGCCCTGCTCGACCTGTGCCCCGAGATTCAAGAGCTCGACCTCAACCCTGTCATCGTGTCGGCAGCCGGGGCAACGGCCGTTGACGCACGCGTGCGCATCGCGTCCGCCGGTTGACTTCGAGGCGCGAACGATTTCGCGGATCCGCGAAAGTTTCCCCACCTCCGCCGGTGCTGTTGCCGGCAGGCAGGCCAGTACGCTGTGGCATCGCACCTGCTGAAGAAGTCATGGGATCCGTCCATGCCTGCCAGCGCGCGCGCGACGTTACACGACCCGATCGTCCGGCCAGTGCCCGTATTCACGGCCCGGGCACTCACCAAGGTGTACGAGGTGGGCGAGGTTCGAATCGAGGCGCTCCGTGGAGTCGACTTCGACCTCGCGCCGGGCGAGTTCGTCGTGCTGCTTGGACCTTCCGGCTCCGGCAAGTCAACGCTGCTCAACATCCTCGGGGGACTCGACCTCCCGACAACCGGCGAAGTGGTCTACGCGGATCAGAACCTCACCACAGCCACGGAGGGCGCCCTCACCGAGTACCGGCGATTCCACGTTGGGTTCGTCTTCCAGTTCTACAACCTGATCCCCAGCCTGACGGCTCGTGAAAACGTCGCGCTGGTGACCGAGCTCGTCGACCATCCCATGCGGCCCGAAGACGCCCTGGCGCTGGTCGGGCTCGGCCACCGCCTGAATCACTTCCCTGCGCAGTTGTCGGGCGGCGAGCAGCAGCGCGTCGCGATCGCACGTGCCATCGCCAAGCAGCCATCCGTGCTCCTCTGCGACGAACCGACAGGCGCGCTCGATATCACGACGGGCATGGTGGTCCTGGAAGCGCTCGAGCGCGTGAATCGCGAGCTGGGAACCGCCACGGTCGTTATTACGCACAACGCGGCGATCGCCGGCATGGCCGATCGCGTGGTTCGGCTGGCCGACGGACGGGTGGTCGGCACCGAGACACACACGCACAAGGCCGGAGCAAAGGATCTGCAATGGTGACGATGCCGGCGTGGATCGACATGCTCAACCGCAAGCTGCTGCGCGACCTGTGGAGCATGAAAGGGCAGGCCACAGCCATTGCCGCAGTCATGGCAGCGGGCGTGACGATGTTCGTCGCCTATTTCTCGAACTTCGAGTCGCTGCAGCGAGCCCGGGCGTCGTACTACGAGGAGGCGCGTTTCGCGCACGTGTTCGCCTCGCTGAAGCGCGCACCGTCTCACCTCGACGGGCGGCTCAGGGCCCTTCCGGGGGTTCACGACGTCGCCACCCGCGTCGTCGTGGACGTCACGCTCGACGTCGCCGGCATGCCCGAACCGGCAACCGGCCGGCTGATTTCGATTCCGGACCGGGGCCGCCCGCCTCTCAACGACGTGTTCCTGCGCCGAGGTCGCTGGCCAGACGCGGCGCGGCCCGACGAAGTCCTCGCCAGCGAGCTGTTCTGCGAGTCACACAATCTCCATCCCGGCGATCGGATCGGCGCGCTGATCAATGGACGCCGTCGTGAACTGACCATCGTCGGCGTGGCGTTATCACCTGAATACGTCTACGCGATCGCCCCCGGGGAAATGTTTCCCGACACCCGTCGATTCGGTGTCTTCTGGATGAACCGTCGCAGCCTGGGCGCCGCCTTCGACATGGAAGGAGGTTTCAACGAGGTCTCGCTGAGCCTGTCCGGCGACGCATCAGAGGCCGACGTCATTGCTGGCGTCGATCGCCTGCTGGAGCCGTACGGCGGTCGGGGGGCGATCCCGCAATCGCTGCAGATGTCGGCATGGACGCTCGACAACGAGCTCACCCAGCTCCAGACCTTTGGATTTCTGATTCCGGCCATCTTCCTCGGCGTCGCGGCGTTCGTGCTGCATGTGGCGCTGACGCGCGCGCTCGGGCTGCAGCGGACGCAGATCGCGGCGCTCAAAGCGCTCGGCTACGCCAATGGTGCGGTCGGCTGGCACTACGTCAAGTGGGCGCTCGTCATCGCGAGCGTGGCGGCGATCACCGGCGTCGCGACTGGCGCATGGCTCGGGTCGAACCTGATCGTTCTCTACAACGAGTTCTTTCGCTTTCCGACGCTCACGTATCACCTGTCTCCGGCACTCGCGCTGCTGTCCATCACCGGCAGTCTTCTGATTGCAGCCCTGGGTGCGCAGTCGGCTGTACGGCGGGCCGTGCGCATCCCGCCCGCCGAGGCGATGCGGCCGGAACCGCCGGCACGATATCGCCGGAGCCTTCTCGAAGCGCGATGGCGCCCGCTTCGGCTGTCGTTCGCGATGCGCATGGTCGTGCGCGCGCTCGAGCGGCAGCCGGTGAAGGCGCTGGCGTCGGTGACCGGCATCGCGTTCGCGGTCGCGGTCCTGTTCGTCGGTCTGGCCTTCATCGACGTGATGAATACGCTCATCGAGGAGCAGTTCAACATGACCATGCGACAGGACGCGACGCTTACCTTCGTGGAGCCGCGAGCAGCACGCGTCTCGCACGACGTCGCCCGCCTGCCGGGGGTGCTCGACATCGAGACCGCGCGCATCGTTCCGGCGCGCCTCCGAGCCGGTACACGGTCCCGTACGCTGGCGATTACCGGCCTGCCGCCGTCGCCCCACTTGACGCGCGTGATCGACCGCGGCCGCGGCCCGATCGAGCTGCCCACACATGGCGTGCTCCTCTCGCAGATGCTCGGCGACATCCTGTCGGTGCGCGCCGGAGACACCCTGTATGTCGAACTCCTGGAGGGCCGCCGCCCGGTACGCGCCATGACTGTCGCCGGACTGGTGGACGACAGCCTCGGCCTTCAGGCGTACATGCGGCTCGAGCCGCTTCACCGGATGCTGCGGGAGGGGAACACGGTCTCGAGCGTCGCGCTGACCCTGGACCCCGCGGCGCGCGACCGCTTCTATACGGCGGTCAAGACGAGGCCGGCGATCGCCGGAGTCGCGATGCGCGATACCGCGCTGCAGAACTTCCGCGACACGATGGCCGAGCACATGAACCTGTCGATCTTCATCAACGTTGCCTTCGCCGCGATCATTGCCTTCGGCGTCGTCTACAACTCGGCGCGGGTCTCGCTGTCGGAGCGGAGCCGCGATCTCGCCAGCCTTCGCGTGCTCGGGTTTACGCGCGGGGAGATCTCACTGATTCTGCTGGGCGAAATAGCCATGCTGACCGTCGTGGCGCTGCCGATCGGCGTTGGCATCGGGTATCTGTTCGGCGAGCTCATCATGGCGGTCTTCACGAATGAGGTGTACCGCCTCTCCTTCGTCGCGGCGCCCGCCACGATGGCGTGGACGTGGCTCACCGTCATCGCCGCCACGATGGTGTCGGGGCTGCTGGTGCGGCGCCGCCTCGATCGGCTCGATCTCGTCGGCGTCCTCAAGGCGCCGGAGTGACTGTGATGCTGCGAGTATTGACTGATCGTCGCGTGCTGCTCTCGGCTGCCCTCATCGGCGGCCTCGTTCTGGTCGCACTATGGCCGACGGCAGTGCCCGTCGACCTGGCCGGCGTCACGCGCGGCCCCCTGGTCGTCACCATCGACGAGGAGGGCCGCACCCGGGTTCGCGAGCGCTTCGTTGTGGGGGCGCCGGTAACCGGACGAGTACTGCGCATCGAGCTCGAACCCGGCGACCGCGTCGCCGCCGGCGACGTCGTCGCACGGTTGCGCCCGGAGGCACCACCGCTGCTCGACGCGAGGACGCGCGCAGAGGCCGCTGCCGGCGTGCAGAGCGCCGAGGCATCGTGGGGACGAGCGCGCGCGGAGGAACAGCGGGCGCGTACGGCGCTCACGCAGGCACAGCGCGAACTCACTCGCATGCGTACACTGACCGCCGCCGGCGCCACCGCGGCGCAGGACCTCGAGGCGCGCGAGACGGATGCCGCCCTCGCCGCTGAGGCCGTCGACGCAGCGGTGTTTGCCGTTCGCACTGCGTCCGCCGAGGTTGAGCGGGCACGGGCGCGAGCCACCGCGCCGGCAGCACAGCGGGAGGAAGGAATCGTCGCGGTCACGGCGCCGACCGCTGGGGTTGTGCTCAAGCGGCTCCGCGAAAGCGAGAGCATCGTTCCGGCCGGAGAACCACTGATCGAGATCGGAGATCCACGTCAGATCGAGATCGTCGTCGATCTGTTATCAACCGATGCCGTTCGCGTCCGGCCGGGCGCCCGCGCCACGGTCGAGGAGTGGGGCGGTGACGCGGTGCTTTCCGCGACCGTGAGGCGCGTCGAGCCAGGCGGTTTCACCAAAGTGTCGGCGCTCGGCGTCGAGGAGCAGCGGGTAAACGTCGTGCTGGACCTGAACGCCGACGGCGAGGACTGCGCCGAACTGGGCGACGCGTATCGCGTCGAAACGCGCATCGTCCTCTGGGAAGCGGCCAAAGTGTTGAAGGTCCCGACGAACGCGCTGTTCCGCCACGACACGCGCTGGGCCGTCTACGTCGCCAGCGAAGGTCGTGCGCGGCTGACCGTCGTCGAACTGGGCCACCAGACCGGTCAGGAGGCCGAGGTCACGTCGGGGTTATCCGAAGGCGCGATGGTCGTTGTGCATCCTGGAGATCGGTTGCGCGACGGCTCCCGCATCATCGAGCGCGCGAGCCGTTGAAGGCTCACCGCGCTAATCGCTGGATGACGGCGTCTCCGCAGAGGTCGCGCGGTCCCTCCGTCGTGGCTTCGTCGGGACACTCACTGTGGAGATGCGGAAGCAGTTGGTCGGCCACATAGATGAACCCGCCACCTGCCAGCAGGCCGACCACCGCTGCAGACACCCCGCCCGTTTCGATGGAAGGCACCAGCAAGCAGCGACCAGCACGAAGCGGCCACCATCACCCCGCCGGCGAACCCCATCATCGCGTCCATCAGACGACGCGGCGCGCTGCGGAAGAGAAACACGGGCAGGGTGCCGATGGCCGTCAACGCATCGGTGCCAAGCGTCGCCACGAAGGCCTGTGCCACCGGATCGGCAGCACGAAACGCGTCGACAGGGACGGCCATTGGCGAGGTGGTAGTTGGTAGCCAACTACCACCTCGCTGTCACGCCGCCGTGATGTGCGGCACGGGCACGTGATGTGCGCAGATCGCCTGCAGCGTCTCGACGACCGCCTCGTTGCGAACCGGCTTCCGTGCTCCGGCTGCAAGGACGATGTCGTTCATCGAGACGATACCCACGACTGCACCGCCGAACCCTGCGACCGGCAGCCGGCGGACCCGGTGCTGCTGCATCGTCCGGAGGGCCGACTCCACATCGTCGTCCGGGGCACACGTGAAGACGTTCGTGCGCGCGACTTCTCCCACTGTCACCTGCGACGCCAGCCTGTTCCTGGTGGCAAGGGCGATGTACATGTCGCGGTCGGTGACGACGCCGACAAGCTTGCTCTCGTCGTCCACGACCGGAAGGATTCCGCAGTCGGCGTCGAGCATGAGCTTTGCGGCCACCGCCAGGTTGGTGCTCGGCGTACAGATGGCCGGCTCGCGCGTCATGATGTCTTTGATCTTCATCTCTATCCTCCTCTCAGGTCCAGGTGGCCGTGTTCAGACGCCCAGCTTTCTCGCCGGAACGCCCGCATACGCCGTGTGCGCGTCGAGGTGCGCATGTTTGGGCACGAAACTGAGCGCGCCGATCTGGCAGCCGGTGTCGGCCACGACGCCGATTCCGATGACACTGCCGAGGCCGATCATGACGTCGGAGGCAAGCACCACACGGCCCGTCCTCACGACCCCGCGCTCTATCGTGTGACCGGATATGTGAACCGCGTCGCCGATGATAACGCCGTCACCCAGGTCCAGGAGGTTGTGGTCGGTGATGGCGAGTGTGTTCACGTACACGCCCCGGCCGATCCGCGCGCCGTTCAGGCGCAGATACGTCGTCCAGACCGGCGAGCCACGGAACAGCCAGCCGGCGAGCGCCCGGACGATGTGCGTGGCGACCATGTAGCGGACCCAGCGCAGCAGCGGCCATTCCAGGTCGTGCAGGCGGAGCTCGAGATCCGGCGTCGTCCGCGCGCGCGTCATCCACGTGGCCGCCGCCGAGCAGCCCATCAGCATGAGCGCAAACAGCACGTACGACGGCACGGCGAACAGCGCAGTCATCGCCACACGCAGGCCCGGCGAATCACGTGTCCATACGTCGAGTTGCGTCCACAGCGCGACGCTGGGAATCGCCGCAACGCCGCAGACGATCGTTTCGATCACCAGGATGTCGATCACCGTACAGCTCACGCGCATCCACCGCCTGAGCCGCACCGCTCGCTCCCCGCTCGCAGCAGTGGGCCTCGCGAGCATCAGCGCCGGCCCGATGGGAGGATTCCCATGACGAGGCCAGTCGCGCCCGTCCGACCGTTCCGTGCGCGGTGATAAGGCGGTGTCCACAGTCCTGCCTGTCGTGTTGCCATTACGACGGGATCACCAGCACCGGACAGGTGGCGCGGCGAATAACCTGATGCGTCGTCGAACCGAAGAGCCGGAGATCCAGGGCTCCGCGTCCGTGCACCCCCATCACGATGAGATCCGTCCCCTCCTGCGCGGCGCGCTCGAGGACGGTGACGGGTGCCGGGCCGGAGGCGACTACCGCATCGATGGTCTTCGCGCCGTGGCCGACAAGGCCGGCGAGCCGGCGGCGGGTTTCCGACTCGGTGGCACGAGCGATACTCTCCACGTCGATATTCGCGAGCATCGCGCTGTCGCGCAGCTCGTAGGCGATGTCGACGACGGCGATCGCCGTCAGCCGGGCACCCGTCTCTTCCGCCAGCGCACGTGCCTGGGCGAAGGCCTCCATCGAGCTGTCGGAGAAGTCGATCGGACACAGAATCCGCTTGAGCCGCACCGGCGCGCCCGGCGCAACGTCGGGTGCACGAGGCGGAACGACAAGCGTCGGGCATTTCACGTTGCGAATGACCTTCTCGGTGATTGAGCCGAGGACCATGTGCTGGAACCCCGAACGGCCGTGCGTGCCGAGAACCAGGAGATCGGCGCCGAGCCCGTTCTGCTCCTCGAGAATCGTCCGGTGGACGCGTTCCGCTTCCCGGATGACGAGATCGAGGGACACCGCTTTCGGCACGTTGGCGCACATCCTCTGCAGGTCGACCCGTATGCGCTCTCGATCGGAAGGCGAAAGCACCAGCGGCGGAACGTCCATCGCCGGCAGATTCGCGAAGACGTAAAGCACGGTCAGACGTGCCTGGTCCCGGTGCGCGATGGCGGCCGCGTGGTCGAGCGCGTGCTGCGAGGTGTCGGAGAAATCGACCGGACAGAGGATGTGCGTGAAACGCGACATGACTGGGTCCCTCAGCGTCTGCCAGGCATGTCGTGTGCCACGTCTCGGCTCACCGTGATCCCTACAATGCTCACGATCCGCCGTGACTGCCAGGAACTCCTTCCCACCGCTCCGGATTTTTCCGCGTCCTCGGGGCGAGAAACGCGCTGCACTCGGGGCCAGGCGGCAATCGTCTGCTGGAATCGAGCTTGCGTTGATGGCGACGAAAGGCAACCGCCGTGGCAACGATCACGATACCCACGCCGTGGCACGTCGACGGCATATCGCGCCTCACGACGTGGCTGTGGCGCCTGCGTTCAGCCCTGCAGCGGGTCCAGCAGGCGCTCTGCGCGCTGACCGGTCACGAATTCATGATTCATCGCGAGCCGGGCCGGCTCTGTCTGGAATGCACGCACTGCGGCCGGCGGACCCGCGGCTGGGCAATTGCCCCGCCCGTCAGCCGACACGCAACACGTCCGGTGGCGCCGCTCCGCCGGGGAGGCGAACGTGCCGCCTGAAGCGATCTTCATCCGGTGGTTCGCCGACCTGGGGCTTGCCGACGTCGCTCAGGTCGGCGGCAAGAACGCATCGCTGGGCGAGCTGTATCAGCATCTGTCGGGCGCGGGGGTGCGTGTGCCGAACGGCTTCGCGGTCACCGCCGACGCCTACCGCCACTTCATGCGCGTGTCGGGCCTCGACGACCGCGTCTCGTCGATCCTGAGTGACCTGCGAGTGGACGACCTGGCGGACCTCTCAGAACGAGGTCTCGCGGTACGCTACGCGATCGTGGGCGCAGACCTGCCGGCGGACCTGCAGGCAGCGATCTTCACCGCCTACGAGCAGCTCGGCGGCGGGTCCTCGGTTGATGTGGCCGTGCGCAGCAGCGCGACCGCCGAAGATTTGCCCGACGCGAGTTTCGCCGGACAGCAGGAGACGTATCTGAACGTGCGCGGCCGGGCGGCGCTCCTCGATGCGTGCCGCCGCTCCTTCGCGTCGCTGTTCACCGACCGCGCGATCTCCTACCGTGCCGACAAGGGATTCAGTCAGACCGACATCGCCCTGTCGATCGGCGTCCAGCGTATGGTGCGCTCCGACCTCGCCGTGTCAGGCGTCATGTTCACGCTCGACACGGAGAGCGGCTTTCCGGATGTGGTGCTGATCAACGCGTCGTACGGCCTCGGCGAGCCGATCGTGCAAGGCTCGGTGACGCCCGACGAGTACTGCGTCTTCAAGCCGCCGCTCCAGCAGGATCTGCGGCCGATTATCCGCCGAACGGTCGGCAGCAAGGAATTCAAGCTGGTCTACGACGAGGGCGGAAGCCGCGGCGTCAAGCCGGTCCCCGTCGCGGCGGGCGATCGCGCACGGCTCGCACTCACCGACGACGAGGTCCTGACGCTGGCGCGCTGGGGCTGCGCGATCGAGCGGCACTACAGCCTGGCCCGCGGCACGGCGACGCCGATGGACATCGAGTGGGCCAAGGATGGCCAGACGGGCGAGCTCTGCATCGTCCAGGCGAGACCCGAAACCGTTCACGCGCACGCGGCGCTGCAGCGGCTCGAGCAGTATTCGCTGCGCGCGCGCGGTCGCGTCCTCGTCACCGGCCGCAGCATCGGTTCGAAGATCGCCGCCGGCCCGGTCCGGGTCATCCCGAATGCCGCGGATCTGCGGTTGTTCCAGCCCGGTGAGGTGCTCGTCACCGACAAAACGGATCCCGATTGGGAGCCGATTATGAAGAAGGCCGCAGCCATCGTCACGAATCGCGGCGGGCGCACATGCCACGCCGCGATCGTCAGCCGGGAGCTTGGGGTGCCGGCCATTGTGGGCACCGAGACCGGCACAATGGCGCTCGCCGACGGCCGGCGAGTCACCGTGTCGTGTGCGGAGGGTGACACTGGATTCGTCTACGACGGGACACTGCCGTTCGACGTGGAACGCACCTCGCTGGCGGAGCTGCCGCCGACGCGGACAGAAATCATGATGAACGTTGGCAACCCCGACGAGGCGTTTGCCCTCTCGTTTCTCCCCAATGACGGTGTCGGCCTGGCGCGGCTCGAATTCATCATCAACACCAGCGTCGGCGTGCATCCGATGGCGCTGGTCAGGTATGCGCAGCTGACCGGTGACGCGCGCGCGGCGGTGAACCGTCTCACCGCCGGCTATGACGACAAGCCTGCCTATTTCGTGGACAAGCTGGCTGAGGGGGTCGGCACGATCGCGGCGGCGTTCTATCCCAAGCGGGTCATCGTCCGGCTGAGCGACTTCAAGACCAACGAGTATGCGCGGCTGGCCGGCGGATCGGCATTCGAGCCGACGGAGGAGAACCCGATGCTTGGCTTCCGCGGCGCATCCCGGTACTACGACGAACGGTACCGGGAGGGATTCGCGCTTGAATGCCGGGCCTTGAAGAAGGTGCGTGACGAGATGGGCCTGCTGAATGTGATCGTCATGGTGCCGTTCTGCCGGACCGTGGAGGAGGCCAGGCTGGTGACCGAGGAGCTGGCTCGCAACGGTTTGCGCCGGCACGAGCACGGACTCGGGCTTTACATGATGGTCGAGATCCCGAGCAACGTCCTGCTTCTGCCCGACTTCGCCGAGTATTTCGACGGCTTCTCGATCGGCTCCAACGACCTGACGCAGCTGACGCTCGGCGTCGATCGCGATTCAGCGCTGGTGGCCCATCTCTTCGACGAACGGAATCAGGCGGTCCGGACGCTCGTTGCACAGGCGATCCACCAGGCACGCCGGCTGAACCGCAAGATTGGCCTGTGCGGCCAGGCGCCGAGCGATTATCCCGAGTTCGCGCGCTTCCTGGTCGAATGCGGCATCGACAGCATGTCGTTGAATCCTGATGCCGTCTTGTCGGCGACGAAGCTGGTTGCGCAGGTCGAAGCGGATACATCGAAGCCGGCCGCCGCATAGGCCGGAAGATTCAGCATGCATGCGGAGACATCCGCGACTCGAGGAGATTGCCTCTGTGATGGCCGTCGGCAAAACGGGTCACGTCCTCGGCACCTCAGTTGCTCCAGGACTCTGCACACAACGTACGGGCGCAGGCCGCCTGAGGAGGAGCGCCATGACAGCCTCTCGAACGCCGGATCTGAACGACGCAGCGGCATTCGCGGCGGCGCGCGCAAGCGTCTCGACGAGAGTGCGGACGTACCGGGCACCGTCCGGGTGCATGTGGTGGACGATGTCGAAACGGCCACCGACATAACGGTCGGAATATCGACAACCGAGCGGTCACAGAAGGCGCAGCGTTGCCCGGCGTCTGCGCCGTGACGCGGGCAGCGGCGGCACGAGCGGCCGGCTTCAGGTCGCGCGGAAGGCGCGGGAGCGCGGACGCCTGAAACGCAGCGCCCACCGCTGTCCGGCAAGCGTCCACACCAGCCAGGCGAGCGCTTTCTCCCACACTGGCCGGTGCCATGACGACGTGAGTTCGATGCTCTTCGCTATGTCCGCTTCATGCCGCGCCTGCCATTCGCGCGCGAATGCGGCATCGCGCACCGCAATGTTGATCTCGTCGAGATACTCGAACGACAGCATGTCGAGGTTGGTCGTTCCGGCGACCGCCCACAGCCCATCGACGATCATCAGCTTCTGGTGGATCATCGACGGCTGGTACTCGAAGATCCGGACGCCGGCCTCGAGCAGCGGGCGGAACAGACGCCGGCTGCTCAGCCGAACCCATGGGTGATCCATCCGCCGTCCGGGCACCAGAATCGCAACGGACACCCCGCTGCGCGCCTGCTGGATGATCGCCGCCAGAAACGACGGATCCGGCAGGAAGTACGGTGTCGCCAGGCGGATGTCGCTGACCGCACATTCGACGAGTGCCTGCAGCAGGGCGCGGGAGCCGTCGAAAGACGGCGAATTCTTCGTCACCAGCGCGGCGCTCGTCCCGCACGGCTCAAGCGCCGGAAACCATTCGTCGCCGGCGAGGATGCAGCCGTCGCACTCGAGCCAGTTCTCGCCGAACACCGCCTGAACCGCCGCGACGACGGGGCCCTCGATGCGCACCATGGTGTCGCGCCAGGGCGGCTGCCTCTTGTATTCCGAAGCCCACCACTCTGAAATGCCTGCCCCGCCGGTGAATGCGACGCGGCCATCAACCACCAGAATCTCCCGGTGCGTGCTGTTGGTCAGCCGGTGCGCGCGACGCCACCGCGCCCGCGGATGCCAGGCGATCTGACATCCGGCCGCGGCAAGGCGCCGGACGTAATGACGTCGCAGCCGGCGGCTGCCGAACGCATCGAGCACGATGCGGACCGGCACGCCCGCGGCGGCCCGCTCGACCAGCGCAGCCGTGAACGCCTCGCCGATCTTTCCCGGATGAAAGATGTAGCACTCGAGCGCGATGGAGCGCTGCGCGCCGGCGATGGCCGAGAGCATCTCAGGATAGAACTGCGCTCCGTCTTCGAACCTGCTGATCCGGTTCCCAGCGACCATTGCCGTCGCCAGCGCCGAGGAGATCGCATGCTCGAACGCGTGTGACGTGAGAGCAAAACGGCGGCCCAGCCGATACGTGACGGCCGGCGTCGCCAACGCCACGATGCCGGCCCACAGCAGGAGGGCCAGGATCGCTACGACCGACGCGGCGGCAAGTACGGCGTCCACGCGTCAGCGTGCCCGGCCGGACCGACCACTCACTCGACACCCAGGTAGAACCATGATCTTGATCGACAGCCCAGAGCGGTCAGTCCGGCAATGGCCTCCGCGACTCCGTCCTTCGAATCGTCGAATATACCAGCGCTGGATCGATTCCTGCTCAGCACGATCGCGGCGGCGATTCTGTCGCGCAATTTGCCCGTTGGTTGCGAGCGCGGCGGCCGGGAGAGGTGCGTGAAGTTCCCCGGCACTGCGGAATATCCCCTGATGCCGAGCGAACGGCTGTTTCGCGTACTCGTCGTCGAAGACGAAATGCTCCTGCGGTGGTCGCTGGCCGAAATTCTCCGGCGCAGCGGTCATACGGTGCTTGAAGCGGCCAGCGCCTGCGAGGCGCGTGCGGCGATGACAGGCGACACAGACAGTATCGATGTCGTGCTGCTCGACTTCCGGTTACCGGATTCCAATGACCTGCGGCTGCTGGACGAAGTACGGAGCCGTATGCCGCACAGCGCGGTGATCATGATGACGGCGTTCGGCATGCCGGAGCTGGTACAAAGTGCGCTGGAACGGGGCGCCTACTGCGTCATGAACAAACCGTTCGACGTGCACGCTGTCGAAGGCGTCATCCGGAAGGCCCTGCGCGATACTCTTCTCCACTGACGGGTCGCTGCGGTGACGCGACGGATCACCGGCTGGCGACGATGGTGCGCAGCACCGCGGAGTGCGCTCGTTTCTTCGGTTCCGGCGGGAGAGGCGCTTCAGTGTCGGGCGTCGCTGCGGGCGCCGCCAATTTCGTCAGGGTTTCGGTCTGGACGGTGCCTGCGCCGTTGGCCGATGCCCATCGGCCGATGAGCCGCTGTCCGCCGCCCTCGACCTGATAGAGGGCGATGCCAGTCGCGTCCTGGCCGTAGTAGCTGACGGCCAGCGTCCCACCGCTCATGAGGCCGACCCCGGCCGATTTCAGCACGAGCAGCATCTCTTCACCGACAAGATGGGGAAAAAGCCACGCGACCGTGAAACCCTCCCCTCGACGCGCGATTTGGACGACACCGCGGTACTCGGTGCCATCGGGGTTGAATCCCTGCGCGGTGTACAACCCCTCGAGCGCCGGTTCCGCGGCCCGTGCAACGGGCGCCGTCAACGCCGCCGTGGCAATCATTAGCAGGATGAGCCGCCGAGTCGGTTTCATATGTCGCCTCCGATCCACGGACACCGGGATCGAGAGCAAACATCGAGCCGGGCCATTCGCTGACGGCCCGGCTCACGGTTCGCCGTCATGGCACGACGGCGACTACTCCTCCACGTGTGACCGGCGAGGCGTCAGGCCGCTGTCGCGCTCACGGGCGGTTGACACTCCTCCTCGTGGCCGGCGACGATGCGGCGGCCGCGCTGCGACCCGCGCCCAGCCGTCAGCACCGTATACTGGCGCTCGCCCCCGGGTCCCTCGACAGACAGCACCACCCAGTCTCTGGTCTTCGCGGCCCGATGGGCGCGCGCGGTATTCGAAAAGAGGGCTGTATAACGCCGCGGCCCGCGGCGTGTATGCAGAATCGGAAGCCACGCCTCGCCGGTCGGGTTGAACCGGCGCGGAGCGATCGTGCGCAACGTGCCGGCTGCGGCCGCGTTTCGGTACTCACGATCGACATCCAGCAGTTCCGCGATCGGTACGTCGTCCCGGGTCCGCTCCGGTAGGACTCGCACTCGCCCCAGGCGATGAGCCAGCGAGTCCCGGATGCCGGCGAGCCGCTTGACACCGAAACCAGCGACATGCTCCAGACGCCCGTCATGGGCGGCTGCCTCGAGATCCTCGAGCGTCTGAATTCCCAAGTCGTCGTGCAGTCGCAGCGCCAGTCGCGCTCCGATGCCCGGTACTGTCGCCAAAACCGCCACGGAATCAGCTGCGCCGCGCAACCGATCGAGCATCGGCAGACGGCCGCGGGTAAGCAGCTCGCGAATCGCGCGGGCGATGCCCGGCCCCACGCCTGGCAGCTCCTCGAGGCCGTCGAGGCCGCGTTCGCGAAAGACGATGTCCAGTGCGTGCGGCCATCGCCGCACGGTGGCTGCGGCGCGACGGTAGGCGTTGACCCGGTAGGGATCCGCGCCCTGGTCGCGCAGCAGCCAGGCGGCTTCCTCGAGGCGCGCGGCGATTTCGCGGTTCATCGCGTCACCGCGTGCGTCCGCCTATGCGGCGGCCTTCGCCTTCGGCGGCTCCTCGATGGCGACCTTGCGAACGGTCGCTTCCGCCTTTGCGGGCAGCGGAACGCTGACTTCGAGAACGCCGTCAGCGAACGTTGCCTTGACGTCCTCCAGCTTCAGGCCTTCCGGCAGCGGCACGGCGCGATAGAAGCTGCCATACTCACGCTCACACCGATAGAACTGTTCGCCCTTCTCTTCCTCCTCCTTTTTCCGCTCGCCGGAGATGGCGAGGTGTCCATCCGTCACCTCGACCTTGATGTCCTCCTTTTTCAATCCGGGAAGGTCGATCTTGGTCACGAGACGGTTATCCCGTTCGAACACGTCGATCCCCGGATTCCAGCCCGCCTGCGCAGCGCGTCCTAAGCGGAATGCCGGCCAGCGGAACGCCGGCCATGCGGGCTCGTTGAAGAAGCGATCGAATTCGTCTCTCATCTCCCTCATCAGCGCAAACGGATCGTGTTCCGCGCGCTTGGGCGTCAATGCCGTTTCTTTTTTGGCCATGTTTTCCTCCCTGGCTACCGCCACGAAATGATTTCCGGCTCACGCCGCGGCACCGGCGCCACGGTGCCAACTGGTATGCCGACGACAATTGGCGCAATCGCGTGCACGTCGACCGGTATTCTCAGCAACGTCTTCACTTCTGGTGTGTTCAACGCGTCGATGGCGGCGCCGATGCAGCAGCTGCCCAATCCGAGTGCGGTAGCGGCGAGCATCAGGTTCTCGGCCGCCAGCCAGCAGTCCGCGGCGACAAACGGCGTCGAGTCCCGGCCGCAGATGACGACGAGCACTGGCGCGTCGCAAAAAAGGTTGAACGACGGGTCGTTCAGTCGCCGGAGAAATTGTGCGTGCACGCTCGCCGACGCCGGTACCGCGCTATGTGAACCCTTCCAGCCTTCCTCTGTGAACAGCGCTTTGGCACGGTCGGAGATGCAGCCAATCACCCATTGGTCTTCGACGACGACGAAAAGCCAGGGCTGTTTGTGGACGGCGGTTGGTGCCTGCACGGCTGCGTCGAGGAGCGCCCGTATCGTGGACGCCTCGAGCGGCTTCCGTGCGTACGATCGAACCGAGCGCCGTCCATAAATCACGTCGAGAGCGGTCAGCGGCCGCTCCGTCGATTTCGCTCCTGCTGCCATTCGACGTTCCTTGCCTGTTCTCGAGCAAAGAGCAGGCCCGCTCGAATGCCCGCGATTTCCATGGTTCCCGTCGATCGACCGCGAAAATGCCCGCAGCGACTGCGAAGAATGCAGCGGGTGGTCAGACCGCTTTACGATGCGGACCCATCGCTACGCTCATCGGGTCGCGTGCGTGCCGATTGTTGGTCGTGTACGCGGCGGCGCGCTATGCAGAAACGCACCGGCGCGATGACCGGAACGGGCGTGAGCGTTGGACGAGGTCAGGCCGCTATGCGGCGGGGGGCCCGCTCTCCGAGCAGGCGCGTCGGTGCCAGCAGTCCGAAGCGGCGCACGGCGTGACGCTCGATGTGATGCACCATTTCGATGACATCGTCGGTAACCAGCAGGAGGCGCAGGTCTGCTGGATCGATAGTGCCCGCCGAGGACAGCCCAGCCAGGAGCTGCTGGAACGGACGCCAGTACGCCGTGCCGACGAGAACAATCGGGAAGTTGGCGATCTTGCCCGTCTGGATGAGGGTGAGCGCTTCCATCAACTCGTCGAGCGTCCCGAAGCCGCCAGGCAACGCCACGAAGGCGTACGAATACTTAAACAGGAGCACTTTGCGCACGAAAAAGTAGCGGCACGTCACGGACCGATCGAGATAGGCGTTCGGCGCCTGCTCCTTTGGCAACTCGATATTGCAGCCGACGGAGCGGCCGCCGGCCTCCCGCGCACCCCGGTTGGCCGCTTCCATGAGTCCCGGCCCGCCGCCCGTCATGACCGTAAAGCCCATCCGTGCCAGTGCCTTGCCCACGTCGCGGCCGAGCGAGTAGTACGGATGGGACTCGGTGAAGCGTGCCGAGCCGAAGACCGTCACGCATGGACCGACAAAATGAAGCGTGCGGAAGCCGGCGATGAAATCACGCAGCGTCCGCAGGACGAGCCAGAGGTCTTTCCGCCTCGAGTGCGGACCCTCGAGAAGCACACGGTCGGGTCGCGAAGCGGTCCGGACCGCGCTGCGATCCCCGGGCAGCAGCTGCAGCAGCGGCGTTCCTCGCACGGGTCAGCCCCTGATTGAAAGGACCGGGCACGTGGCGGCGCGAAGCACATCGTGCGTGGTCGAGCCAAAGCCGAGCAGCCCCGCATGTCCGGCATGGGCGCCCATGACGATCACATCGGCGCGGGTGTCGGCTGCAACCTTCAGAATCTCGTCGCCCGCGTCTCCCTCGGTGACGATTTCCTGTACCGGGTGCGTTGCCGGCAACCCTGCCGGAATCACGCTGTGCACACGCCGTCGGGCCTGCTGCATGATGACGAGCGGGTCGTCGGGTGCACCAGTTGCCATCGCCGGAACCAGCTGCCAGGCCGGCAGTCGCTCGACGACATGCAGCACGCGCAGCGACGCGCCGGTGCGAGCCAGACCCTCCGCGTACTTCAGGGCGGCCAGCGACGAAGGTGAGAAGTCGATTGGACACAGCACGTGTTGGAAGAGCCGCTCGGGCGTCGGCGCGACGTCCGCAGCCCGCCTGGGAACTGTGAGCACCGGACACGTGGCCTTGACGAGCACGCGCTCGGCGACGGAGCCGAGCACCAGACGGTCGAATCCCGACCGTCCGTGTGTGCCCATCACGATGAGATCGGCCGGCAGATCCGCGGCACGTTTGAGAATCTCGTCGACCACCAGCGCCTCGACCGCGACGGCGGCCACGGGGTAATCGGCGGCCGCGACGAATCGCTCGAGCGTCTTCTGAAACTCCTGCAGATCCGCAATGGTGTAGACGTACGGCACGTACGCGGCCGGGCCGATCGGTGGATACACTGCCTGCGGCGGCGGCACCACGTACAAGGCGGTTACAGCCGCGTGCTGCTGGCGGGCAATGGCCACCGCACTGTCGAGGGCGTGGCGCGAGAACTCGGAGAAATCCACCGGACACAGAATGTGTGTGATGGCGGTCATGACGATT
Organism: Vicinamibacterales bacterium; assembly: GCA_050742535.1. Lineage (GTDB taxonomy): Bacteria > Acidobacteriota > Vicinamibacteria > Vicinamibacterales > UBA2999 > Gp6-AA40. Next base: position 1,632 of record JBOGIQ010000021.1, on the reverse strand, counting down.
CCTCCTGATGTCCGGCCACGGGCCGGATCTTGTGCGGGTAGAGGAACTCGTAGCCGTACGACTCGGCCGGATACCACCAGCTCCGCACAGCGATTGGCGCGCCCGACGCGGTTTCCATCAACAGCACGCCGGCCTTGTCCCTCGGTTCGCCTCGCGGCGTACGCAGGGCGACGAACATCGCATAGACGGTCGTCCCATCGCCGCTCAACACCTGCACGACGTCGCGGCCGCTGGTGTCGCCGGCCAGCCGGAACATGTAACAGCCGGCCGGAAGCGTCACTCCCGGAAGGGAAAACGGTGCAGAGACGGTGAACACCGTGCGCTTGTCGAGCGGCGTTGCGGCGGCGGGAGGCGTCGTCAACGCTCCGAACACGACGAGCGCGCACCAGAGTGTCAGGCATCGTGCGGCTTTCATGGCCAGCCTCCTGTTCCCGGTTCCTAGTCCGGGTGAACTACGAGCACCGGACACGGCGCGTCGCCAACGACCGCCTGCGTGTTCGACCCGAACAGCCACCGGTCGACCACGTTTCGTCCATGGGTCCCGAGCACAATCACGTCGGCGTGCAGCTGACGCGCGGCTTCGACGATCTGCCGGTCGGCACGCCCCTCGGCGACCCTGGCGACGGTTCGGACGGACGGCGCGTCGTGACCGGGCGACAGCCGCTCGAGGCGCTGGCGCGCGGCGACTTCGGCCGCCGTCCGGACGGCCGCAACGTCGAAGGCCGCCGCGATCTGCCGGTCGCGCAGTTCCGGCGGCATTTCAATCGCGTGCAGCAGCGTCAGTTGCGCATCGTCCGGAGCGTCCGCAGCCGCGAGGTGAACCGCGTACCGGTAGGCACGCAGCGACGGTGCGGAAAAGTCGACGCCGCAGAGAATGCGCCGGAACCGGCCGTCGTCCGCCGGTCCGGCGCCCGATGGCACGACGAGCACCGGGCACGTCGCCGTCTTCACCATCGACTCGCTCGTCGATCCCAGCAGGAATCGCTCGACGCCGCTGCGGCCGTGCGAACCGATGACGAGCAGATCCGCGTCAATGGCGTCTGCTTCTCTCACGATGGGCCGCCGCGCAGCGGTCCCATGCAGCAGCCGCAACGTCACTGCGGCGTCTCCCGCAATCGGCTGCGCGAAGTCTTCCAGCGCCGTGCGCAGCATGTCCAGCTGCGGATCCGTCACGGCCGTTTCCTCATCGGGGGGAACGACGTCGAACGGAGACGCGGCCTGATAGACGTGGAGCACTTCCAGCCGCGCGCCCCAGCGCCGCGCCATGGCGGCTGCGTGCTCGAGCCCGCGTCGAGACTCCTCCGAGAAATCGACAGGGCACAGGATGCGACGAATCGCAAACATCGCCGTCGCCTCCAGGGAGGCTGCCGGCGTCAACGCACCGTGAGGACCGGACATTGTGCCTCCCTGACGACATGCGCCGTTGTCGAGCCGAACGCCGGCAGGCCGCGGCGCCCACCATGCGCTCCAATCACGATCAGATCGGACCGCTGTTCGCCAGCGGTCCGCAGAATCTCTTTGTACGGCTTGCCCGCGACGACGACTTCCGCGACATCCGTAAATGCTCGCGCATCGCGGTCGACGAGCCCTTCGAGGCGGTGGCGCACCTCACGGCGGTGGTCGGCACTCACG
>JBOGIQ010000020.1:0-33748 GCA_050742535.1 Vicinamibacterales bacterium | reverse complement strand
GGGTGGCAACGGTTAAGGTCGCGCTGATGGCGTTCTCGGCGATCTGCTTTCTTGCCGGCGCCGCCGTTACGGCGATCTGGGTCGCGAACGCTTTCACCGGTGCTGCAGCCGGCGTTGCGCTTGGAGCGGTTCTCGGTCTCGCCGGCCTTGCGCTGACACGATGGGAGCCGACGGCAGCGACGCTTCACTACACGCCGAACCGGTGGCTAGTCCTGCTCGTGACGTTCGTAGTTTCCGGGCGCGTGGCGTACGGACTGTGGCGATCGTGGACGGTCGCGCACAGCGGCGTCTCTGGCACGCCGATCGTGATGGCGTTTGGCATTCCTGAATCACTGGCCGCAGGCGGGATGGTGATTGGCTACTACCTCGCCTACGGGCTGGGAGTGCGGCGCCGCATCCGCAAGTGGCAGAATCGCGCGTTGCGCGTGATATAAGCCAGCGCTGCGACATCAGGAATCATCCAACATCCCCGCTTCGTCGTCCCACTGCCTTCGCCGCCGTGCGCGCTTCGACAGCGTGACGAAGAACGCCACGAACGCCAGTGCCACGATCAGCCCCCACAGGGTGGACGTGCTCGTCACCACGGGCAGCCATCGTGTCCATAGCCGATAGGTTCGCCACGCGCGGTCGGCCGCGCGGGCGGGTGTCTCGCCGGTCTCGAGCTCGAATGCGCGGGCGAATGGCACGCCCGCGGCCACGCGCGCTGCCACGCGGCCAGGGAGTGCCGCGCCGTGGACGCGGCGGAGATCGTCCACGAGGGCGGCGGCAAGCAGATACGCCTCCGCCGTATCAGGGCGCGCATCCGACGCAAACAACCGCGTGAGGTCGTCCAGCGGAGGACCGCTGAAGGCGGTGACGGTCAGAAGGAAGCGATCGCCGACCCGCCGGCCCGATTCGACCGACACGGCCACGCCCTCATGGAACCAGCGCGGGAGCGGGCGTTGCCCGGCGCGCGCATTGAGCGCGAGATGTACGAGCTCGTGACGCACGACCGATTCAAGTGAGTCGTACGGATACGACCCCACCCGATCGGGAAAGATGACGATGTCGCTGACGCCGGACGCGAATCCGGCGAACCAGGCGGGTATGTTGCTCGCGCCCGGGTCGTCCCGGGTCACGAGCGTCACGTGAACCTGCGCCGGAAGTTCCAGGCCCGCGCGCTGCAACGCCTCGGCAATGGGTTGTGCGTCCTGGTTGCGTATGCGCCGCGCCGCCGGCTCGAGCGAGGCAGGCGCCACAACGGTCACAGTCCATTCCGCAGCCGCAGCCGGAGCGGATAGGAAAAGGCTGGACAGCAGGAGCCATCGGATCACACCGCCAGCTTAACCGCGGGCGCTGCCTTAACTCTCCTCGCCCGACGCGGTCGACTATGCAGGGATCCTCACAGGTTCCTGCGATCCCTACTCGCGGAAGATGCGTTCCAATGGAAGCGTCAGTCCGGGGAGGAGCGGCGTTGCTAATGTGTCGGCTGCTTCGCGTGTCAGCTCGACCGGCCTCGCGAAGCGCTCGCCGTCGCGGCGGTACACGCGCACGACATCGATCTCGGGGTCCACGAACCAGTACTCGCTGACTCCCATGCGCTCGTACAGCTGACGCTTGATCGTCTCGTCGCGCTTCCTCGTGCCGCGGGATCCGATTTCCACGAGAAGCTCGGGAGCGCCGCGCAGATGCTGCGGCACCGCGATGTCGGCGGCGCGCTCGTTCGAGAAATAAATCAGATCCGGTTCAACCACGTCGTAGTTGGACAGGACGATATCGAGCGGTGCGTAAAAGACCTGGCCCACCTGATGTTCCTCGAGCCAGCTCGCAATCATGAGGTGAAGACTGCCTGAGATCCGCTGATGCCTCAGGTTCGGAGACGGCGTCACGTAGTGCTCTCCGTCAATGAGCTCGTGCCGCTTCCCGTCGTCGGGAAACCGCGCGAAGTCGTCGTAGGTGAGCTTCATGCCCGCCGGCTTCGAAGGGTTGGACACGGGGCTCATTGTACCGACGTCACGCGAGCCCCGTGCCGGGCGGTCACGCGCTGAATTCGTCGGGAGATTGACTGGCCGCCCGCTGGCGTGTGAAGAATCTGCGCCCCGATGCGCCTCGTCACTTCGCAGAATCTGCCGACTCACGCGATCAATTCGAGCGTCCCGGGTAGACTGTGGCCTTCGGAGGACGTATGAGGAAACCTCGCCGCATCTCCTGGCCGCTCGTGATTCTCGTGCCGGCCGTCTCGCTCATGGTGTTGCAGGGGGTAGCCTGCCGGGCGGCGCAGCCTCCCTCAGGCGAAAGCGCCGCTGCACCCGCTACAACCGAAGCCGACGTTCCGCTGATCCCGCGGCGCCTGATCTTCGGCAATCCCGACAAGACGGGTCCGGTCCTCAGCGACGACGGGAAGCAGATCGCCTTCCGTGCGCCGGTCAACGGCGTGATGAACGTGTGGGTGGCGCCGGTCGACAAACTCGACGCCGCACGGCCGGTGACGGACGACACGACGCGCGGCATTCAGCAGTACTCCTGGGCGAGCACCAGCAACCACATCCTCTACCTGAAGGACAAGGGCGGCGACGAGAACTGGCGCGTCTACGCGGTGGATCTGTCGTCAGGCGAGACGAAGGACCTCACGCCGTTCGACAAGGTCGCGGCGCAGATCCAGGGCGTGAGCGAGAAGTTTCCCACGGACATCCTCGTTGCGCTCAACGATCGCAAGCCGGAGGTCCACGACGTTTACCGCCTCAACATCGTGACTGGGAAGCGCACGCTGGTCCAGCGCAATGACGAGGGGTTTGCGGGGTTCCTGACCGACGACGATTACAACGTGCGGCTGGCATCGCGACAGCGTCAGGATGGCGGCATCGACCTGCTGCAGCGCGCTGCGGACGGATCGTTCAAGCCATTCGAAACCATTGGGCCGGACGACTCGCTGACGACGTCCCCGGCCGGTTTCGACAAGTCCGGCCAGATCCTCTACTTCATCGACTCACGTGGCCGCGATACGGCAGCGGTCGTGAGCCGGAACATGGCGACCGGCGCGAGCACCGTGCTGGCCCAGGATGCGCGCGTGGATGCGGAGAATGCCCTCAACCATCCGAAGACCGGATTGCTCCAGGCCGTGGCGTTCAACTACGACCGCGTGCGATGGCAGGTGATCGATCAGGCGATTGCGCCGGATCTCGAGTATCTGAAGACGGTGACCGACGGCGAGGTCAACGTCATGTCGCGCACGCTGGACGACTCGCGCTGGACGGTGGCCTACGTGAAAGACAACGGCCCGGTGCGTTTCTATCTCTACGACCGTCCGAAGAAGACCGCGACGTTTCTCTACACCAACCGGCCGATGCTCGAGTCGGCCACGCTCGCGTCGATGCACGCGCGCGAGATCAAATCGCGCGACGGCATGACGCTCATGAGCTACCTGTCGCTTCCAGTGTGGACCGATCCGGACCGCGACGGCGTGCCCGCGACTCCGCTGCCGACCGTCCTGTATGTCCACGGCGGTCCGTGGGGACGCGATGCGTGGGGCTACGACGCCACGCATCAACTGCTCGCCAATCGAGGGTACGCGGTGTTGTCGGTGAACTTCCGCGCGTCAACCGGCTTCGGGAAGAAGTTCGTGAACGCCGGCAACCGCGAGTGGGGCGGCAAGATGCACGACGACCTGATCGACGCGGTCAACTGGGCGGTGGCGGCCAAGGTCGCCGACGCGAAGCGGGTGGCGATTATGGGCGGTTCGTACGGCGGCTACGCGACGCTGGCCGGTCTGACCTTTACTCCCGACGTCTTCGCCGCTGGCGTGGACATCGTCGGACCGTCGAATCTGATCACGCTGCTGAACACGATTCCGCCGTACTGGACGCCGCAGATCGAGCTGTTCACCACCCGTCTCGGGGATCACCGGACCGCGGACGGCCGGAAGTTCCTCGAGTCGAGATCGCCGCTCACATTCGTGGATCGGATCAGCAAGCCGCTGCTGATCGCGCAGGGGGCCAACGATCCACGCGTCAAGCAGGCGGAGTCGGATCAGATCGTCTCGGCGATGAAGGCGAAGAACATTCCCGTCGTCTACGCGCTGTTCCCCGATGAGGGCCACGGGTTCGCGAAGCCCGAGAACAACGTCGCGTTCATGGCCATCACCGAGGCGTTCTTCGCCACGCATCTGAAGGGACGCGCGGAGCCGATCGGCGATGCGTTCAAGGGATCGTCAGTGACGATTCCGCATGGGAAGGAATTAGTGCCGGGCGTCGCTGATGCCGCTGCGCCGCCTGCGGCGAGCGGGACGAAGTGAGTGGACTGACCTGGCGCGTTTTCAGATTGGTATAGAAGGTCAGCGGTCGGCCAGGCGCGTCAGCAGGTCTCTCGCTTCCGCGTCGCGATGCGCTTCTAGGTGACCAGCGTGACTTCAGCGGAGCCACGTGGGCACTGCAGCGACGAACCACGCCAGACCAGGGCCGATCAGGCACATGAGTCCCGCATACCCCAGCATGCGTTTGTAGTACCAGTCGCGGATGTCGGCACGCACATTCGCCAGGACCATTGCGCCACCGGTCGAAAATGGGCTGATATCGACGATCGTGGCAGAAATAGCGAGCGCGGCCACGAATCCGGCCACGTGGACGTCGCCCGACTGCAGGAACGGGACCGCGAGCGCGATGACGACGCTGATCACGCCGAGGGACGACGCGAGCGCCGAGACGAATCCCGAAAAGTAGAACAGCAGCAGTGCGGCCACGAGTGGGATCGAGACTGTCGAAATGCCATTTGACACCCATTCGACGGTTCCCGCTCGTTGCAGTACGGCGATGTAGGTGAGCACGCCTGCGATGAGCACGACCACCGACCACGAGACGCGCCCGAGCGCGGCAGCGCCTTCGCTGGGCCGGAGGATCGCGAGTACGGCCGCCAGCCCCATCGAGACCACGCCAATATTCAGGTTGAAGCCGATCACGAGCACCACCATCATGGCCAGGGCGATGAGCGTCGCGATCTGGTAGGCGGTGAGACGCTGCGTACGCTGCGCGGCCGCCGGCGCGTCAGACTCGCTCGCGCGCGCGACGGTCCCCACCGCGTCGTCAGACGAGGCGAGCAGGTGCGCCTCCGGGCGATGGCGCAGCACCAGGTACACCACGATCGCGAACACCAGGTTGAAGAGGAGGGGGGCGATGAACAGCGAGAAGGGAGTCGGTTCCAAGCCACGATTCGACAGAAACCCGTTGATGAACACTCCGTAGACACTGATGGGGGAGAACGCGCCCGCGAGCGCGCCATGCACCACGAGTAGACCCATCATGAACTGGTTGATGTGGTGTCGGCGCGCAAAGCTCAGTGCGAGCGGGGTCACGATCCCGATTGAGAACACCGCGCCGATCGCCATCACCACAACCGCGATCGCGAAGAAGATCCACGGGGCGAGTGCGAGGTTGCCGCGTACGAGCCTCAGGCTCCACGTGACGAGTACCTCTATGGCGCCGTTGTTGTGCGCGAAGCCGAATAGATACGTCAGGCCGACGAGCGCCACGCACAGGTCGACCGGGAATCCTGTCCATATCTCGCTAATCTCGAGGTGTAAGAAGAAGGTGCCGAGCACGAACGCGGCTACGAAGCCGAGGACGCCCATGTTGACATCGCGCCACGTCGCAATGACGAACATGATGGCGAGGACGACGATTGAGATCAGTTCGACGCGCAATGCGAAGTGGCCGAGAAACACTTCTGCGCCAGATCGAACTCGAAGCCTGCGAAGCGGAATGCGCCGGTCATCGCACGGGAATGATACGTCGCGTCATCGAGGACGGGGGCAGCGTGCCTGTTCTACAGAGCGGCTGCTACGAGTACACGATTTCGCTCTGATCAGGGATCAGGGATCAGGGATCAGGGATCAGGGATCAGGGACCAGGGGTCAGGGACCAGGGGTCAGGGATCCGTGCTCAGAGTTCGGGGATCAGGAGCAGCGACCGACCGCGCCTTTCCCGTCGGCGGCCTCAATCCATTCGAGGAGATCGGCGCCGGTCTCGATCGGACCCGCGCGGTCGATGAGCGCGCGGATGACGTCAGACCTGGGCAGCTTGCTGCGGCGCGCGCAGCGAGTCAGCCGAGCTGCGCGCTTCTTATCCAGTTTGACCGTGATGGTCGGCATGGTAATACCACGATATTGCCACTGGGCCGGGACCAAGGACCCAGGAACGGACCAGGGACCAAGAACGGACTCAGAACCAAGGACCAAGCACTACGGACTAATCAGGCGCCCCCGCCAGACCGATCGTCGCCCAGGCGGTCGCCGCTTGCGAGATCCACTGGTCGTGGCCGTAGGGGAAGCCGCTCTCGAAGTACGGCTGAATCTTCATCGCCCGGCTCTTCACGTACCACGTTCCATCATCCCGCTGCGTGCGGACGAGGAAGGCGCTGGCGCGCCGCAGATCGGCGTCGATCCCGGTGCGGCCAAGCTCGCTCAACGTGTACAAGACCTGGCCGGTGGCGTAGGCATCGCTCGCAAGGTGCGGCGTCTGCGCCCAGCCTCCGTCCGCGCGCTGGAACTGCAGCAGCTCGCGCACGCGTTTTTCGAGCGTGCTGGTGTGCGCGTTGGCCCAGTGCAGGCCCAGCAGCTGCATCACGCGGTCTTCCGTCGTCCGCGGCGTCTGCGCCGCGAGCCAGTCGGCCGCACGCGCGACGCGTTTCTGGTACTCAGTCCGCCGCGCCGGCGTCGCAAAGTACGAGAGCGTGCGGACGGCCATCGCCGTCCTGCTGAAGTCGCCATCCTGCATTGGCGCGCGCGTGGCGCCAATGCCGCGCCAGTTGCCGGCCACACGCTGCTTCGCCGCGAGGTAGCGAACGAACACATCGGTGGCGCGCGTCGGCGGCGCGTGCTGCGCGGCCATCACGACCGTGGCGTACAACAACGCGTCCGGCGTCCCGCCAGGCTCGAACAGCTGCAATAGCTGGGGCAAGCCGGCGTTCAGCGTCGTGGGGACCTGCGCGCGCTCAACGTCGGACGACAGCGTGGTCCATCCACGACCTCGCGCGGTGTCGATGGCGATGGCCGTCAACGGCTGCGCGTGACAGGCAGAGCACCCGCCATCGGTCATCACCCGGCTGCTCGAACTGCGCTGCAGCGGAAGACTGCGGAGGACTGAGTCGCGGGCAGAGAGGGTCGCGAGCGACGACGAGGTCGCAACAGCGGTCGTCGTAGTGTCCGCCTTCAGGCGGACCCGATCTACAGGTGATATTCCAAGCGCGCTCAGAACCACAGGATTGTTGAACTTGCGCGCCCAGTCGATCGGGCTTTCGTCGCCCTCTCCGCGGATTGACGCATCTGCTCCGTTCGCGAGCAGGAGACGGATGATGCGCGGGTCCGGACGATCGGTCGCCACCGCGAACAGCAGCGGCGTCATGCCTCGCGTATCTGCCGCGTTGACCGGCGCGCCGGCTTTGAGCAACGACTCGACGACCTGAGGATTGCCGCCCGTCGCCGCGAGGTGCAATGCGGTGACGCTGCCGAATCGGACCGGGCCATTCTTGACGACAGCGCCGGTACGCTCCGACACGACAGCCACATTCGCTTTGCGGGAAAGCAGGGAATTGACCAGTGCGGCGTTGCCGTTGATGGCGGCGCCCATCAGTGGGGTTGCTGCCTGCGGAAGCCGCGCCTGCGCGTTGGGATCGGCCCCGCGTTCGAGCAGGAGCTCCGCGGCCTCGCGGTTGTCCGCATTGGCGGCGGCGTTGAGCGCGGTGACGCCGGAATTGTCGGCGGCATTCATGTTCGCCCCGCGTGCGAGCAGCAGACGCACGACCTCGGCAGACTGGCTGGAGGCGGCCGCAGCGATCAGAGGGGTGCGGCCGAGTTGCGACGCGGCGTTCACGTCCGCGCCGGCATCGAGCAGCATCCGCGTCTTGGCGAGATCGTCCGCGGCGAGGTGGAGCGCGGTGACGCCAGCGCTCCCGGCCGCGCGAACGTCGGCGCCACCGGCGATGAACGTGCGAACGGCCTCCGCGCTGCCGAAGGCCGCCGCCAGCATCAATGGCGTCTGACCCTGCGCGTCCTTCGCATTTACACGCTCGTCTCGGATCAACGTGCGCAGCACGGTCAGGTCATTCTGGCGAATTGCCTGATAGAACCTGTCGGCAGCGGGCGGCGTCTGCGCGGCAACGCCGGTAAGAAGAAGGACTAGAAGGGCGGCAACCCGAAGGCGCATGGTGCCGATTATGCGTCCGAGGGGCCTTCTAAGTCCTGGTCCTTTCAACCAAGCGAATCCCAGAACTGCTCGATCCGCCGCCGCATAGCTGCATCAGGCAGACGTCCGCGGCCGGCGCCCTGGTTGTCCTCGAGATTCCGACGCTGCGTCGTCCCCGGAATGGTGGCGGTCACGGCCGGGTGCGAGACGATGTACTTCAGGAAAACCTGCGCCCAGCTGGTGGCGTCGAACTCCTTGACGAAGTCGGGGAGCTCGCGTCCCTTGACCTTGGCGAATGTGCCAGCCGCGCCGCGGCCGCGCCCGCCGAACGGCACGTTGATCAGCACGCCGACCTTCCGCTCCTGCGCGAACGCGAGCACGCTCTCGGCGGCGTTGCGGTTCTCGATCGAGTAATCGACCTGGATGAAGTCCAGCGGATACTGCTTCATCGCCGCCATCAGCTGCGGGTACTGGCCGTCGGACGAGGTGCTGATCCCGATGTAGCGGATGCGCTTCGCTGCCTTCGCCTTCTCGAAGACGGGCATCAGTTGCTCGAGCCCGGCCATCATGTGGATTTGCATCAGATCGATGACGTCCACTTTCAGCGCGTTGAACGAGACGTCCAGCACGGCCTGCGGGTTGGAGAAGTCGCCGCCGATCGGCGTCTTGGTGGCGATGAAGAACTGCTTGCGCGTGCCGAGGCCCTGCAGGATCTCGCCGATAACCGCCTCGGAGCGTCCGTAGGCACGGGCGGTGTCGATCACGGCCCCTCCCATCTGCCCCATGCGCTCGATCACCTCGCGCAGCGGCGCCATCTGTTCGGGCGTGTTCACGCTGTAAGCGTTGGTGCCGAGGCCGATGACCGGCAGCCGTTCGCCGGAAGAGGGGACTGTCTTAGTCATGAGAGCCGGTGTGTTTTGTGCGAAGCCGGTTCTTTCGATTGCAAGCCCGAGAGTCGCTGCCGTGCCGATTTTCATCGCGTCGCGGCGGGAGACGAGTGATTTGCGCATGGTAAGTTTACGGAGGGAAGCGGTTCGCCGTTTACCAGACGTTCTGACATCGCACGGCACGAAGCGCCTTCGCGTCCAGAGTTTCTGGGCAGGGCGTCCGCGAACGGTGGCAGCTTTGCACTGCGCGGCACGGCGCCAGCATTGCACCGCCCGGGGCGTATGCCGGAACGCGTCAAAGCCGCCGCCCGCTTTCTCGACGGCCGCGTGCTGAAGGGCTATACGCAGAACTTCGATCCGCTGAAGCCGATTTTCGAGCTGCACCCGCGTGAGGAATCCGGGACTGATCTGCCGATCCGCGTGCGCCTCGCGGATTTGAAAGCGGTGTTCTTCGTCCGCGACTTCGACGGCAACCCCACCTACAACGAGCGCAAGGAGTTCGACGTCGCGTTCACCGGCCGCAGACTGTCCGTACAGTTCACCGACGGCGACGTGCTGGTGGGCACGACCTTCAGCTACGATCCAAGCCGCCCGGGGTTCTTCCTCTTTCCCCCGGATCCTGCCTGCAACAACGAAAAGGTGTATGTCAACGCCGCGGCCGTCGCGAAGGTGACAAAGCTGCCGATGGGCGTGCGCACGGCGTGATTATTTGAACGGGTAGACCATCACCCCGACAAACAGGTTGAAGCTGCTCGCCTCCCACTCGTTCGCGAACCGTCCAGCGGGCGTCTCGATCACATTGTCGAACTCGGTAAAGAAGTAACCCGCGCTCGAATAGAGGCCGACCTTCCTGGCGACGGCGTATTCGATCCTGAGCTGGGGCCTCGCCGCGAAACTGTTGTCCGCGTCGACCCGGACCTCGCTGCCAGAGCCGAAGAACGCACGATACTGATCGTCGAGTCGGATCGAGTTGAAGCTGATGCCGGCGTTGATCGACACACCCGTCGCGATGCGGCCCTTCACCCACGAGTACCCGATGCCGGCCATGAGCGGCCGGACGCGAAGGCGCCCCACTTCCACGTTGCCGGAGACGCGCGGTAATGCGAGATCCCCCTCGTACCAGCCGAAGCCCATCGTCGGGCCGAGCCCGCCCGCAGGGGCCAGACCGAAGCTGACGCCACCCGCCAGACCCGCGTTCACGTCGTCGTCGTTCGGGAAGATCCCTCCAACGGATCCACCGATGCCGACGCGCTTGGCAATCTCGATCACCTGAGCGGAAGCAGCATCGGTCGTCAGCGCGCAAACGACCATCGCACACATCAGAACGCGGTTCCTCATTCACGAATCCTTGTCGACTCATTGAGTCCGGTTAGCTGCATGCTGAGTTGCCGCAGCTTCGCGCGGACGGCTTCGTCGTTGGCCTGCTGATTCGGGCGCCCGGGACGCTGACCGTTATAGAACTGTCCCGACTGCACGTCGCCGGTGATCTGCTGCATCACCGCGTCCGCGCCCTCGTCCACGCTCGACATCGCTCGCGATCCGGACTGCCGCACCATCGTCGTATCCATCATCGTCGCCGGATGGAGCGCCGTGACGGTCACCTTCTTGTCCTTGAGTTCCGCGGCAAGGTCGATCGTGAACATCACCTGCAGGAGCTTGCTCTGGCCATAGCCCTGGCTCGCACGGCTGGGACGCTCGAGCATCACGTCGCTGAAGTCGATCGGCGCCGCAGCGAGCGAGGACACGTTGACGATCCGCGACGGTGCGCTGGCGACGATCTTCGGCAGCAGCGTGCGTGTGAGTAGAAAGCCGGCGAGATAGTTCACCGCGAAATGCATCTCGTGGCCGTCCTTGCTGACCTGACGATCGCGCAGCCAGATGCCGGCGTTGTTGACCAGCACGTCGAGACGCTGATAGTCCCGGTTGATCGTCTGCGCCAGCGTCCGGACCTCGGCCAGCGACGAGAGATCGGCAGCGTAGAAGCGCGCGCTCCCCTGGCCGGCCTTCGCGATCTCGCTGACGACCGCCTTGCCGCGCTCCTGGTTGCGGCCGTGGACGATGACGGTGGCGCCGAGGGCGGCGGAGCGGACGGCCACCTCGCGACCCAACCCGTCGGTCGAGCCGGTGACCATCACGACTTTGCCTTTCAACGGCATCGAATCCGACTGCGCGCCGGTGCGCTGCGTAGAAACAATCGCGGCAGCGGCGACTCCTAGTACAAGAGCTGGAACCAGCCATCTCATGGGCGCTCACCCTTTTTTAACCACGAAGATCGCGAAGAACGCGAAGGCCGCGAAGAGAAATATTACGCCAGCGGAATGGCGGTTCCGTTGGGCCGCCGCCAGGTCGTCCGGAATTCGCGGTCGTAAGTCCATATTCGAAGCTGGCGGTCGCGTCCGCTGAGCACTGCCAGACACGCGTCAGCCCAGTCGGGCTGATGATCACTGTACTTCGCCAGCCAGCTGAACACTCCACTCCAGAAATCTGCGTCGACGAAGGTCGGCAGCGGATCGACGTCGAGCTCGTGCAGCAGCGCCTGGAGCCGGAGCCGCTGACTTCGATGGGGCAGATGAAAGCAGGCCTCGGTGAGTACTGCGTCGCAGGTGACAAACGGGTTGGCGGCAAGCGATTCGAGCTGCCGGACGGCGAGCCGATGTTTGGTGTCCCGCGCGTCGCACACGGCAACGAGCGGACCCGTATCGACGAGAATCACCGCTTCCGGCGCGTCATCGTCCGCACGATCGCGCGTCGGGCAGCCTGCCGATCGTGAACGTCGTAATCGCGCTCCGGCAGATCGCCGGGATCCGGATGCTCGTCGAAGATCCGGCTGACGATCGCTTTCACGTCGCTTCGCGGCGTGGACTGCAGTTGGCCGTATCGCGCGTCGATCGCCTCACGCACGACATCCGACAGCGCGATACCCCGCCGCCGCAGCACCTGCGCTTTGCGCAGTCGGGCGGCATCGAGCCGGACGTTCACGAGGCGGGGCTTCATGGATGTAAAGATAACATGTCTTTACGGTAGGAGGTGGGAGGTAGTCGTGCAGAAGGGCACCTTGTATGGCGTTGTGTTCGACCTGGCGGGTCTTCAAGTGCGCGGCGCGCCTGTGCCTCTGGTGACAGGAGTCGGTACGAACACCCTTCTCGAGGGCGGGGGCCAATACACCGTTTCGAACACGGGAACGTTCGCCTATCTGCCGTCCGGTCAGGTCAACAATCGGCAACCGTTGATGTGGATGACATCCTCCGGTCAGATGACGCCGCTCGTCGCGCAGCCGGGGCAGTACGGTGCGCCGCGGTTCTCTCCGGACGGGGCGTGGCTCGCCTCTATCGCAACCGGCCCCAAGGGCGGCGACGTGTGGGTCCACCATCTGCAACGCGACACGTCGAATCAATTGACGTTTACCGCTCCGGGCATCTGGGAAATCGCCTGGCGCCCGATTCGAAACACCTCACGTACTCCGACGGGCGGTCGCTCTGGTGGATGCGCGCCGACGGCTCCGGTGAACCGAAACGCCTTCTCGACCTCAGCTCGCAGCAGAATGTGCGTCCCTTTTCTTTTCGCGCCGACGGACACCTGATCTACGGCATCCTCGGCGCTAACGGGGTGCCGGACCTGTGGACGGTGCCGGTCGACCTCAGCGATGCAGACAACCCGAAGGCGGGCAAGCCGGAACCCTTTCTGAACGAAGCGGCAGTTGAAGTGGACGCCGTCTTTTCGCCTGATGGCAGGTTCCCCCGATCCCTGATCCCTGATCCCCTAGTACCGGCGATAATCAAGCCGTCGGCGTCTTATCGACAGGAGAGGAGGGAACCTCATGAGGTTCTGGTTGCCAGCCCTGATTGCGATCGCGGTTGTTCCCGCCGGCGCACACCATCCGGCCGCGCAGTACTACGACGGCTCAAAGCCGACGTCCATCACCGGTATCGTCGCCGAGCTCCGCGTCGTCAACCCGCACGTCGTGCTGATCGTCGAGGGAACCGGACCCGACGGCAGCGTGGGCCGCTGGGCGTTCGAAGGAGTGCCCCCCAACGCATTACGGCGACGAGAGACGGATTTCGAGCAGCGGCTGAAAGCCGGCACGCGACTCACGATCCTGGGATGGGCGGCGAAAGATCCGGCGGCGCGGGCGTTCAGCGGCGGCGAGATCACGTTCGCCGACGGGTCGACGATGCTCATTGGCGGGAAGCCGGTGGAGGGTAACGGCTGGCGGTGCACTGCCGGACCGTGCAACGGATATACGTACCCTGACGTGCGCCCACAGTGAGCAAGACCGTCCCGCTGCGGCTTCTGCTCGCGATCGCCAGCCTGGCATCCGCACAGCCGGCCGCCGCGCTCAACGCCGACTACTGGCGCGGCGGATGGCGGACGCCGCTCGGCGATGAGCCGCACATCTACGAGTTCGTCATCCGCGGCAACCGTGTCAGCGGCGTCTACTGCCGCAGCTGCTCCGACGCCACCACGATTGGGTTCATCGACGGTAAGTGGGACGAGAAGGCGGGCATTACCTTCACCGTCACGTTCGCCAACACGGCCGGCCGCGTCACGTCGGTTGACGATCAGCAGGCGATGCTCGTCGACGGCACGCTGATCGCGACAGGAGTTGGAAGTACCCGGACCGGCACGCTCA
Organism: Vicinamibacterales bacterium; assembly: GCA_050742535.1. GTDB lineage: Bacteria > Acidobacteriota > Vicinamibacteria > Vicinamibacterales > UBA2999 > Gp6-AA40. The sequence continues at coordinate 20,081 of JBOGIQ010000020.1, read as the reverse complement.
CACTCGTCAAAGACCCGCGCGGCGCCGACCCTGGTGGTGCGCCGGCGTATCACCTTCCACCGGGCACTCCACCCGCGATGCCCGCGGCTCGCCGCGGAGGAGGTGGTGGTGGCGGTGGCGGCGGAGGCGGTGGAGGAGCGCGCGGTGCCGGAGCGCCACCCTACTGGCAGGCGGGACCGTTCAAGCCATTGCGACCCGCGGACATCGTCGGCTCCTGGATCGCCTCGTTCGGCCTCGGCATGAACCGGCAGATCTTCACCTTTCTCCTCGTCGGCGATCGTCTGCGCGGCGTCGTGTGCGGCCGCTGCGACAACCCGTACACGATCGGCGCGATCGAGAACGTGATCATCGTCGGCGACCTTCTCTACTTCGACATCGTCCACCAGGACTGGGGCGAGGTCGATCCGCCAACCTTCGATCGGAGCATCGTCGCTCAGCTCGTGCAGAACGAGATGCTTGCCGCCATTCTTGGTAATGGGGTCGTCGTCGATCGCGCCAACCCGCCCGCGCGGCCAACTGGACGCGGCGGCTTCACGCTGGTCGGACCGATGGCGCCCGAGCACACGCGAGGCAACACATCGGAGGGCGTTGATGTGTGGGGACCGGGCACGGGCTCGACCGTCCAACCGCCCGCCGGCAGGACGCCGATCTCGAAATAGCCCGGTCACGCACGGCGCGTTGACGCGGCCCGGACCCGCACAGCGTCAACGCCGGACCGACTCAAACGGACAACGGCGTTGCACCGAACAACTGACGGCCGCCAAGCCGCTCGAACGCCGCCACGGCCTCCTGATGCAGTGCCTCCACTCGCCGCATCAGCCTGGTGAAGGCTGGTTTCTTTCGGAGCGAGTTGAGCCACGGATCGTGAGCCATGGTCGGAGAACAGCAGTAGCCGCTCGCGACCACGCGTTCGAGAAGATCGAGCGCGGGGGCGGCCTCGTTCAGATGCGCAAGGTGGCGTGATAAGTAGAACAGTCCTTCAGGGTCACGAAAGTCCGAGCCAATAATCCGCCCGATGGCTGCGACGCTCTCCGCCACGTGGCCCTCGAGCAGTGTGCGCGCGACGATGGCGAAATCGCGGAGGCGGCCGGGAAGCTTGCGCTCGAGTTCGAGAAGCGACGGCAGCACGTCCTGACTGCGTCCCAGTTCCAGCTGCGAGATCGCCACGATGTACGGGTAGTCCGCGATCGTGAGCGCCGCCACACGCGCGTAGTCCGCCTGGAGGAACCACGTGTGTCCGACGCTGGTGCGAATCTTCGGCTCGAGCTCGCGCGCGCGTGTGTGTGCCGCCGCTGAGGCGTCGAGCAGGCCGCAGTACCGGCAGGCGCTCACCAGGCCGGCCAGCAGCTCGGGGTCGGCGGTGTGCGCACGCTCGATGAGGCGGGCCATCGCGTGATGCGCGCGGCCAAGATCCACTTCGAGCTGGGCGAACAGTTTGTGCGCGATCGGCAGGTCCGGGTTGAGATCGAGCGCCCGCTGAAACGCCGCCTCCGCGCGATCGAAGCCCTCCTGCGCCTTCGGCTGGTACTTGGCGAGGACGTGATGCATGCGGCCGAGGCGGGCCCATGCCGGCGCGTAAGCGGGATCCTCCTCGACGCTCTGCACGTAGAGATCGCGCGCGACGCTCCACTGGCTTGCGTCGTTGCTGAGCTGATTGCCGCGAAGGAAGAACTCATACGCCGCCGGGTTCGACGGCACATCGCGCCGCAGCATCTGCTGCTCGTGGTTGGTCAGCGGCAGCGAGAGCGAGGCGACGATACGGCGCGTCAGCTCGTCCTGGACGCGAAACAGATCGCCGACCGGCGTCTGCGCTGTCTGCGACCACAGCAGCGCGCCCGTGTCCGCCGCGGTGAGCTGCGCCGACACGCGAATCTCGAGCCCCGATCGCAGCAGCGTCCCGGTCACGATCGCATCCACGTCGGCCTCGACGCCGATCCGGCTGGGAGCGACCGGCTCGCCGGCGAACCGCGCTGCCGTGATGCTCGATCGGACGACCAGCGATTGCAGACCGCCGAGCGCGCTGGTCAGCGCGTCGGGCAGGCTGAAGGCCAGGAACTCAGTCTCCGGATCGGGGCGCAGCATGCGGAACGGCAGCACGATGAGCCGGGTCACGCGGAGCGGCGCGGCTGGTGTGGCGTCGTGGACGGGCATCACGAACCGGTAGCCGCGGCGGGGCAAGGTTTCGATGAATCGCGGCGCATCTGCCGTGTCGCCAAGGACTTCGCGGATCTGACGGATGCAGAAATTCAGCCCCTGGTCGAAGTCCACGAACGTGTCGCCGCTCCAGACGTGATCGCGGATCTCGCTCCGGGTCACGACCTCGCCGCCGCGGCGGGCCAGGAACTCGAGCACCTTGAACGGCTGCGGCGCCAGTCTGAGCACGCCGCCGCCGTGCCGCAGTTCGCCGGTGTCCGGGTGCAGCTCGAACGCGGCAAACCGCAGGATCGAGCGGCCACTCATCGAAACCTCATCGAGAACTCATCCCGTGGCTATGGAAGGGCCGCCGGAAGCGTAGCACTATCGCCGCGACTGAGAACTGACAACTGACAACTGACGACTGGAGGCTCTTATGGCTCTGCAACTTGGCGACATCGTTCCCGATTTCACGGCGGACACGACCGAAGGCCGGATCTCGTTTCACCAGTGGCTGGGCGACTCGTGGGGCGTGCTCTTCTCGCACCCGAAGGACTTCACGCCGGTCTGCACCACCGAGCTCGGCTCGATGGCGCGGCTGAAGCCGGAATTCGACCGTCGCAATACCAAGATCATTGGCCTGAGCGTCGATCCGGTCGAGAGCCACGCGAAGTGGTCGAACGACATCCTCGAGTCGCAGGGGCACGCGCCCAACTTTCCGATGATCGGCGACACCACACTCGAGGTCGCCAAGCTATACGGGATGCTGCCGGCATCGACGGAAGGGACGTCCGAGGGCCGGACCGCGATGAACAACCAGACCGTGCGGACGGTGTTCGTCATCGGCCCCGACAAGCGGGTGAAACTGATGATCGTCTACCCGATGACGACCGGGCGGAACTTCCATGAAGTCCTGCGGGTCATCGATTCGCTGCAGCTCACGGTGAACCACAAGGTGGCGACGCCGGCCAACTGGGAGCCGGGCGAGGACGTCATCATTGCCGGGTCGGTTTCAGACGAGGATGCGAAGAAGATCTATCCGGAAGGATGGCGCGCGCCGCGGCCGTACCTCCGTTTCGTGCCGCAACCCCAGTCCGCCTCCCACCTTCGCTGAAGCTCCGGCGGGCAGGGAAGGCGGACACTACGTCAGGAGGAGCCTCAGCGATGATCCTGAAGCAGTTCTATCTGAATTGCCTGGCGCACGCGTCGTATCTGATCGGCGACGAGCAGACGCATACGGCCGCGGTCGTCGATCCGCAGCGCGACGTCGATCAGTACCTCGCGTTCGCCGCGGAGCATGGTCTGCGCATCGAGCACGTCTTCCTCACGCACCTCCATGCCGACTTCATCGCTGGCCACCTCGAACTGCGCGATCGTGCAGGGGCGAAGATCTATCTAGGCGCGGCGGCCAGGGCCGAGTACTCATTCGTCCCGCTCCGCGACGGCGAGATCGTCGAACTTGGCCGCGTGCGGCTGAAGGCGCTCGAAACGCCCGGGCACACGCCCGAGTCGATTTCGCTGGTGGTCTACGACCTCGATCACAGCGAGACCGAGGCGAAGGCCGTGCTGACCGGCGACACGTTGTTTGTCGGGGACGTCGGCCGCCCCGATCTGCGCGTCGCGCTCGGGTGGTCGGCCAACGACCTGGGCGGGATGTTGTACGAATCGCTGCGAAACAAGCTGCTCCCGCTTCCCGATAGTGCATCGGTGTACCCGGCTCACGGCGCCGGTTCGCTCTGCGGCAAGGCACTGAGCAAGGAAACCGTGTCCACGATTGGCGAGCAGCGTCGTTCCAACTACGCGCTTCAGCCGATGAGCAAGGATGCGTTCGTCGAGCTGGTGACCGCCGATCAACCCGACGCGCCGTCCTACTTCAACTACGACGCCGTGCTGAACAGCCAGGAGCGGCCGACGCTGGATGAGACGCTGGAGCGAATCGGCGCGCTGACGCTCGATCAGGTGCTGGCGCTCCGGGCCGTCGGCGCGCAGGTGCTGGATACGCGCGACCCAGCCGAGTTCGCGGCTGCACACCTCGCCGGAAGCATCAATATCGGCCTCGCCGGGCAGTACGCGACCTGGGCCGGCACCGTCTTGAGCCGCGATCTGCCGATCGTGATCATCGCCGGCCCGGGACATGAGCACGAAGCGGCGATGCGGCTTGGCCGCATCGGTTTCGATCAGGTGGTCGGATATCTCGAAGGCGGGCTCCACAGCGTCGAGTCGCGTCCGGATCTGATGACGTCCACGGAGCGCCTGAGCGCGCAGGTTGCGGCCGACCGGGTCGCGGCTGCGCCGGCCGGGAAGGCGCCGGTCATCGTCGACGTGCGGGCGCCGGGCGAGCGGCAGCAGAAGCGGATCCCCGGAAGCGTGGGCATTCCGCTCAACCATCTCACTGAACGATTCTCGGAACTGCCGTCCGATCGAATGCTGCTTGTGCACTGCGCGGGCGGTTACCGCTCGTCGATTGCGGCGAGCCTGCTGCAGCGCCACGGGTTCACGCAGGTCGGCGAAATCGCCGGCGGCATCGCGGCATGGGACGCGGGGAAGCTGCCGCTGGAAACGCTAGAAAGGCCGACCTGAAGGTCGGCCTCTACCACCAACTGGAACGCCCGGGAGTCCACCATGCCTCTGTTCATCGTGCGGCACCAGCATGCGCCCGACCACTGTCCTGCGCAGGATCCGTTCATGGGTGCCAGCCTGCTCAATTACCTGAGCCGCCCGAACGTCAGGAAATTCGGCGTGCAGATCCATGGCGAAGCGGTCGCACAGGGAGAGCACACGATGTTCCTGATCGTCGAAGCGGCCGAGGAGAGCCGGCTGCGGGAGTTCATGCAGCCGTTTCAGAACGCCGGCAGTCTCGACATCTATCCGGCCTCGACGTGCGTGCGCGCGGTGGCGAGCGGCGGCTGCGCGGCGCCGATGCCCGCGGCCGCGGCCGTGCCCACGCTCGATCCCGAAGACGCCTGCCAGCAGGCGATCGATGCCGGCATGGTCGTGCACCGGGCGCACCCGCTCAACTGCGAAACGTCCCTCGCTGCGCTGGTCGGCAGCGTTGTCATGCCGAACACGCGCTTCTACATGCGCAACAACTTCCGGATGCCCGATCTCGACGTTGAAACGTTCAGACTGTCGATTGGTGGACTGGTCGAACGGTCGCAGAGCTTCACGTCCCGCGACCTCCATGGCATGCGCTCGAAGACGCAGGTTGTCACGCTGGAGTGTGCGGGTAACGGCCGCGCGCTGTTCGATCGGTCCACCGAAGGGGAGAAGTGGGGGCTGGGTGCCGTGAGCACGGCGGAATGGACCGGCGTGCCACTCGTCGAGATCCTGGATCGCGTCGGCGTCCGGCCGGATGCGAAAGAGGTGCTGTTCCGCGGTTCCGACGGAGGGGCCGTGGACGGGCGCTCGGAACCGCTCCGCTTCGAGCGAAGCCTCGGCATAGACGATGCGCGCGACGACGATGTGCTCCTCGCATATGCCATGAACGGCGAGCCGCTGCCAGTCGAACACGGCTATCCATTGCGTCTCATCGTTCCGCGGTGGTACGCAGTGGCCTCGGTCAAGTGGCTGAGCGAGATCGAGCTCATCAACCGGACATTCACCGGACACTACCAGGGTGACAAGTACCGCTATGAATGGGAACGCGACGGGCGGGTCGTGAGCGAGCCCGTCACGCTTCAGCGTGTCCGTGCGCTGATCACCGAGCCGTCGCCGCAGACCGAGGTCCACGCGGGCGACGTCGCCATTCGCGGCGTGGCGTGGTCCGGCGCGGCGCCGATCGCGCGTGTCGACGTGAGCATCAACGGCGGAGACTGGCAGGAGGCGCGTCTGGTGAGCGAACGCAATCGCAACAGCTGGCAGTGGTGGGAGCTGCTGACGCGCGTCGAGAGATCAGAGAATCTCGTCCTCCGCGCCCGTGCGACCGACCTGGCGGGTCGCACGCAGCCCGAGCACGCCGAGTGGAATCGACTGGGATACGGGAACAACGCGATTCACGAGGTCCCGATTCGCGTGTCGTAATGCCCGGCGGCGAACGTCGGGAGCCTGCAGGACGTAGCGAACGCGATCGGCGACACAGCAGTCGTCAAGGCGATCGACGTCTCGAAGCCGGAAGAGGCGATGCAGCGGCTGCGTGACCTGATCGACGCGCGGATCGGCTACTGAGGCTGTGCGGCCGGCGCCGTCGTCAGGATGTTACGAGCCGCTCTCCGAACTCCTCACGGTGTGGAGCATCAAGGTCTGCCTGTTCACGCCCGCCTTCAGCGTCGCAGCCTCGGCGCCGGAGAGATTCCCGGGTGTTCGCGCCCACACCTGCGTCAACTCGGCAGGCAGGCCGGCGATCACGACCGCGCCCTTCTCATCAGCATTGACGGTGCGGGGCCCGTGGATCGTGTAGACGGTCACGGTCGCATTCGGCACGGGCGAGTTGGCCTCGTCGACGATGGTCAGCCGAAGCTCAGCGCGCTGATGGTCGTCGGCGAGCGCTGGAGTCTGAAACGCGGCGAGGGAAGCGAGGAGGACGGCGGCAGCAATCATGTTTGTTCGCATGTCCCCCATTAGAGCGTCTGCCAGCGGCGGTGTCGTCAAGCCCGGGCAAACTCTTTGTAAATGATGCAAAGAGTCTGTCGTGGACTCTTAACGTCTCTACGGACGGCCGGCGAGACCGAGGAACACCAGGACGGCGCGATTCACACGAATCATGTCTTCTGCTGCGAGCCGCCCGACGCGCTTCTGGAGCTTCGTCCTCGCCACCGTTGTGATCTTGTCGATCATCACGTCGCTGGCCACGTTGAGCCCGTTCTGCCTCGTCGGTTCTATCGGCAACCGGATCAGCGGAGCGTCCACCATCCGGGTCGTGAATGGGCATAACGTGATTGACGATGTGCCGGCGAAGGCATCGTCCTGGACGATGACCGCGGGGCGAGGTTTGCCCGCGTAGTCGGGCCCGCCGGCCACCGTCCAGATCTCCGCGCGCTTCAGTCGGAGTTCCACTCGGAGATCGCGTCGACGAATCGCTGTTCGTCGGCTTCGAACGGACCGGCCGCAACAAGTCGCGACTGCCGGCGTGCCTCCCGGAGGAATGTCCGCGAGCGCACGTCAGGAACCCAGATCTGGAGCGGTCGCAGGCCTCGGCGCCGCAGGCGCTCGCGGTGCGCGCGCACCTTGTCCCGGGAGGTGGACTTCGTGGAAGACGGGGTCGCCATCGCGTCTGGTTACATGTAACCTAACACGACGGCCGCGAGATCGTCCAACGCGAGGGACTTCCCGTGAACCATCGGGCAACATTGATCGTCTGACAGGCGTGAGTATGAAGAGACTTCTGCTGATCGGCGTCCTGCTTGCCGGCGTCTCCTCGTCGGTGAGCACTCAATCCAATGTGACCGGCCGCTGGCGGGCGATCGTGCTCGTCAGCGACAACCAGAACGAGCTCGGCCTCGATCTCAAGGCCGATGGCACAGCCGTGACCGGAACCATCACAGGTCCGCCAGTGACGATTCGGGACGGGCGCATCGAGGGCGACACGCTCACCTTGAACCTGAACAACGCAAACGGCCAGCCGACAACGCTCGTCGGGCAGGTGTCGGGGGACCAAATCGTGTTTCGCGCCGCCGGGTTTACGCCGCAGCCGCTTCACTTCGTCGCCGTGCGCGATACGCGAGTGACGGCAACCGGCACGATCACCGACGCGGCGTACATGGAGCAGTTGCTGAAGAAGTTCAGCGTGCCCGGCGTGAGCATCGCGGTGATTCAGGACTTCAAAGTGGCGCTCGCGGTCGGGTACGGCGTGGCGGATGTCGAGACCGGAACGAAGGTGACCCCGAACACGATGTTTCAGGCGGCGTCGATCAGCAAGCCGGTGGCGGCAATGGCGTCGCTCCGTGCTGTGCAGGAGGGCCGATTCGCGCTCGATCAGAACATCAACACGATCCTCAAGTCGTGGAAGCTGCCGGAAGGGGAGTTCACGAAAGGGAATCCGGTGACGCCGCGCACGCTCATGAGCCACGTGTCGGGTACCGGCGATGGCTTCGGTTTCCCGGGTTATGCGCCCGGTGCGGCGCTGCCGACGCTGCCGCAGATGCTCGATGGCACGAAGCCGTCGAACCTGCGAGCGGTCCGCCTCGAGCGCGCACCGTACACCGGATACGAGTACTCGGGCGGCGGCGTGATGATTCAGCAGCTCGCGCTGATGGACGCGGTGGGCAAGCCGTTCGCGCAGATCGCGAAGGAGTGGGTGCTCGATCCGATTGGCATGACCAACAGCACATACGAGCAGCCGCTGCCCGCGGCGCGGCATGCACAGGCCGCCCGCGCACATGATGGGAAGGGCATGCGGCGCGGCGACCCATGGCATGTCTATCCGGAGCAGGCAGCCGCAGGCCTGTGGACGACGGCGACCGACCTGGCGAAGTTCGCAATCGAAGTGCAGCTGGCGACCGCCGGACGATCGAAGCAGGTTCTGTCGCCGGCGATTGCCCGCGAGATGATCACGCCGGTCGGCGTCGGCCCGTATGCCGTCGGGTTCGACGTGTCGAAGCAGGGCGAGGGCTGGTACTTCGGCCACGGCGGCAGCAACTGGGGATTCCAGTGCACCCTCGTCGCGCATCGCATGAAGGGCTACGGCGCCGTGATCATGACCAACGGCGACAATGGCGGCGCGCTCCTCAACCAGATCCGCCAGATGATCCAGCGCGAATACAAGTGGGACGCGCTGGATCAGCCTGTTCCGCGGAGGTACGGGCCTGTGTAGTTGGTGGTTGGTGGTTAGTGGTTGGTGGTTAGTGGTCGCTCGTTATTGACGCGTTGCGCACTGACGGCGAACCTGATAGCCTCCGAGGCTCGTGAGCCAACTCCCGCTCGCCTGTTTCTCGATTTCGATTAGCTAAGCTAGGGTCGCGCCCCCCGGCGTTGCTGCCGGCCTTCCATCGCGACCCTGACTCTACCTCGTCATCCATAGCCGATGCCGCGCGCCGAAAGGCGTCAGCGGCAGGTGCACGATTTCATCTGCTGGTGAGGGGAAATACCCATGACCGTATCGAACGACCGCATCGAGTTGCGCGCTGCGCATGTCGACGATGCCGAACGCATCGCACGCCTCCATACGGAAAGCTGGCGGCGGACGTATCGACGAATGATGACGGATGAGTTCCTCGACGGCGGCGCGCTCGAAAACCGGCGCGTTGTCTGGCACGAACGCCTGGGGATACCAGCCGCGAACCAGTACGTCTGCGTCGCAGAGGAGGGCCCCGAGATCATCGGGTTCATCTGCGCGTTCGCCGGCCAGGATCCGGTCTGGGGCTCGTATATCGACAATCTCCACGTCGTCTATCGCAGGCATCGTCGTGGTGTCGGACGAGCACTCATTCGCAGCGCCGCCGAATGGCTCTGCCGCGTACAGCCTGATCGGGGCGTGTACTTATGGGTAATGGAGGCGAACGCCGCGGCGCGAGCATTTTACGAGTGCCTTGGCGCGACGAACGCCGGGACGATCGAGTTGGAGGACGCGGGCGGCGGGCACGCGCCGAACTGCCGGTACGTGTGGGCTCGACCTGACGTGCTGCTCGGTGTGTGAACTCGAGCGGTTGCTAACCGTCAAACGGCGGGTCCGTCCAAGCGTCATGCCTGGACGATTCGTATTTGTCCTTCCACTGTTCCTCTGCGCGTCCGCGCTGGGGCAGGGGGCCCTTGCACCAGGCTTCCGGTCATCTACGTGCTGGACGGAAACACGCTCTTTCCGCTTGTCGCGCAGATGGTCAACCTCAATACGTCGTTCAGCAGCGTGCTGCCTGGCGTCCTGGTCGTGGCGATCGGATATCCCGCCGATCCCGCGTTGAGCCGCGCCGACAACATCAAGGCGCAGCTGGCGCTGCGAACGCGAGACCTGTCGCCGTCCACCACGCTCGCCAAGACAGTTCCGCCGGGCAGCGGTGGGGCGGCAGACTTTCTCGCGTTCATCACCGACGACCTCAAGCCGTTCATCGGCGCTCGTTACGCCGTCGATCAGACAGACCCGACGCTGATCGGTCATTCCCTGGGAGGCTTGTTCACGGCCTACGCATTCCTGAATGCGCCGGATGCCTTCGCGCGCTACATCGCCGCGAGTCCATCCCTCTTCTGGGACGAACACGCCCTCGTCAAGCAGGCCGGCTCTCCGGCTGTTCGTGCACAACGAAACCCGAGGCGGTTGTTCGTGTCGGTTGGCGGATTGGAGACGACAGAGCGGATGAGCCAGGACATGATCGGCGACGCTCGGAACTTCGTGTCTGCTCTCCAGCGGCAGGACATACCCGGGCTCAACGTGTCGTTCCAGATTTTTCCGGACGAGAACCATATGTCGGTCATTCCAACTGCTTTGATGCGCGGCCTTCGCGAAGTTCAGGCATTGCGATAATGCCGACCGCGGGCGGCAACCAATCGTCACACGACGTCCGTCCAAAGCGCATGGCCACACGAGCCGTGCTCGCCATCCTTCTGTCCGCCTTTTCGGCCTCGCTGCTGCCGGCGCAATCCACTCGCGACGCCTACGTCATTCGGAATGTTCGCGTGTTCGACGGCGAGTCGGTCGTCGAGCGGCGGACCGTCCTCGTCAGCGACGGCCGAATAACCGCGGTAGGCGACTCGTCCGTCGCGGTGCCGGCGGGAGCGCAGGAAATCGCTGGCGAGGGACGCACGCTGTTGCCGGGATTGATGGATGCGCACGTCCATTTGCCCCTCTTCGGGGCGGCGGGTGCGCTGCAGCAGAACCTCGCGTTCGGCGTCACCACGGCCGTCGTGATGGGCACCAATCAGCAGGGCATGTCGCAGGTCAAGCAGATCGAGGCCGCCGATTCGTTCGATGTGGCCTCGATCCTGACCGCCGGACCGGTCGCGACGGCGCCCGGCGGGCATCCGACGCAAATGGAGGGCGGCGCGCGGCCAGGGTCCATTCCAACGCTCAGCGCACCTGGTGAGGCGGACGCATTCGTTGCCGCACGGATCGCCGAGGGTTCCGACTTCATCAAGATCATCTACGACGACATCGCGAGCTACGGGAAGACACTTCCGATGCTGGACGAGGCGACCGTCGCCGCCCTGGTGAAAGCCGCGCATGCGCGCGAGCGCATCGCCGTCGCCCACATTGGAACGGAGGGTCAGGCACGAGGTGCAATCGCGGCCGGCGTGGACGGTCTCGCGCACCTCTTCGAGGGAACGACTGTGTCACCCGACTTCGGACGGTTTGCGGCGACACACCGCGTCTTCGTCATCCCGACCTTGTCGACGCTCTATTCGGGCTGCGGAAAATCGGACGGCCCGAGTCTCCTGAAGGATGCGGACGTGATGAAACACGTCAAACCGCAGTTCCGCAGTCTCCTCGAGATGTCTTCGCCGCCCACGAAGCTGTCGTGCGACGCGCTGCCAGCGACGATCCGGCAGCTGGCCGCGGCTGGAGTACCGGTTCTGGCAGGAACCGACACGCCGTATCCCGGGCTGACCTACGGAGCCTCGCTGCACCGGGAGCTGGAGCATCTCGTCAACGCCGGCCTGACGCCGACCGCCGCGCTCGCGGCGGCGACGTCGGCCATCGCGAAAGCCTTTCGCATGAACGATCGCGGACGAATCCGAACCGGCATGCGCGCCGACCTGCTCCTCGTCGACGGCGATCCCTCGAAACAGATTCGCGACACCCGAAACATCGTCGCGATCTGGAAGCGAGGCGTGCGGCTGGGTGGCGGTTAGTGGGTGGTGGTTGGTGGTTAGGGCGCCAGGTTGTACAGACGGACCGCATTGTCACGCAGGACCATGCGTGCGATCTCCTCGGCACGGGCACGCGTGATCTCGCCGCTCGCCATCATCCCCGTCAGCGCCAACGCCAGCGCTGCACGTCCGGACCGCGTGGCGATCCACGTCATCTCTTCCCAGCCGCGTAACCCCGCTCCCATCGCATCGGTGCCGAAGAGCACTTTCTCGGGGAACGCCCACAGCCAGCTGCGCAGCGTGTTGCTCAGATCCAGCGGAGAGTGAAAGAACGTCTGACCGGAGATGTCGGCGTAGACGTTCGGTTTCTGGAGCAGCGCCGTCACTGCGCGATCGAATGGCGACCCTCCGTGGACCAGCACAATCGGCGGCTGCGGGATCGAAAAGTCGTTCAGCACTGATTCCAGCAGGAGCGGATTGGATCCTGCGACGCCGAATACCGGACCGCCGCCTTCGCCGGTGTGGATGTGGAGGGGCAGGCCGATGCGTCCGGCCTCGCGCACCACGTGCCGGAACAGGAAATTCTGCAGGGCTCTATATTCAGCGGTTCGATAATCGCGCGGCTTCTCCCCGCCATCCTTCAGGTCCTGCTCGTAAGTGCTTCGAGCCTCCGCTTCCGGTACCGGGGCGAAATCGAGGGGCCGGAAGTACGCGATGGTGAACTTCACGGCGACTGCGCGGTCGGTCTTCCACTGCTGCAGTCGGGTGGCCACGAGATTCAAGTAGTCGGTCCACCGTGGCGGAGCTTTCTCCAGTCCGACCTCCACGCGTCTCGGCTGCGGGTTTCCTGGAAACTCTGCGGTCGGAAACGGGAACAGAAATCCATCGCCGTAGGGGACCAAGCGAAACCGCGGTCCGTTCTGCCCCCCTCCCAACGCCGGCGCATTGATCAACACGAACTCGATTCCGGCGCGATCCAGAACCGAGGCCGGATAGTTCTCGCCCGCGTTCTGCATCACGCGCTGCTTCGCGCTGAACACGTCCCGAACGTGTCCGGGTGCAACATCGCGATGGGGATACCCGTAAAGCGCGCGCCAGGCTTCGATCCACTCCGGATTCGTCTCGCGCTGCCTCGCGGAGAAGAATGGTGGACTGGTTCCGAGCGGATCTGCCGGAGTCGGTGTGGGAGCGCCGGGTTTACGAGAGGGTAGACCGTGGCTGTGGTTGTCCACCGCCTTGATGCCGTTGATGAACGTCAGAAGGCTCGCGTCTGGCCTGGATTGAGCTGCGGCTTCAGACAGGAGTGCGACGATCGCCACACAGAGGCATCCGAGGAGCCCCGTTCCCGTATAACCGCTGCGATATCCGGCCATCGGTTTTCCGTGACCATAGACGCGTACGCAACGCCAAGGGTTGCCGGGCGATCTAATCGAGCGTCGGCTTCTCGAATTTGTCGATGACCAGCACCTCAACCGGGCCGCGGGTGCTTTCGAGCTTGAGCCCGAGCTGCTCCTGCAGCGCGGTGGTGAAGCCGGGGGCATCCGGATCGACGGGCGGGGTTGGCGCGCCAGGCGGGGGACCGAATGCGCCCGCGTATCGGCCATCGGGCGCGTACTTGATCGAGAAATCGTACAAGCCCGTCAAACCGGTTTTGTCGATCACCGGGCGCCCGACGAGGTCCGCTATCGTCGGGACGATCTGCGCGATGGTGCGGCCGCTGCCGGCCGCGATGCCAGGCGTGATGCGCGCAAAGCCGCACGGCAGCGGATCGTTGGGCCCGGGCAACGACGGTAAGGGCGGAAGCGGACCACCAGCACGGCCGGCTGCCGCGGCCTTTGCCGCAGCGAGCCGTTCTGCGATTGTGGCCTGACATTCGGCGGGCGTGGCTTTCAGCTCCGGACCGAGCCGTGCATCCGCGCGGGCGATGACCAGATGAAAGATCGGAAGCTCGCGGGTCTCGAGGTGCGTCGCGAGCTGGAACCGGTCCTTCAGCAGGTTCACCAGCATCACCGTCAACGCCGATAGCGGGAGGCCCTCAGGAGGCTTCGCGCGGATCGAGTAGCGGTCCGAGTTGATCCAACCCGGCGCGCCGACGATCTCATAATCCGGCTTCTGCAGCGCCTGGCGGAGAAGAACACCCATCGGCACACCCGTCGCCTCGAATCCGCCCGGCGTCATCCTCAGCATCATGCCGCTGCCGTTGTCAGCGGGTCTGATCGCCACCACCTCGAACCTCGTGTTCGGGTCCACCGGATCTCCGGACGGTGACGGCAGAAACTGCTGCGCCACCGCCATCACCGGGGCCAGTGCGATCAGGAGGACGACCGCTTTGTGTATCCGCATAGGCATAGTCTCGAATTAGACGCTGCGGACCCCGTTTCCGTTTGGGGCCGGTGTCTTCCGCCTGACGGCGGAAGCTACGCTTTGAGCAGCGTCGTTCGGATGCGCTGCAACTCCTTGATTCGCTCGGGGCCCGGCGCCGGATATCGCATCTTCAGGCTCTTCATCGTCTCGAGCACGACGGCTGACACGATCAGCCGGGCGTTGGGCTTGTCGTCGGACGGAACGACATACCATGGCGCGCGATCGGTGCTCGTGGCGGCCAGGCAGTCCTCGTAGGCACGCATGTAGTCCTTCCACCGCGCGCGCTCGGCCACGTCGGACGCGCTGAACTTCCAGTTCTTCTTCGGATCGTCGATGCGCGCCAGGAACCGCTGGCGCTGTTCCTCCTTCGACACGTGCAGGAAGAACTTCACGATGCGCGTCCCGTTGCGGTGCAGGTGGTGCTCGTGATCGACGATCGATGCATAGCGCCGCTTCCAGATGTTCCGATCGGCGAACGCTTCGTCCGGCAGACGATTCGCCAGCAGGATCTCCGGATGGACGCGGACGACGAGGACCTCCTCGTAGTACGAGCGGTTGAAGATGCCGATGCGGCCGCGCTCCGGGAGGCAGGTCGTGGTGCGCCACAGGAAGTCGTGATCGAGCTCGGTGGCGCTCGGCTGCTTGAAGCTGAAGACCTGGCAGCCCTGCGGGTTGATCCCTGACATGACGTGCTTGATGACGCCGTCCTTGCCGGCGGCGTCCATCGCCTGGAAGATCAGCAGCAGCGCGTATCGATCGTGCGCGTAGAGCAGGTCCTGGCGCTGGGCCAGCCGATCGACGTGATCCGCGAGCAGCAGCCGGTAGTGTTCCTTCGACTCGTAGAACGGCTTCACACGCGTCGGCCACTTCTTCAGATCGACGCGGCGGCCTTCGGGGACACGGAAGCGCGAGACATCGAGGCTGGGCATCGCGCGGTCATTATCTGCTGACAGAATAGGGATCCCACCTGCGATTTGGAGGACGGATGGTCTGGATTGCGATTGCTGTCGGCGGCGCCCTGGGTTCCGTGGCGCGCCACGGCGTCAACGTTCTGATTCATGGCCGCTGGCCGCTGGCGCGGTTTCCGTTCGCGACGCTGATCGTGAACGTCGCCGGCTGTCTGATCATCGGCCTGCTCGCCGGCCTGATCATGTCCGAGCGCCTCGCGCTGCGTTTCTACTGGCGCGAGTTTCTGTTCGTCGGCATCCTTGGCGGGTTCACGACGTTTTCCACGTTCGGACTCGATACGATCACGCTGGCACGGACGCAGTCGATGTCCGCGGCGCTCTGGAACGTGACGGCGCATGTCGTGATCGGCCTGCTGGCCGTGCAGGCAGGACTCTTCATCGGCTCGCGAGCATAAATATGCATCCCTGGCACGACAGTTATCTCGACGACGACGGCGATCCGCTCGACGTCATTCGCGAGGCGCCGGAGCTGTATCGAAAGCTCCGGCGAGGGGAGTTGTCGAAGCCGAAGTGATCTGGTGGCCGACGTCCTCCGTTCGCTTTCGTTCCTTCGTTCCTCCTGTGCGCCCGTTCCCTCCGTACTTCTCCGTTCCCCACCGCCAGATCACCGCCAGGCCGTTGACGCGGCCGACGGCGGGGGCGATGAAGAGACCGGAGCGTGTGACGGCAGGACGCGGTGATCGATTGAGCAGCGCATCGACTCCCAGGCCCGCGCCCGCCCCGATGGCGCCAAAGACGAGTCCGCCGTAGGCGTACTGACCGGCCGTCAGGTCCGAGTCGCGTACTGCGTGCGTGAACGCGATGCCGATGCCGGCGCCGATGGCGCCTCCAATCAACGCGCCGTTCAGCAGCGAATCGCGGTCCTGGGCTGATGCCTGGCCCTGCGACAAAAGCACCGTCGACAACAGCGCGACGGCAACTGTGAAGCGTTTGGTGTGTCTCATCATGCTCATCAACCGCCTCGATGCGTCTTCGATTCCCTTGCACGAACATTGCCGTCACAATGCCCCGCGTCCTGTGAGGCATTGGCGTACGGCACCCAGATCGGCAAAGAACGGATTCGCCTCCAGCGCGGCTGTTTCGAGGAGGGCTACTTCCGGCCGTCGCCGCCTCGAAGGGTCTTGGCAATGAACACAAGAGAGCTCGGGAATGCTGGCGTCAACGGCGCCATCGTCCCGCGGGTGGATCTAGGATCAAAGACTGATGGCCACAGAGGAAGAACGCTGCGCGGAGGCGAGGAAGCTCCGGCGAATCGATGACGCGTTCATCGCCGGCGACCTGGAGGCGCTGCGAGCGGCGGTTGACGATCCAACCGTCATTCCGAACGGGCAAATGCCGATCACCGTCGGCTCGTGCCTGGTCTACGCCATCTATCACAGCCCGGTCGCGTTTATCCGCACGCTCCTCGAGATCGGCGCCGATCCCAACGCCCCGGTGGACGATGGGTTTCCGCCGCTGATTGCGGCACTGAGCTGCTCGCGAACCGTTCAGGGCGCGAAGAAGCGCACGGACGTCGACGAGATCATCCGGCTGCTGCTTTCGTTCGGTGCCGATCCGCACATCCGCGGGATCAACGACTACACCGCGCTGCACATGGCCGTCGCGGAGGGCAACGCGCTGGCAGTGATGCGACTGCTCGATGCCGGCGCGGATCCCGGGCTGCGCACGCGAATCGACGACTGCTGCGTGCCGAGGGACATGGTCTGGGGGCCAGCCACCTCCGACATCATCACGCTCTTCGACAGGCATCCGCGGCGCGAGCGTCTGCGATCCGGCGTGGACGTGCTGGCCGAGATTTCCGGCACGGGCGATCCGGTGAGGCGGCAGCACAACTACCTGGTGCGGCTCCGAATGTGGCTCCACCGCGGCGAGTCGATACGGCATGAGATTCCGTCCGGGCCGGTTGGCGTCGGACGGCTCGAGGACAACGGCGAAACGCTGGTCACCGAGATGCGGATCAACCGCGGGTCTCTGATGAACGGACTCTTTTACGGCGTCGAGGGAATGCGCGTCGGCGGCACGCGCCGGCTGGAAATTGCGCCGCACCTGGCGTACGGCGACCAGGGCATCCCGGGAAGGATTCCGCCGAATGCGCTGATCGTCGCGGAAATCACCATCATCGAGGCTCGACCCTAGAGGTTGCCTGGGTTGCCTGGGTTGCCTGCGTGGCCTGGGTTGCCTGCGTGGCCTGGGTTGCCTGGATTGCTGGGGTGGCCTGTGGAAGAAATGGACGTTCGCCGCCGTCTCACACCCGTTATGCGACTAGTCGCGCTAGTCGTTTGGGCTGCGGTGATCGTCGTTCCGCCAGCGGTGAGCGGTCAGCAATCCAGCCGCCTTGCGTTCGATGTGGCATCGGTGCGGCCCAACAAGTCCGGCTCCACAGCGGTGTCGATGCGGCGGCTGGGAGGCGGGTTCGAGGCGGTCAACGTGACGCCGCGCGACCTGATCCTCGTCGCGTTCGACGTCCCGCGTTTCGCGATTGCCGACCTGCCTTCCTGGGCCGAGAGCGAGCGGTTCGACGTTTCCGCCCGCGCGGACGCGTCCCGGCCGCCAGCGCCCGCCAACGCCGATATGGCGATGCTGCGCGCGCTCCTGGAGGATCGGTTCAGGCTGACGGTTCACACCGACATGCGGGAGATGCAGGTCTACGCACTCGTGATGGCGCGCAGGGACGGGCAGCCCGGGCCGCAGCTGCGCCGCTCGACCGTCGACTGCCAGGCCGCCGCTGCGGGCGCCGGATCACCGTGCGGCGGCCAGAATGGTCCCGGGTTTTCGAAGGGCGTCGGCCGCGTGATCTCGGGGTTCGTACTGTTCCTGTCCTCTCAGGTCAGGCGCCCAGTCATCGATCGTACCGGTCTGACGGGCACCTGGGACATCGACCTGACGTTCAATCCCGATTCTCCCGACGATCCGCGGCCATCGCTGTTCACCGCATTGCAGGAACAGCTCGGTCTGCGGCTCGAACCGTCGCGCGCGCCGGTACAGGTGTTAGTGATCGATAGGATCGAGCGGCCCGCCGAAAACTAAACGCGATCAATGGACCCGGCGGTGAAGTATCCGGGCGCGGATCCTTGATCGGTACCGGTGGCGGCTCCGATGGAGGCGTGTCCGGAATATGGTCCGGCTCGATCGGTTCGTCGGGCTCATCGCGGATCGGTTCGTCCGGAACCGGACCCGGACTGTTTCTATTCAGCATCAGCACAGCAAACCGAGACGCAAGCGGAGTTCCATCCGTCAACCTCCGGGTCTTCTGGTTGCACAGTTCCCGCGCGGAACAGGCGTGTCCAACACAGGAGGAAACGATGCAGGAAAGGACTACCGGCTGAGGTGGATGGAAGACCGCAGGGCGCACGTGGAACGACATCGAATCCCAGCTCTCGACGGATTGGACGACCTACGAGCACCGCACCACGTCAACCTGGGAAGAGATCTTTGTGTCCTCTTCGTGGTTAAAACTCCGTTCGCCTCCGTTGCTTCGGTATCTCCGGTGAAGCCGTTCGCTCCGTCCTCTTCGTTACCGAAGCGTATCAATCGTGCCCGCTCGCACTTCCAGATGCTCGGGCCGTTCCCGGTGCTCGACGGCGGGAATCGTGAATGCCGGCTTTGCCCGCGCGCCGCGCTTGTCGATCAGCATGTCTACGGGGCGGCCGGCTTCATCGAGAACATAGACCACGGAAAAGTCCAGGCTGGGGAAGCGTGCGCTGGAGTAGAACTCCTGCCCGCCGACGAACACCAGCCGGGGCCCCTCGATCTCGAACGCGTAACAGGCGCCCTCGTCTTCCTCCTCTTCGAACTCGACGAACGCCCGCGCGCGGACGTCGTGCACGTCTGCAGCGTTTGCCGCGAGCGCGGATTGCAGTCCCGTTGCCATGCCGCTGAATTGCGAGGCGTGCTTACGCATGTCGCGACCGACCCACACCGCGATCGCGCCGCCGGTTACCAGCCAGAACGCCGTGACGACCACCCACGGCGCATCCGAAGCGAGAACCGTCAACAACCACAGCACGACGATAATGACGAGGGCGATCGGAATCCACCCTCTACGCGACCGGGCGCCGCGTCCCCGAAGGTTATGAATCTTCGCGCGCAGCGTTCGCCGCTCCTGCTCGGTCAGCGGGCGCCGGTGAGACTCGAGGAATACGGGCAGACTACTGTGTTTCGCGCGGGCCGGCCGTGGCCGCGTTCAGTTGACGGATCGCGCCAAGGTGATACGCGAGATGCGCAATGCTGGCAATCGTACCGGTCAGCACCACAGGGTCCCAGTCGCGCGGCGAAATCGCTTCGCGCCACCTCTTGATCTCGTCGCCGAGGGCCGTCACCAGCCGGGCCCATTCCGCGTCGTCCACCTCCTGCTGCCGCCAGCTCTGGCTCCAGTTGGCATCGGTGTACGGATCTTCTCCACGCGCCCGGCGGTTCGCCAGCGTGAAGCCGTAGTGGAGGTGATGGACGTGCGAGGCAATTGACGAGCGGCCCTGCGGCCGCGCGCTCGCCTGAGCCGCGGACAGCGCGCTCAGCGACTCGAGCAGCCCGCGGTCCCCGGGGTTCAGCACGTAGGCGGACTTCCCGGGCGGACCGACAGCCAGCTCCGTCAGAAGGTTCCTGAGTGCATCGGTGAGCAGGGTATTCAGGTCCATTGTGTGGGTATGATAGGCCCCGCCCCATGCAGATCAATCCGAAGAAATGCGTCGCCTGCGGCAACTGCACTTATGTGTGCCCGATGGGGGCGATCTATATCGATCCCGTTCTGAAGCGCGCGACCATCGACCGCGACGAATGCGTGGAGTGCTACACCTGCTTCAACGGCCTCAGCCAGGAGCATCTGAATCCCACGCTGGTGCGTACGGTGCGGAAGATGTTCGCCGCGATGCGCATCCGCTTCGAACCCGAGCCGGACGTCTGTCCGACCGCCGCATTCGAGCCGGACGAGCTCGTGTGGCCGCGCGT
>JBOGIQ010000019.1:0-34330 GCA_050742535.1 Vicinamibacterales bacterium | reverse complement strand
GGGCTCGGGAATCGCGTCAATTTCAAGAACGCGATCATCATCATGACGTCGAACATCGGCGCCCGCTTCATCCAGAAGAAAGCCTCGCTCGGCTTCCAGTCCAGCGATACCGGCACGATCGACAAGAGCGTCAACGAGATGGTGCTCGGCGAAGTGAAGCGGACGTTCAACCCCGAGTTCATCAACCGCATCGACGAGATCATCGTCTTCGAGGCGCTGACCGACGACGACCTGCGGCGGATTACCGCCCTGCTGGTCGACCAGCTCAACGCCAACCTGGTGGACCGGCGGATGAAGATTCATGTGTCCGCTGAGGTGATCGACTGGATCATCGACAACACGCTGAAGGATCGGTCCTACGGCGCCCGGCCGCTGCGGCGCGCGATTCAGCGGCACGTCGAGGACCCATTGTCCGAGGAGCTGATCCGCGGAAATCTGCGCGACGGCGAAATCGAGGTGTACCTCGAAGGTGGCCAGCTGGCGTATCGGCCGGCGGGCGTCCTGACCGGCGGCCGGCGGCTCGCCTGACGGATTGCCGGGTCCGCACCGGTGGATCCAATCCGGTGCGGAACCCGGCCCACAGAGTCCCTGCCGACCGCCCGGCCGTCTTGTTCGTCATAAATCCAGTAAACTTGGGTGTTTGGCTCCGGCCTCGCATGAAGCGTCGGCGGGGCCGGCCCGGTTAGAAAATCATCAGGACGAATGGGTAAAACGTTTCTCACGCTGCTGATGCTGGCGGTTTCGGCCGGCGTCGGCGCTCCTGTGTTCGCGCAGCCCCCTGCGCCTTCCGTCGCTCAGCCTCCGGCGGACACGCCGCTCAACCAGCGACCGCTGCCTCCGGACGCGGTCACCCGCAGTGCGTGTGGCAGCCCGCTCTTGGCGCCGTCGGTGACACCGCCGCCAAACACGACCTTCATCTGGACGTGGGAACTCTGCTTCCCGTCGCAGGCAACCCCTGAGGCGCCGAACGGCCTGACGAGCATCGACCCCGAGTCCTATCTCTTTTACGTAAAGTTCGACGACCTGATCAGCCGTCCGCGAGACGGCGTGTGGAGTCCGTGGAACGACGCGGCGGAGGAAGTCGCGATAGCGGATTTCAAGGCGCTGATTCTGGAAACCACGTTCCTCGAGGATCTGCGGATCGAACGGAGCGAATTCACGTTCCCGAACGGTGCCGTCGGCATCATCGTCAGCTACATCGGCGAAGAGCGGGAGCGCGTGAAGATCGTCGACTACCGCGACGCCAAGGGCGAACCGATCAATCTCATCAAGCGCACCGACATCGACGAGAAGCTGCGCGAAAAGAACATTCAGGTCCGCCTCGACGCCTTCGTCGATCAGGCCATGATTCGCCGCGTCGAGACGGTGCTCGACGACATGATGACGGAAAAGGGATTCGCCAATTCTCGGATCTCGCACCGGCTGTCGCCCGTGGCGGGCGGTCCCAAGCTGGTGAACGTCACCTTCATCGTCGACGAGGGGCCGAAGGACAAGATCGACCGGATCGAGTTCATCGGCAACACGGCCGTCGGCGACGGCACGCTGAAGAAGCAGATCAAGGAGAACAAGCCGAAGGGCAGCTTCATCACCCTCGGCTTCCTCAAGGGCGGCGGCACGTGGAAGGAGACGCTCTTCGAAGAGGACGCCGCGCGCATGGTCGACTACTACCAGAGTCGCGGCTACGCACGGGCGCGTGTCGGTCAGCCGGAATTGCGGGTGCTGCGGGAGAGCAAGGATGGCCGCGAGCGCCACGTCGAAGTGCGGATCCCGATCACCGAGGGCCCGCGCTACCGGATGGGCGAGCTGACGTTCGACGGCAACAAGACCATCCGGCCCGATTTCGTCCGCGGGCTCTACAAGCTGGAGACCGGCGATTGGTATAGCCGCAAGAAGCTGTACGACGGGTTCCGCTCGACGCAGCAGGTGTACGGACAGCTGGGATACATGGAGTGGACCCCGGCCCCGATGTTCAAGTACAGCGACGAACCGGATCCGGTCGAGCAGCAGTTGGCCTCGCTGGTGCCGCCGCTGCTGCTGGCGCCGCCCGAGGAGCCGAAGGCCGGCGTCAAGACGGTCGATCCCGTCGTGAACGTGAATGTCCTGTTCCAGGAGGGGCCGCAGTTTTTCGTCAACCGCATCACGTTCACCGGCAACACCACCACGCGCGACAAGGTGATCCGCCGCGAGATGCGGCTGTTCGAGGGCCGCGAATTCGACAGTGAGGCGCTGAAGTTCAGCGTGCGCCGGCTCAATCAGCTGGGCTACTTCACCGAGATTCACGGCGACGAGCGCGACACGACGATCACCAAGAACACCACGCCGGCGAATACCGTTGACGTGACGATGAAGCTGGCGGAGCAGAACCGCAACCAGCTCACGTTCGGCGCCGGCGTGTCGCAATACGAGGGGGTCTTCGGTCAGCTGTCGTTCCAGACCTCGAACTTCCTCGGCCGCGGCGAGAGCCTGACGGTCAATATGACCGCCGGCGATCGGTCGCAGAACTACCAGCTGGCGTTCACCAACCCGTACCTGTTCGACCGGAACATCACCGGCGGCTTCGACGTCTTCAGACGGTCGCTCGACTTCATCGGCTACTACACGCAGAAGTCAGCGGGTGGAAACCTGATCTTCGGGTTCCCGGTCGCGAACTTCAGCCGCCTGTTCTTCAACTACTCCTACGAGTCGGTGAAAATCAGCAACCTGAACGAGGCACTGCTCGATCAGTCGTGTTTTTTCCGCACCGGCGGCTGCGGGACTATCGATTCCGGCGATCTGAGCAACCTGACCGAAACGCAGCGCCAGATCCTCGGCCGCAATCCATTCCTCCAGGATTCATTGCTGATCGGGCAGGGGGGCAGCCGGACGATCAGCAAGGTGGTTCCGAGCTTCGTCCACAACACCGTCGACAACCCGATCTTCCCGAACCAGGGAAAGAAGCTGACCGGGACGGTCGATTTGGCGCTGCTGGGCGGCAACACCACGTACATCAAGCCGAGGGGCGAGTTCATTCTCTTCAAGCGCATCATGCCGCGGACGTCGGTCGGCTTCCGGGCCCAGGCCGAGTACATCCGGCCCGTGGGCACGCAACCGTGTGCCGACGACATCGTGAACGCCGCCGCCGAAGGGAGACAGCCGCGCACGTGCGACAAGACGCTGCCGGTGTTCGAGCGGCTCACGCTCGGCGGCGAATACAGCATTCGCGGGCTGGACCTCCGTGCCGTCGGGCCGACGGTGCAGGATTCACTCGCGGTGCTGGGCGGCAACAAGAGTCTGTTGTTCAACGCGGAGTATCTGATCTCGATCGCGAGCCAGGTGCGCGTGGTGCTGTTCTACGACGCGGGTCAGGTGCGCGATGTCGGCGAGTCGTTCGCGTGGCAGGAGGACCTGATCGAGCTGGAGCGCTTCGAACCGCTGCTCAGCGATTCTCTGGCGATATCGTCGCTGACGCCTCCAGGATTTTCGTCCATCACGGAGAAAGTGATCGGCAGGACGAGCGCGTTCAAGACCTCGACCGGCATCGAGCTGCGCTTCTTCATGCCGGTGCTGAACGTGCCGTTCCGTCTGATCTACGCGTGGAACCCGCAGCGCGGCAACGTGCTCGACAACAACCTGCGGCCGCAGAAGTCGACGGTCTTCAGATTTGCGGTCGGCACGACATTCTAGGCTGTGCCTCTTGGAGCGGCATCCGGGAGCGGTCGCGACCCTAGAAGTGACTCACGGTTATTGAGTAGGTCGTCGGCTCGGTGAGTTTCCCGATATCGGAGATTCGCACGCAGAAGGCTCCCGGGCCGGAGGCGGTGCCGATGAACTGGGTGTTGGTGGTGGCGTCGTCGGTGACGAAGGTGATCGTGCAGTAATTGCCGTTCCACGTGCCGAACATGAAGGTGACGCGCGCGGCGCTGTCCGGGGTCAGGGCGTTGATGGTGGCGGTAGCCTGACCGGTCTGCTCGGTCGTGAAGACATGCATGTCGGCGCCGAACAAGTTAATCGTGCCCTGGAACGTCTCGTTGATTTGCACCGGGGGCTCGGGGGTGGTTGGCGCCGGGTCGTCGCCGCATCCGGCGGCCAGGCTGCACACGAAGACAAGGGCGGAAGCAGATATCAATCGGAACATCGGAAATCCAATCTTACTTGATAAAATTGGCGGGCTTTCGAAAGGACTCATCGGAATGAGAGTGTTTGCTGTCGCTCTGGCGCTCAGCCTCGCGCTGTCCGCCGCTCCCAGTTATGCGCAGGCGCCTGCCCCCGCCGGGGCCGCCCAGCCGACGGCGAAGCCCGCGCCGCCCGCTCCCGCCGCCCAGCCGCCGGCGCCGCCGCGCGTCCCGTTTCAGACGGGGCTGAAGTACGCGTACGTGAATCTGCAGGTCGTCGCCACGGAGTCCGTGCAGGGCAAAGCCTTCAATGCGAAGGTCAAGGCGCTGCAGGATCAGCGCGTCAAGGAACTGCAGGACAAGCAGAAGGCGATGCAGAGCAACCAGGAGAAGCTGGAGAAGGGCGCGACCGTGCTGAACGAAACGGCGCGCGCGCAGCTGCAGTCGGACATTGAAAGGCAGCAGCGCGACCTTCAGCGGGCCCAGGAGGACGCGCAGCAGGAGCTCCAGGTGCTGACGCAGAACCTGCAGGGGGAGTTCGAGAAACTCGTGCTGCCGGCCCTCGATCAGGTGGCCAGGGAGAAGCAAGTGCACTTCGTGTTCGACGCGGCGCAGAGCGGTTTGGTCTGGGCCGATCCGAGCATGGACCTCACCGCCGACGTGGTGAAGGCGCTCGATTCCGGGGCAACGGCGAAGCCGGCGGCGGCTCCCGCGGCCGCGGCGCCCGCGACACAGAAGCCACCGGCTCCGACGCAGAAGTAGGGTGGAGGTGTCGCTGCACCTCCCCTCGGTTCTGTCCCGCGTCGCTTACCGGTATCCCTTCATCCTTGTCGACGCCGTCACGGAGTACGAGCCGGGCGGCCGTCTCGTCGCCTGCAAGAACATCACGGTCAGCGAGGAGTTCTTCCAGGGGCACTTCCCCGGAACACCGATTCTTCCAGCCGTCCTGATGATCGAGGCGCTCACGCAGGCCGCCGGCGCGCTCGTCCTCGGGCGCGAGGGAGCGCCGCCGAATGCGCGCGCCGCGCTCCGCGGCGTGGACAATGCGAAGTTCAGGCGCCAGGTCGTGCCGGGGGATCGCCTTCGGCTCGAGGTGAGGCTGGGACCCGTGCGATCGCGCCTTGCCAAGGCGCAGGCGGCTGCATACGTGGACGACCAGATCGTTGCCGAAGCGGAGCTGCTCCTGGCAATCGAGCCCGGGCCAGCGTTCATCGATCCCTCCGCACGGGTCGACGCGGCTGCGCAGATCGGCGAAGGGACGTCGATCGGTCCCCACGCCGTCATCGGCCCGGACGTCCGCATCGGCCGGAACTGCCGGATCGGTGCCTCGGTGGTGATCGACGGCTGGACGGAGATCGGCGACGGCACGCAGATCTTTCCGATGGCGTCGATTGGCCTGGCGCCGCAGGACCTCAAGTACCGCGGCGAGCGCACCCGCCTGATCATCGGCAGGGAAAACATCTTCCGCGAATTCGTCACCATCAACCGCGGAACGATGGGCGGGGGCGGCGAAACGACGATCGGCGATCACAATCTGTTCATGGCCTATGTGCACGTCGCGCACGACTGCCACGTGGGCAACGACACGATCTTCGGCCCGCACGCGACCCTCGGCGGCCACGTGGACGTCGAGGACTACGCGAATATCAGCGCCGGCTCGGCGGTCCATCAGTTCTGCCGCGTCGGCAGATACGGCTTCATCGGCGGGTATTCGGTGGTCACCAAGGATGCGCTGCCGTTCGCGCGCACCATCGGCAGCCGTCCGGCGCGGATCTTCGGCGTCAACACGATCGGCCTGTCGCGGCGCGGCTTTACCCCCGACACGATCTCGCAGCTGAAGCAGGCCTATCGCTATCTGATTCAGTCGAAGCTGAACACCACGCGCGCGCTGGCGCGCATCGAGCAGGATCCGTCGCTCTCCTCTCCGGACGTCCGCTATCTGATCGACTTCATCCGCAGCTCACGGCGCGGCGTCATCCTGCGCCGTCCCGCGCGCCGCACCGAGGAGCTCGTCGCCGACGAATGAAGCTCGGGCTCATCGCCGGCAACGGCCGCTTTCCGTTCCTCGTGCTCGAGGCCGCCCATGCCCTGGGCCACCACGTCACCGTGATCGCCACGAAGGAAGAGGCGTTCAAGGACCTCGACGATGCCGCGGCGAAGGCCGGCGCCGCCATCCACTGGATCTCGATCGGCGAGCTTGGCGCGTGCATCCGGCTGCTCACCGAAGCCGGCGTCTCGCATGCGGTGATGGCCGGGCAGGTGAAGCACACGAAAATCTTTGCGGGAGGGATTCGCCCGGACGCCACCTTCCTCGGTGTTCTTGCCCGGCTGGCATTTCGCAACACCGACGGCCTGATTGGGGCGGTCGCCGGCGTCCTGCGCGACAACGGGATCGAGCTGATCGACTCCACGTCGCTGCTGCAGCCGATGCTGGCCCCGGCCGGTGTGATGACGGACAGGGCTCCCAACGAGCAGGAACGCGCGGACTTCGAGTTCGGCTATCGCATGGCGGACGCCGTCGCCGGGCTCGACATCGGCCAGACCATTGCCGTCAAGCACAAGGCCGTCGTTGCCGTGGAGGCGATGGAAGGAACGGATGAAGTGATTGGCCGGGCCGGTTTCCTTGCCGGGGCCGGCGTGCGGATCATCAAGGTCGCCAAGCCCAATCAGGACATGCGGTTCGACGTGCCGGTCGTCGGCCTCGCGACCGTTCAGGCGATGCGTGTCGCCGGCGCCACGGCGCTCTCCGTTGACGCCGGCAGGACGCTGATGTTCGAACGTGCCGACATGCTGGCGTCCGCCAACGAAGCCGGCATCACCATCGTCGGCAGGGAGAGGAATTGACGTCCGGCCCCGCAAATGCCCTGCGCGTTGCCGTCATCGGCGTGGGCCACCTCGGCGAGCATCACGCGCGCCTGCTAGCCGCGATGGAGCACGTCGACCTCGTCGGCGTGGTCGACACGAAGCCCGGACGCGCCGAGGAGATTGCCGCCAGGTACGGGACGCGCGCCTTCCGCGACGCCGCCGACGTGCGGTCGCTCGTGGACGCGGTCACGGTCGCTGTGCCCACCGAGTCGCACGTCGACGTGGCGCTGCCGTTCATCGAGCAGGGAAGCGCGGTGCTCGTCGAAAAGCCGCTTGCCGCGTCGTTGATCGAAGCCGATCGGTTAATCGATGCCGCCGCGCGGCGGGGCAGCGTGCTGGCCGCGGGACATACCGAGCGCTTCAACCCCGCGGTGACGGCGGCGCTGCCCGGCCTGTCGAATCCACGATTCATCGAGGTCCACCGCCTGGGCGTGTTTCCCGAGCGGAGCCTCGATATCGACGTCATCTTCGACCTGATGATTCACGACCTCGATCTCCTGCTCGCCTCCGTCCGCTCCGACGTTGTCTCGATTGAAGCCGTGGGGGTGCACGTCCTGTCGCCGCGGACGGACATTGCGAACGCCCGGCTGCGGTTCGCGTCGGGATGCATCGCCAATCTGACGGCCAGCCGGATCAGCCGGGAGCGCGTACGCAAGGCGCGTTTCTTCCAGCACGATGCGTACACCTCGATCGACTTCATGGCGCAGGAAGTGGAGGTCTACCGGACGGTAGCGCCCGAAGGCGCGGGGCGCCCGAGCATCAGGGGCGGGAAACTGGACGTCACGAAGGACGAGCCGCTTCGCCTCGAGCTGGCCGACTTCGTCGAGGCGGCGCAGAGCGGGGGCGCCCCCAAGGTAACCGCGCACGCCGGCCGCGCCGCTCTGGCGTTGGCGACGAGGATCGCGGAGGAGATGGAGGCTGCGCTGTGAAGTCGTTTAATGCAAGATGCAAAATGCAAGATGCAAAAGAGCACCTGCAGGTTTGCATTTTGAATTTTGCATTTTGAATTACGAGACCTGATGCCTTCCACAGTCTTCGATGCCCATCTCGAACGGGTCGCCGCAGGCGAGCGCCTGTCGCCGGACGAGGTTCGGGAGCTCGCCCACACGCCGGATATCCTGCCGCTCGGGATGCTGGCGGATGCGCTGCGCAAGGGGCTCCATGGCAGCCGCGTCACCTTTCTGCGCGTGGCCGTCTGCGCGTTCGATCAGTCGATCGCCGACGTCGTTCCTCCGGCGGCGCGCGAGTTGCGACTCACCGGTTCGCCGCAAACCCTGGACGAAGCGGTCGGTGCCGTGCAGGCGGCGCGCAGCGTTGCCGGTCTGCGTACGGTGTCGGCATTCACATGGGCCGACGCCGAGCGCTGGCGTGAAGCCGACGGTCAGGGCGTGCTGAAGAAACTCCACGATGCCGGGCTCGACGCGATCGCCGAATTGCCGCTCGACAAGATCGGCGATCCGCGCACGGCACTCAAGGCGCTCTCGGGCCGTGGCTTCACGCAGGTCCGCCTCTCGATCGCCAACTCACCAGCGGCCGAACGAACCGATCTGCTGCTGCGCGCGGCCGAGCTGCAGGAGGAGTTCGGCTGCATTCAGGCACTCGATCCACTGCCGTCGAAACTGGCGGCTTACCGGCCGACGACGGGATACGACGATGTGAAGATGGTCGCGATTGCGCGGCTCGCGGCGCCCAACATCCCGTCGATCCAGGTGGACTGGCAGCGATACGGTCCCAAGCTCGCTCAGGTGGCGTTGACGTTCGGCGCGGACGACATCTACGGTGTGTCGCCGTCCGACGAAGCGCCGGAGGGACGTCGGCGGGCGCCGCTCGAGGAGATTCGCCGCAACATCGAGGCGGCCGGGTTCGAGCCCGTCGAGCGCGACGGCCGCTTCTCGTGAGGTCGCCGATTCGGATCGGCGCCGTCGGGTACCTGAACGCGCGGCCGCTGACCTGGGCGCTCGATGCTGATTCGGGCCGGTGGGACATTCGCTACGATCTGCCGTCGGTCTGTTCCTCCCTGCTCCATGCGGGTCAGATCGATCTCGGTCTGGTCCCTTCAATCGACTACCTGCAGGATCCCGACTACCGGTTCGTCCCCGGAGTCGGCATCGGCTCGCGAGGTCCGATTGCGTCGGTGGCGCTCTATACGCGTGTCCCGGTCGAGCGGATCACGTCGATCGCGCTCGACACGAGTTCGCGAACCTCTGTCACGTTGATCCGCGTGCTCTGCCGCCATCGCTTCGGCATCTCGCCGGAGTTCGTTGCCCACGGCCCGCACCTGGCCGCGATGGTCGCTGTGGCGGATGCCGGTCTGCTGATAGGCGATCCGGCGTTCGAGGCCGACCATCGAGGACTGGGGCTGCGCAAGGTGGACCTCGGTGAGGAATGGACGGCGATGACCGGTTTGCCGTTTGTGTATGCCGCCTGGACCGGCCGTGCCGATGCGATCACCGGCGCAGACGTCGAGGCGCTGCAGGACGCGCAGCGGGTTGGCGTGCAGTCGGTTGACGCGATTGCGGCCGAATACAGCCGCGGCGATGCGCGCCGCACGGCTCGGGCCGCGGCCTATTTACGGGATAATGTGAAATACGGTCTCGGTCCGGACGAAGGCAGGGGGCTGCAGCAGTTTCTGGATTATGCCGCGGATCTCGGCTTGGCAGCTCGAAGAAGACAGTTGGAGTTTTTCTGATTTTCGTGGCGGGTCCGCCTCCGCTGGATTCAACCTCCGGCGGAAACCGCCCCACAATGAGTTGCAGGTAACAGAAAGTTGTGGGCCGGGTGCCGCGGCGGGAACAGGCGATCGCCGCGGACCCGGCAGGAACCAATGATCGAGCAAATCGCCACGAAGGTGAGTGATGGCGGCCGCGTGGACGCGGCCGAAGCGTTGGAGCTGTATCGCCGTGCCCCAACGCACCTGCTCGGCTCGCTGGCCGACGGCATTCGTGCGCGCAAGCATCCGGAGCGGATCGTCACCTACATCATCGACCGCAACGTCAACTACACGAACATCTGCGTCGCGCGCTGCAACTTCTGCGCGTTCTATCGCGAGGTCGGGCACAGCGAGGGGTACGTGCTCGGGTTCGAGGAGATCTTCAACAAGATCGACGAGACGATTGCGGTCGGTGGGAACCAGCTCCTGCTGCAGGGCGGCCACAACCCGGATCTTCCGATTCAGTGGTACGAGGATCTCTTCCGCGCGGTCAAGGCGCGCTACCCGGAGTTCAAGCTGCATGCGCTCTCGCCGCCTGAAGTCCTGCATATCTCGCGGCTCAACGGGATATCGACGGCCGCGGTCATCGATCGGCTGGTCGCGGCCGGGCTCGACAGCATTCCCGGCGGCGGCGCGGAGATTCTGGTCGATCGCGTGCGCCGGCTGCTGAACTGCTACACCAAGGCGTCGGCCGACGAGTGGCTCGGCATCATGGGCCAGGCGCATCGCGCCGGCCTGCGTACGACGGCAACGATGATGTACGGGACCGTGGAAACGGACGAAGAACGCATCGAGCACATGATGCGTCTGCGCGACCTGCAGGACGACACGGGCGGGTTCACGGCGTTCATCACCTGGAGCTACCAGCCGGAACACACGGAGCACGGCGGGTACGAGGCGACCGGCGTCGATTACCTCCGGACACTGGCGCTGTCGCGGATCATCCTGGACAACTTCGACAACCTGCAGGCGTCCTGGGTGACGCAGGGCGGCAAGGTGGGTCAGCTCAGTCTGGCGTTCGGCGCCAACGACATGGGCAGTGTCATGATCGAGGAAAACGTCGTCCGCGCGGCCGGCGCCAGCTACTGCATGGATGAACTCGAAATCGTTGCGAACGTCGAGGACGCGGGGTTCGTTCCGAAGCGCCGCAACATGCACTACGAGATCCTCGGCGATCCGATCTTCCGCGAGCGCGACATTCCGCGAATGCTGTCGCTCGCGACCGCCCGCGCCGAGGGCGACGCCTCGGTTCCCGACGAGCTGAAGAACTACCCTGCGCGCAGCCGCCAGGGAAAGGCACAGCGTTCATCCGCGCAGGCGACGGCGGACACCCAGTAGATCACCTTGCCCACTTACCGCGCCGATTGGGTCCTGCCAATCAGCGACGAGCCGGTTCACCCGGGTTGGGTCAGCATCGACGGCAACCGCATCACTGGTGTCGGATCGGGTGACGCGCCGGAGGCTGTGAATCTCGGGCGCGCGGCAATCCTGCCCGCGCTGGTGAACGTTCATACCCATCTCGAGCTGTCGTACCTGCAGGGGCGGGTGCCGCCGGGCACCAGCTTCATCGAGTGGGTGCGGACGCTGATGGCGCTGCGGCGCCGCTATCCGGACCCGTCGGCTCCGGAAATCGTGGCGGCAGCCCGGAATGCGATCGCCGCTGCCCGCGCGAGCGGCACCGGGCTGGTGGGCGACGTCAGCAACACGCTCGTCACCGTGCCGCTCCTGCGTGAAGCCGGAATGGCGGCGCAGGTATTCCACGAGCTGCTCGGCTTCAACGTCGCCGACCCGGCCGCACGCGTGCGCGACGCATCGGCCGCCGCGGCCGCGTCCGGCACGGCCGGGCAGGACGTTCGGGTGAGGCTCGCGGCGCACGCGCCGTACTCGGTGTCTCCGGAAATGTTCAGGGCGATACGGGCGGCTGTCGATGCGCAGCCGGCGCCGGTGACGACCGTGCACCTGGGCGAGTCTGCCGACGAAGTCGAATTCCTGCGCCACGGAACCGGCGGTTTCAGGATGCTCCTCGAAGAGCTGGGTGTGTGGGCGCCGGAATGGGAGCCGCCCGCGGTTTCGCCGGTGGCCTATCTGTCCGATCTCGGATTTCTGGATCGCTGTTCGCTCGTCGTGCACGGCGTGCAGTTCGACGGCGACGATTTGTCGCGCCTGGCCGCGCTCGGCGCCACGGTGGCGTCGTGCCCGCGGAGCAACGTCCACGTCGGGGTGGGATCGCCGCCGCTCGAGGCGTTCTACGCGATGGACGTGAACGTCGCATTCGGCACCGACAGCCTGGCAAGCGTTGCCGATCTGAATCTGTTTTCGGAGCTGCAGGAGGCGCGGCGGATTGCCCCTCGAGTGCCTGCCCGCCGCCTGCTGGAAAGCGCCACGCTGGCCGGGGCGCGTGCGCTCGGTTTCGACGCGGAATTCGGGAGCATCGAAACCGGCAAGCGCGCGGCGCTGATTGCGGTGCGCGTCCCTGACGGCGCGGCCGATGTGGAAGAATACTTGGTGAGCGGGGTGGAACCCGGAGAGATACGATGGCTCGAGTCGTAGTGGCCGGCTCCTGTCTTCCTCCTATCTCCTTCCTCCTTCCTCCTATCTCCTTATGTCCAAGCTAGCAACCTACTTCTCATTCGTACGCTTCAGCCACTCCGTTTTCGCGCTGCCGTTCGCGTTGACTGGAGCGCTGCTGGCGTGGCGCGCGCAGCCGTTCTCGTGGGCGCAGGTCGGCTGGATTGTCGTCTGCATGGTGGCGGCGCGCTCGGCGGCGATGGGCTTCAACCGTCTGGTGGACGCGCGGTTCGACGCGGTCAACCCGCGCACGGCCATGCGCGAGCTGCCGCGCGGAAGAATGAGTCAGCGCGAGGCGACGGTCTTCGTCCTCGTTTCGTCGGTCGCGTTCATTGCCGGGGCGTCGCGCCTGAACACGCTGTGCCTGGCGCTGTCGCCGGTGGCGCTGGCGATCGTCTTCTGGTACTCGCTGGCCAAGCGGTTCACGACCTACACGCAGCTGTTTCTCGGTCTGGCGATGGCCGTGGCGCCCGTCGGCGGATGGATTGCGGCCGGCGGCCGGGGCGGCGCCGAGCCCTGGCTGCTCGGCCTGGCCATCGGGTTGTGGGTCGGCGGTTTCGACATCCTGTATGCGTGTCAGGACGTCGAGTTCGATCGTGGGCACGGCCTCCGGTCGATCCCGGTCAGGTTCGGTGTGGCGCGGGCGATCGTCCTGTCGCGGGCGATGCACGTGGCGACCGTGCTGGCGATGGCCGCGCTCTGGGCAGTGGCGGATTTGCCGACGCTGTACCTGGGTGGCGTGGCCGTGGTGGCGGCGCTTCTGGTCTACGAGCAGTCGCTCGTCAGCGCCGATGACCTGTCGCAGGTGAAAAAGGCCTTCGACCTGAACGGCTACGTCGGCATCGTCTACTTCGCCGCGACCGCGCTCGCGCTCTACGTTGACTGACGCGCCTCCCGACAAGACTCCTCAGCGCATCGCGGGGATGTTCGACGCGATCGCCCCGCGATACGACCTGCTGAATCACCTGCTCAGTGCCGGCATCGATCGGCGCTGGCGGAGCCGCGCCATTCAGACGCTGCAGTTGAGCGGGCGCGAGACGCTGATCGACGTCTGCACCGGCACGGCCGACATTGCGCTGGCGGCACACGGTGCGGCGCGCATCGTCGGCGTCGACTTTGCCGGTGCAATGCTCGGTCTGGGGCTGCAGAAGGTCCGCCGGGCGGGGGAGGACCGCCGCATTGCTCTCCTGCGCGGCGATGCCTTGCGCCTGCCAATTGCCGATGCGTCGGCCGACGCGGTCACGATCGGCTTCGGCATCAGAAATGTGCAGAAACCCGAGCTCGGGTGCGCGGAGATGGCACGTGTACTCAGGCGGGGTGGCCGGCTGGCCATCCTCGAGTTCGGCATGCCTCGTGTGCCGGGCGTCCGGTCCCTCTACGAGTGGTACTTCAACCGGGTGCTGCCCTTCATCGGCCGGCGAATCTCGGGCCACGGCGGGGCGTATTCGTACCTGCCCGCGTCGGTGGGCAGTTTCCCGCCGCCGGCCGAGTTCGTGACGATTCTGCGGCAAGCCGGTTTTGCCGACGTCCGAGCCGTCCCCCTGACCTTCGGCATCGTCTACCTTTATACGGCGGTGAAACGGTAGTTGGTGGTTGGTGGTTGGGTGGTAGAGGCCGACGTTTACGTCGGCCTTTCGGTAAGTCCTTGAATCATCGGATGTTATAATTTCAGCCCGCGACCATTGATTCATTTCGATTTCGACGATCGGCACCAGGAAGAGCTCGTCGTTGGCAGTGCGATCTCCAAGCGCGGAGGCGTCGTGTTGTCGACCAGCTTCCACGCACTCATCGTGGCGTTGATCCTGTTCGGCCCGAAGTGGACCTTCCTCGAGTTCCTCAAGCCCGACCCTGCCGAGCTCGCGGCGCGGCAGGAGGAACTGCTGCGTCAATTACGAGACCGGCAACAGAACCGGCGCTTTGTTTACATTCCTCTCGAGGTGCCGGACATCGAAGCGCCGGAGCCGCCGCCGAACGCCGATCCGTCCGATATCAACCGTAAGGCGCAGGCACTGGAACGGGCAAAAGACCCGGTGAACCCTCTGCCGTTCTCCCGCGGCAACACACCCGAAAAGACGGTGTCGCCCCCGCCACAGGAGCTCGCACGGGGGGATTCAGTCGAGGCCCCGCCGACCCCGGAACCACCGAAGCCAGAGGCACCCAAGCCCGAACCTCAGGAACAGGTCGCGAGGGCGTTGCCGCCCGCCAATACCGGCCTGCGACGATCTATCGAGACGTCGCGTCCGTTGCCCTCCGGGCGACTGGGCGATGCGTTGCGCAACCTCGATCAATACGTTCGCAATCAGACGTTCAATAACCCGCAGGGCGGATTGAACGATCCGGGTTCCTCGCTCCAGTTCGATACCGCAGGCGTCGACTTCGGGCCCTGGAGCCGGAGATTTCTCGCACAAGTCGAGCGGAACTGGATCATTCCGAACGCCGCGATGATCGATCGCGGGCACGTGGTTCTCGAGTTCGTCATCCACCGGGATGGTCGTATCACCAACCTGCGCGTCGTGAAGCCGTCCCACAACCCGGCGTTCAACCGTGCGGCGTACAACGCGATCAACAGTTCGAGCCCTGTTGAGCCGCTGCCGCCGGAATTTCCGTTCCCGGCGATCGATCCCGTCGAATTCACTTTCTATTACAACGAGTTCGGTCCGAATTAGCCGGTGCCCACGCGAACGCAGCAGCTCGGGCTGATCCTCCTGCTTCTCGCGTTGACCGTGTATGTCTTTTTCAGGGTGATATAGCGAAAGTTGATCCTGACGCAGGGGCAGGATCCACACTGAAGGCGTTATGCCATACCGGGTCGGCGAATTTGCGGCATTGACCGGCGTGACCGTCCGCGCGCTTCAGCACTACGACCGGCTCGGGCTGCTCACGCCGAAGCGCAGCGACTCCGGGCACCGGATCTATGCCGCTGCGGACCGGCGGCGCGTTCGGCACATCCTTGCCCTGCGAGCCGTCGGTATGTCGCTGCAACGGATCGGCGATCTGCTGACGGGATCAGCGTCGGATCTGCCCGAGGCATTGCGGGCCCAGCGTGCGCGGCTTGAACAGTCGCGAAGGGACATCGAGGAAGCGCTGCGCATCCTGCAGCAGGCCGCGGCGCGGGAAGAGAAGGGGGGCGAGTCGTTGCTCGATCGCCTTGCCGCCGTCGTGGAAATGCAGGACGCACTCGAGTCGATGCGCGGCTATTTCAGCGACGAGGCGTGGACGAAATGGGGCGAGCCGTACTTCCACGACTGGCCCTCGGCCGCCTGGCGTGTGCTCTTTCGGGACGTCGAAGCGTCGCTCGGCGATGATCCCGGCAGCGACCGGGCGCTCGAATTGCTCGAGCGATCGATGAGGCTCTGGCACGCGGACATCGGGTCGGATGACGCCCTCGCGCGTGCTGTTCGCGAGGGGTATGGAAGGGCGTGGCACGCGCGCGCGCGCTGGCCTCTCGAGCTGCAGCGGCGGTACGCCGAGTTCAAGATCGAGGAGATCGCGAAGTTCCTCGGCGCCGTCCAGATGGCCTCGTGGCGCAGCCGCGGTCTGGTTCACACCTACACGACCGGCTACCGGTCCACGGCTTGAATCTCCGTTCGCCGTGATTAGATTCTGAGGTGCGCCCACTCGTTCTGGCCGTTCTGGGCCCTACCGCCTCCGGCAAGAGCGCCCTCAGCCTGGCGCTCGCCGAAGGCTATCGGGGCGAGATCATCAACTGCGACTCGACTGCGGTATACCGCGGTTTCGACATCGGCACCGATAAGCTGTCGCAGGAGCAGCGCCGGGGCATCCCTCATCACCTGATCGACATCGCCGATCCCACCGAGGTGTACACGGCGGCACAGTTCGCGCACGACGCCGAGAGGGTGATTCGCGGGATCCACGGCCGGCGACGTCTTCCGATTCTGGCCGGGGGAACCGGGTTCTATTACCGCGCCCTCACGCGAGGCCTGTTCCCCGGCCCGGGCGCGGATGACGCCCTGCGTGCCCGCCTCGACCGGGTAGCGGCGAGAAAGGGGCCGGAGCGCCTGCATCGCATCCTTCGGCACGTCGATCCGGAATCAGCCGTGCGCATCATGCCGCGCGACCGGAAGCGCCTGGTGCGGGCGCTGGAGGTCTACTACACGACCGGCCGTGCGCTGACGACGCATTTCGGCGAGACGCGGTCGTTGATTGCCGACTGCGAGGTGATCAGCCTGGCACTGCGACTGCCGCCGGCACTCACCGCGGAGCGGGTGACCAGGCGTGTCGACGAACAGTTCGCGCGGGGCATCGTGACCGAGGTACGCGGTCTCCTCGATCGCGGCGTGCCGGCAGACGCGCGCCCCTTCGGTGGCCTCGTCTACCGGCAGGTGATGGAGATGCTTGGCGGCGTCCGCGGCGAGGCGGAGACGCGGCAGTTGATCGTTCAGGAGAACCGTCGCTACGCGCGCCGGCAGTTGATCTGGTTCCGCAAAGAGCCTACGCTTATCTGGTTCGACGGTCCTGGCGAACTGCCGGCCACGTTCGAGCGCGTCGTCGAAGCGCTCGCCGCGCGTGGCATCTATCCGGTCGAGGAGCCGGTCCCTGATGGCCCAGGTCACTGAACCCCGAGCATCGGCATCGGCTCAGTCCACGATTCAGGATGTCTTTCTGAATTTCGCCCGGCGCGATCGCCTCCCGGTCAAGATTCATCTCATGGACGGCCGGCACCTCGACGCGCGCATCAAGAACTTCGACAAGTTCGCCGTCGTCGTCGAAGTCGGCGGCCAGGATCAGCTCGTGTTCAAGCACGCGATTGCGACGATCGAAACCCCGCGCGCGGTCGCGAACTATTTCTCGCCGAATTCCTGACCCTGCATCGTCCCTTTTCCCGCGTCATCCTGATCGTGCTCGACAGCGTCGGCTGCGGCGCGCTGCCCGACGCCGCTGCGTACGGGGATCAGGGAAGCGACACGCTCGGGAACATCGCGCGGCAGGTGCCGCTCGAGCTGCCGTGGCTGCGTGCCCTCGGTCTCGATCGAGTGAGCCGGATCGGTGCCGCGCCGGCTGGCACCCCTGAAAGGGGTGCCCTACGAACGGCTCCCGGCGGCTCCCCTGAAAGGAACGCCCGACTTCCTGCGCTCGGTGCCTATGGCCGGATGGCGGAAGCGTCGGCCGGGAAGGATTCCGTGACCGGACACTGGGAGATGATGGGGGTCGTCCTCGACCGTCCGTTTCCAACGTTTCCCGAGGGATTTCCAGCCGATCTCATCGCCGAATTCGAACGCCGCATCGGTCGCGGCACGCTCGGCAACGTCGTTGCGTCGGGGACGGAAATCATCGAGCGCCTGGGTGCCGAGCACGTGCGCACCGGCAAGCCGATTGTCTACACCTCTGCCGACAGCGTGTTTCAGATCGCCGCTCACGAAGAGGTCATCCCGATTGCCGAACAGTACAGAATCTGCGAGATTGCATTCGACATGGTTGGCCGCGGCCTCGGCGTCGGGCGCGTCATCGCCCGGCCGTTCGTCGGCGCGGCCGGCGGCTTCACGCGCACGGCGAACCGGCATGACTTCGCGCTCGAGCCCTTTGGCGACACGTTGTTGGATCTGCTGACGCGCGAACGTGTTCCCGTGACCGCGGTGGGGAAGACTGCCGACCTGTTCGCGGGCCGCGGCATCGGTCGCAGCGTGCCGACCAGCAGCGATCAGCGTGGCGTGGACGCGATCATCGAGGTGATGGCGGAAGCCTCGGAGGGGCTCGTCTTCGCAAACCTCGTCGATTTCGACACGCAGTACGGCCACCGTAACGACGTGGCAGGGTATGCTGCCAACCTCGAGCGGTTCGATCAGCAGCTTCCTCGAGTACTCAAAGGCGTCGGGGACCGCGACCTGCTGGTGATCACCGCCGATCACGGCAACGACCCGACCACGCCGAGCACGGATCACTCCCGCGAGCATGTGCCGCTGCTGGTCGCGGGCCGGGGAGTTCGTCCGGGGGTGGATTTAGGGACGCGACGGACGTTTGCCGACCTCGGCCAGACGCTGGCGCAGAATTTCGGAGTAGGCCCTCTGAGACACGGCACGAGCTTTCTCGACGTTCTTGTCAATCCGGCTAAAGCCGGACTCCACGGCGGCGGTGTCCAGCATTCGTGAGGCGCTCGAGCAGCGCGAGCACGAGACGCTCGCACCACAGGCAGCGCGCAGCGCCGCCTCGCGCGGGCGTCTGCATCCGGAGCCGGAGGACGACGTCCGGCCAGCGTTCCAGCACGATCGCGATCGCATCATTCACAGCAAGGCGTTCCGGCGGCTCAAGCACAAGACGCAGGTCTTCTTCGCCCCCGCCGGCGATCACTACCGCACACGCCTGACGCATTCGCTCGAGGTGTCGCAGATCGCTCGCACCATCGCCAAGGTGCTGCGGCTGCACGAGGAGCTGACCGAATCAATCGCGCTCGGCCATGACCTGGGCCACACGCCGTTCGGCCACGCGGGCGAGAAGGTGATCGACTCGCTGATGCCGGGCGGCTTCAGGCACTACGAGCAGAGCCTGCGCATCGTGGACGTCCTCGAGAACGACGGCCGCGGCTTGAACCTGACCTGGGAAGTTCGTGATGGTATCGGGCGCCATTCGAAGGGCAAACGGGGCTCGCCGGTCGGCCTCGATCCGGATAAGCGGTCGGCGACGCTCGAGGGCCAGATCATGCGTGTCGCGGACCTCATCGCGTACGTCAATCACGACATCGACGATGCCGTGCGGGCAGGGGTGTTGACGGACAGCGCGCTGCCTCGGAGTGCGGTGGCCGTGCTCGGCGGGTCGTCGTCCGCGCGCATCGCGCGAATGGTCAAGGACGTGGTCATCGAGACGCAGAACGGCGGCCTGTCGGAGATTCGCATGAGCGATGAGGTGCTCGATGCCACGCTGGCCATGCGCGCGTTTCTCTTCGATGCGGTCTACGAGAACGAGATGGCGACGGCGGAGTTCCGGAAGGCGACGGGCATCCTTGGCGGCCTGTGGGAGAAGCTGCGGGAACGGCCCGAGGAGTTCCTCGACCGTCGAATCCTCGAAACCGAGGGGCTCGACGTGGCCACCCGCGATTTTCTCGCCGGCATGACGGACCGCTACGCGGTGAATCTGTTCGAACAGCTCTACATCCCGAAGCCGTGGATCGGGCCTATACGGAGCGAGTGACGAACTCCCAAAACCCAACTCCCAACTCCCAAAACTCCGTAAACGACGCGGCTCCGTCCCGTTGGCCGTTGGGAGTTGGAGGTTGGGAATTGTTATAATCAGCGGTCTGGCTCAGCGAGAACAGGCCAGACCGTGTGACCCCCAATGCAGCTGGATCTCACCCGGTATCGGCAGCCCGAGGAGCACTTTTCACGCACCCTTCAGCCCGCGGACGTGGGTCAGGAGGGGGAAGCGTATCGGGTGGTCGCTCCCGTTCATCTGGATTTCGACATTCAGAAGGACAAGGAGAAATTCCGGCTGCTGGGCACGGTGCGCACCGAGCTGGAGCTGACGTGCAGCCGGTGTCTCGAACCGTTCCGGATGCCGGTCGACGCGTCGTTCGATCTGCGTTTCCTGCCGGCCAGCGAGATGGCCGCGGACGAGGAGCGGGAGGTGCAGAACGATGACCTGGACACCAGCTACTACCGGGACGACCAGATCGATTTGAACGAGCTGCTGCGCGAGCAGGTTTACCTGGCGCTGCCGATGAAGCCGCTGTGCCGGGAGGACTGCAAGGGACTGTGCCCGCAGTGCGGCACCAACTGGAATACCGGGACGTGCACCTGCACGACCGAGTGGGAGGATCCCCGTCTGGCCGCGCTCAAGGGCCTGATGAACGGGGAGTCGTAGATCAATGCCAAATCCGAAACGCCGTCACTCCAAGACACGCACCGCCAAGCGGCGCACGCACGACACGCTGACCGCCGCGACCACCGGCATGTGTCCGCAGTGCCACGAGCCCAAGGCGCCGCATCGCATCTGTCCGCATTGCGGCTACTACAAGGGCCGAGCCGTACGACCTGTAGACGAAGAGTAAGTGGCGCGCCGCAATGATCCGCATTGCGGTCGACGCGATGGGCGGTGATCACGCCCCGGATACCATGGTCGATGGCGCCGTTGCCGCCGCGCGGCACCTGGACGCCGAGATCCTGCTCGTCGGCGCGCGGGATCGGATCGAAGCGGCGCTCCTGCCGCACCTCCACGCCGGGCGCCAGCGCATCCGCGTTGTCGACGCTCCTGAAGTCGTGGAAATGACCGAGGCGCCCGCGGCCGCCCTCCGCCGGAAACGCCGGGCGTCGATCCGCGTGGCCGCCGAATGCGTCGCCAAGGGCGAGGCCGTTGCGCTGGTCAGCGCCGGACATACCGGCGCCTCCGTCATGGCCGCCTATTCCGCCTTCGGAACGCTGGCCGGCGTCGATCGGCCTGCCCTGGCGACCACCATCCCCACTCGCACGAGCCCCGCCGTGCTGCTCGACGCCGGTGCCAGCGTCGAATGCCGGCCGCAGCATCTCCTGCAGTTTGCGGTCATGGGCGGTGTGTACGCCCGCGTGGCGCTGGGTGCGCCGAGGCCGCGTATCGGTCTGCTCTCGATCGGCGAGGAAGCCAACAAGGGCAATGAACTGACGCGCGAGGCGCATCGCCTGCTGAAGCAGGCGCCGATCAATTTCGTCGGCAACGTCGAGGGCCGGGAGATTTACAGCGGCGTGGCCGACGTCATCGTCTGCGACGGCTTCACGGGAAACATCGTGCTCAAGACGAGCGAAGGGCTCGTCGAGGCGGTGGAGACGCTGCTCGGGGACGAGCTGCAGGGGACGTTTTCCAGTCAGGTGGGATATCTGTTGTCCCGGCGGGCGTTTCGCCGCTTCCGCCGGCGCGTGGACTACTCGGAGTACGGCGGCGCCGTCCTGCTGGGTGTTGCCGGCCTGGCCGTCGTGTGCCACGGCCGCTCGTCGGCGAAAGCCGTTCGCAACGCCATCGCGATGACCTACCGGTTCGCGTCCAGCGACTTTCTTCATCGCGTCGAAAAAGAGATCGCAGCGGCGGCCGTCTCGTGATCGCGTTCATCTTTCCAGGACAGGGTTCCCAGAAAGTCGGGATGGGGCGCGAGCTTGCTGACGCGTATCCCGCTGCCCGTCACGCGTTCGCGGAGGCTGACGCGGCGTTTGGCGGCGGCAATGACACCAGGCGTCTGAGCGAGCTGTGTTTTCACGGCCCGGAGGATCAGTTGACGCTGACGGAGACGACGCAGCCGGCAATTCTTGCCGTCAGCACAGCCGCCTGTCGTGTCCTCGTCGAGCATGGCGTCGAGCCTGCGTTTGTCGCCGGTCACAGCCTCGGCGAATACTCGGCCAACGTCGCGGCCGGCACAATCGAATTCGGCGACGCGGTGGCGGCGGTCCGGCGGCGCGGACGATATATGCAGGAGGCGGTTCCTGTCGGCACCGGTGCGATGGCGGCGATCCTGGGCAGCGACGTCGACACCGTGACACGGGCCTGCGAGGAAGCTGCGGGCGGCGAGGTGGTCAGTCCGGCGAACATCAATGGGCCCGGGCAGGTCGTCATCGCGGGCGCTGCGGCTGCCGTTCAACGGGCGTGTGAGCGGGCGACGGCGCTCGGGGCGAAACGGGCAGTGCCGCTGTCGGTCAGCGCCCCATTCCACTGCGCGCTGATGAAGCCGGCTGAGGACCGCCTGGCGCCGGAGCTCCGGGCGCTGCCGGTCCGCGCCCCGCGCGTCCCGGTGATTGCCAACGTCGACGCGGAGCCGAAGCGCGATGCGGCGGCCGCCATCGAGGCGCTTGTCCGCCAGGTCTCGGCGCCCGTCCGCTGGGAAGCGGTGGTCCGCCGCCTTGCGTCCGAGGGCGTTACTACGTATGTTGAGGTAGGCCCGGGAACGGTGCTGAGCGGTCTCGTTAAGAAAATTCACCCGGATTCACGCATAGTCTCGTTCGGGTCGCCGGCGGATCTCGCCTCGGTCGTCGCTGCATGCTCGACTTAGCCGGAAAGATTGCGATTGTGACGGGCGCCTCGCGCGGCATCGGCCGTGCGATCGCGCACACGCTGGCGGCACGCGGCGCCGTGGTCGTTGCGGCGGCGCGCGGCGAGAACTCGGCCGCCACGGTGACCGAGATTCGCGAGGCGGGACGGCAGGCCGAAGCCGGATCCGTTGACGTCACGGACGCCGCGTCCGTCGACGCGCTGGTGGCCGGGGTGCTGGAGCGCCA
Organism: Vicinamibacterales bacterium; assembly: GCA_050742535.1. GTDB lineage: Bacteria > Acidobacteriota > Vicinamibacteria > Vicinamibacterales > UBA2999 > Gp6-AA40. Next base: position 11,912 of record JBOGIQ010000019.1, on the reverse strand, counting down.
CCAGCGCATCGATATCCTCGTCAACAACGCCGGCATCACGCGCGATCAGCTGATGCTGCGGATGAAGCGCGACGACTGGGATCAGGTCCTGTCCACGAATCTGACGGCAGCGTTCACGTGCGTGCAGGCAGTGTTGAAGCCGATGATCAAGCAGCGCGGCGGCCGCATCATCAGCATCAGCTCCGTCGTCGGACAGATGGGCAACGCGGGGCAGGTGAACTACGCCGCATCGAAGGCCGGACTGATCGGGTTCAGCAAGGCGCTCGCGCGAGAAGTCGCGTCCCGCAACATCACCGTGAACGTCGTGACCCCGGGATTGATCGACACGGACATGACAAAGGCGATCACAGACAAGGCGCAGGCCGATTGGGCGTCCGCAATTCCGCTCGGCCGCCTCGGTACGGTGGAGGAAGTCGCCGCGGCCGTCTGTTTCCTGGCCTCGGATGAGGCGGCGTATATTACAGGGCACGTACTCGCCGTCAACGGCGGTATGTATATGTGAGGGCGTGTAAGGCAAAAGTCAAAAGGCAAGAGGCAAAAGTACGCGTCCGTTCTTTGCCTTCCTTTGCCTTTTGCCTTTTGCCTTTTGACTTTTGACTTTTGACTTTCAAGTTTCACTACGAACCGGAGGAGTAGATGGCAGTCGCAGATAAGGTGAAGAGCATCATCGTCGAGCAGCTGGGCGTGGACGAGGAAGAAGTGACGCCGGACGCGTCGTTCGTCGATGATCTCGGCGCCGACTCGCTCGACACGGTGGAGCTCGTCATGGCGTTCGAAGAGGAGTTCGGGATCGAGATTCCGGACGAGGACGCCGAGAAGATCACCCGCGTGAAGGAAGCCATCGAGTACATCGAGGCCCACGGCAAGGGCAAGAAGTAAGTTTCGGGCCGAGTCCCTGGAATGGAGCAGCGTTGAACAGGCGGGTCGTCATTACCGGCATCGGACTGGTGTCGGCGCTCGGTCTCGGCACGCGCGAGACGTGGGTGGCACTGCTGGCGGGGCAGAGCGGCGTCACGCGCGTCACGCGCTTCGACATCTCGGGCTACGCGGCGCAGATAGCCGCGGAGGTGAAAGGCTTCGACCCGCTCGACTGGATCGAGAAGAAGGACATCAAGAAAATGGACCTCTTCATCCAGTATGCGATCGCCGCGGCACAATTCGCGATGGACGATGCGAAGCTGACGATCACGCCGGAGCTCGCGCCGGAGGTCGGCGCCTTCATCGGCTCCGGCATCGGCGGGTTCATCACCATCGAACGGGAGCACGAGGCGCTGCTCAAAGGCGGGCCGCGGAAGGTGTCGCCGTTCTTCATCCCGTCGGCGATCATCAACTTGGCGTCGGGCCAGGTGTCGATCCGGTTCGGGGCCAAGGGCCCCAACCTGGCGACGTGCACCGCGTGCTCGGCTTCGGCGCATGCGGTCGGCGAGTCGTACGAGATCATCAAGCGCGGCGACGCGACGGCGATGATTGCCGGCGGCTCCGAGGCGGCGATCACGCCGATGAGCCTCGGCGGGTTCGCGCAGCTGCGGGCGCTCTCGACCCGGAACGATGCGCCGGAGCGCGCCAGCCGGCCGTTCGACGTCGATCGCGACGGCTTCATCATCGGCGAGGGGGCGGGCGTCCTGATCCTCGAGGAGCTGGAACACGCGCGCAAGCGCGGCGCGTCAATCTACGCGGAGATCGTCGGCTACGGCTCGACGTCCGACGCGTACCACATGACCGCGCCGTCCGAGGACGGCGACGGCGCGCGGCGGGTCATGGCGATGGCGATCCGCAAGGCGGGCGTTGCCCCCGACCAGGTCGATTACATCAACGCCCACGGCACCTCGACCCCCTATAACGACAAGCTGGAAACGCTGGCTATCAAGAACTGCTTCGGCGAGCACGCCCGGAAGCTGGCGATTTCCTCCACCAAGTCGATGACCGGTCACCTCCTCGGCGGGGCCGGCGGGCTCGAAGCCGGTATTTCGGCGCTGGCGGTCTTTCACGACGAGGTGCCGCCGACGATTAACCTCGACAATCCCGATCCGGAGTGCGATCTCGACTACGTCCCGCACAAGAGCCGGAAGATGCCGGTCCGCTACGCCCTCTCGAACTCCTTCGGCTTTGGTGGCACGAACGCTGCTTTGCTCTTCAAGAAGTACGAGGGCTGATCATACGGGCCGCGGAGACGCTGAGGCGCGGAGCATTTGACGTCACTTCTGAACTCCGCGTCCCCGCGCCTCCGCGGTTCGTGCGAGTGATCGACGTTTCGCCATGAAAATTGCCGTCTGTATCAAACAGGTCCCCACCCGGGAGTGGCAGCCGCGTCTCAACGACGACAAGACATGGATCCGCGAGCAGGACGCCAGCTACGAGATGAACGAGCCGGACGCCTATGCGCTCGAAGAGGCCCTGCGTCTGCGCGAGACGCACGGCGGGGAAGTGGTTGTCTGTTCGGCCGGCCCCGCCCGCGTCCAGCAGGTGATTCGCGAGGCGCTGGCTCGCGGAGCGGACCGCGCGATCCATGTGGAAGACGATCGCCTCGCCGCCGCTGATGCGTTCGTCACGGCGGACGCCCTTGCCGCCGCGATGACCGACGAACGATTCGACCTGGTCCTGACGGGGCTGCAGTCGGACGATCAGGGGCAGGCGCAGACAGGCGTGGTGCTGGCCGAGCGGCTGGCGATGCCGCACTCGACGATCATCATGGACGTCCAGATCCGCGATTCCTCGCTGAAGGTCAAACGCGAGCTCGAAGGCGGCTGGTTCCAGTGGATCGCGATGCCGCTGCCGGCGCTGCTGACCATCCAGAGCGGCATCAACCAGCTGCGCTACGCGACGTTGAAGGGCATCATGGCGGCCAAGAAAAAGGAGATCCGGAAGGCCGCCATCGCAGCCGACCTTCGACCGAGCCAGCAGATCGTCGGCCTGGCCGTGCCGGCGCGGGCGAAACAGACGCGGCTGATCGACGGGTCCGCCGGCGAGGCGGCCAAAGAGCTGACGCGCCTTCTCCGTGAGGAGGCGAGGGCCCTGTGATTCTCGTTATTGCGGAGCAGCGGGACGGGACGCTGAATCGCGCTTCGTGGGAAGCGATCGCCGCGGCGCAGGCGCTCGGCGGTCCTGTAACGGTGGCGATCCTTGGCGCGTCGATCAGCGCTCTCGCAGCCGAGCTGGCGGCCGCGGCCGTTGCGGAGGTCCTGGTCGCGGAGAACGCAGCGTTCGCGTCGTACACGCCCGACGGCTACACGATGGGCATCAGCGCGCTCGTGGATCAGACGAAGCCGACCTTCGTGCTGATGCCGCACACGTATCAGACCCGCGATTGCGCGCCGGCGATTGCGGCGCGGATGCGGAAAGCGCTCATCACGGACGTCACCGGACTTTCCGGCGCCGGCGCGGACGCGACGTTCACGCGTCCGATGTTTCAGGGGAAGCTCGCGGCACAGGTGAAGCCGCTTGGCGATCCGCCATTTTTCGTCACGGTCCAGATCGGCGCCTTCCGCGCCGACGCGGTGCAAAAGGGCGGTTCCGCCCAGGTGACACCGGTGGCCGTGGAAATTGACGCCGCGGCGATACGGCAGAAGCCGGAGCCGCCCTTTCAAGAGGCGAAGCAGGCCGTCGATCTCGGCCAGGCCGAACGCATCGTCGCCGTCGGCCGCGGCATCAAGTCGCAGGAGAACATCGCCGTCGCCGAGAAGCTGGCGAAGGCGATGGGTGCGGAGCTCGCGGCGTCGCGGCCGATTTGCGACAACGGCTGGCTGCCGATGGAACGGCAGATCGGCAGTTCGGGTCAAACCGTGGCGCCCAAGCTGTATGTCGCGCTTGGGATCTCGGGCGCCATCCAGCATCTCGTCGGCATGAAGGGCGCGCGCACCATCGTCGCCATCAACAAGGACGCCGACGCCCCGATCTTCGAGGTCGCCGACTACGGCATCGTCGGCGATCTGTTCGAGGTCGTGCCAGCCCTCATTGCTGAATTGGAAAAAGCTTAACCACGAAGAACACGAAGACTTCGAAGATCACGAAGAAGAACCTAATATTGGTTTAGTGTCTTTCTTCGTGGCCCTTCGAGTCCTTCGTGCTCTTCGTGGTTAAAGACCAGTGACGCGCGAAACGCTCGACGTAGACATCCTCGTCGTCGGCGGCGGCCCGGCCGGGATGTCGGCGGCGCTGCGGCTGGCGCAGCTGCAGAGGCAGCACGGCGGCGACGTGCTGTCGATCGCCGTCCTCGAGAAGTCGCGCGAGCCCGCCGCCCATGCGCTGTCCGGCGCCGTGCTGGACCCGTCATCCCTTCGCGATCTGATTCCGGAATTCCGGCAGAAGGGGGCACCGCTGGCCTCACCGGTGCTTGCCGATCATGTCTATTTCCTGACGCAGGCCGGCCGCATCGCGTTTCCAATCGTTCCGCCGCCGCTCAGCAATCACGGCAACTTCATCATCTCGCTCAACCTGTTCACGCGCTGGCTGGCGCAGCAGGTGGAGTCCGAAGGCATCGACATCTTCACCGGTTTCTCCGGACAGGACATCCTGATGGATGGTTCGCGCGTCGTCGGCGTGCGGACAGGAGATCGAGGGATCGGGCGTCACGGCGAGCAGAAGCCGACGTTCGAGCCGGGCGTCGACGTGATGGCGAAGGTCACGATCTTCTGCGACGGAGTCCGCGGCAACCTGACCAAGGAACTGGAACGGCGGCTTCAGCTCGGTGCCGGGCGGCAGCCCGAGCAGTTCGCGCTCGGCCTGAAGGAGCTCTGGGAGATTCCGTCCGGCCGTCTTCCGGCCGGAACCGTCATGCACACGATGGGTTACCCGCTCCGGCTGGAGGAGTTTGGCGGGGGGTTCATTTACGCGACGGGAGACGGCCAGCTCTCGGTTGGCTTCGTGGCCGGGCTCGACTACAAGGACCCGTTGTTCGACCCGCACATGGCGTTCAATCGCTTCAAACAGCACCCATTCATCGCGTCGCTGATCGACGGCGGCACGATGGTGCGCTACGGCGCGAAGGCGCTGCCGGAAGGCGGATGGAGCACTATTCCGCGTCCGTACATGGATGGAGGGCTGATCGCCGGCGATGCTGGCTCGTTCCTGAACTCGATGCGGTTGAAGGGTATCCATCTGGCAATGCGAACCGGGATGCTGGCGGCCGAATCGGCGTTCGAAGCCATCCGCGAGAACGACACGTCGGCAGCGAGCCTGGAGCGGTATCAGCGGAAGATCGACGCGAGTGCTGTTCGCGCCGAGTTGTATCCCGTCCGCAACGTCCATCAGGCGTTTGGGCATGGCCTGCTGGCCGGTCTCGCGTTCTCCGGCGTCTCGCTGGTGACGCGCGGCTGGTCGCCCATCGAGCTCCACGGAGATGCCGGTCATGAGCGAATGCGGCGGCTGCCCGCGTCAACGCCGCAACGCGACCTGGGCCCGAGCAACGACACGCCGATCGACCGGCGCCTGACCTTCGACAAGGTCACCAACGTGCATTATTCCGGCACCGCGCACGACGAGGATCAGCCGGTACACCTCCTCGTGCACACCGAGGTCTGCAGCTCGATTTGTGGTCCGGAGTACGGTCATCCGTGCACGCGGTTCTGCCCGGCCAACGTCTACGAGATCACGCGCGATGCGGACGGCACGCCCAGGCTGCAGATCAACGCGTCGAACTGTGTGCATTGCAAGACGTGCGACATCATGGATCCCTATCAGGTCATCACCTGGGTGCCGCCCGAGGGGGGCGGTGGTCCTCAATACAATGGAATGTAGCGTGAACTCCCAACTTCCAAATCCCAACTCCCAAAGGATTCGTTTGCGGAGGTGTTGGGCGTTGGCAGTTGGAGGTTGGGAGTTGGCATGAACGCCTGGCGCGTGTCCGTGTGGAAACGCGCGCAGGTGTCGCTCATCGCCGGCCTCGGATACCCGCTCATCAACGTTCTCGGGCACACACTGCGGTTCCGCGTCGAGGGTCTCCACCACTACGACGCAATCATCGCGTCGGGGCACCAGCCGGTGATGGCCTTCTGGCATGGCCGCATTCTTCCGGCCACCTTCTACTTCCGGCGCCGCGGCATCGTCGTCATCACCAGCGAGAACTTCGACGGCGAATGGATCGCGCGAATCATCGAGCGCTTTGGCTACGGAACGGCCAGGGGTTCGACAACGCGAGGCGGACGCAGGGCGATGGTGCAGCTGATCCGGGCGATGAGAGCAGGCAAGCCGGCTGGCTTCACGCTCGACGGACCGCGCGGGCCGGCGCACATCGCGCAGCCCGGGGCCGTCTGGCTCGCCCATGCCACCGGAAATCCGATCCTGCCGTTTCACCTCGAGGCGGCACGCGCCTGGACGCTGCGCAGCTGGGACCGGACTCAGATTCCAAAACCGTTCACGAACGTGGCGCTGGTTGTGGGTGAGCCCATACCCGTCGATGCGGACGCCACCGACGCGCAGCTGGAATCCTCGCGCGTCATCCTCGAGCAACGGTTAGCGGAGCTCGAGCAGCGCGCGCGGGAGTTGGTCAGGTCCGCCTGAAGGCGGACACTACGACCTAGGGACACTACGACCGTGGGGACACTACGACCGTAGGGACACTACGACCGTGGGGACACTACGACCGTACGTAGTGTCCGCCTTCAGGCGGACTTGTCAGGCGCTCTTTACCGCTAGAATCTTGCGTCCCTGCAGGACCGCTTCGGTAATCAACAGCGGCAGCGCCCAGCACCCCCACGCCGCCACGGCAAGCTGTTCCTGCACGTTCCCCACGCCGCTCGTCTGCAACAGCGGAAAGATGATGCGGAAAGCCACGAACGCCGTTGTGACGACGTAGCTGCGGATCATCCACTCCTTGTGCTGGTCGTACAGCTGCTTTCGGATCGCGGTGAACGCCATGCCCGTGGTGATCAGCCAGGCGGTCGCGAGTCCCGCGAGGCCTGAACCAAACGCGACGCCGAGGTCGGTCGTGAATGCCAGATAGTAGGCCGTGGCCGCGCTGAGGGCGATGGCCGTCATGTAGATGTACCCGAGCCGGCGATGCAGCCCGGGGCGCTGATCGCTGATTCCGAGCCACAGCTGGAACGGACCGGACAGCAGAGCCACCATGCCGGTCGAAATATGCGCCAACAGCCACCAGCGGCGCGTCCAGTAGCGATCGAACTGAGCCTCGTTGAGCGCGAAATACGGCAGCGCCGCAACGACGACGAACACGACACCGGCCAGGAAGACCAGCGACAGCGCAACCAACGCGGTTCGATGAGCGCGTGCCGGGGATACGGCGGGCAATTGCGGCTCGAGAGTAACGGCCATGGGTGCGCATTCTGCCACAACAGGTCCGCCTGAAGGCGGACACTACATAGGTCGCTTCCGCCTGAAGGCGGACGCGACGGTGTGGTAGCTTCTCACCGTGCGGCGTTCTCCAAAACATATGCGGCGAGATAGATAGTGCCCGGGGAAGCGGCGTATCTCGACAAGGCGATCGGCCGGTATTCACCGGAAGTGGCTGCAACCGCGCGCGCGGCGCTGAAGAAACTTCGCACCCGCTTTCCCGGCGCGCGGCAGCTGGTCTTCGAGCGCCGCCAGGCGCTGCCGATAGGGTTCGCACCGGAACGCGGCGCCCCTGTGTTTTCGCTCGTCGTATATCCGCGCTGGGTCAGGTTCTTTTTCCTCGAAGGCGTTGCGATCGACGATCCCGAGGGCCGTCTCGAAGGCGCCGGGAACCAGGTCCGGTCTCTGCGTCTCGACCGGGAGGCAACCATCCTGGATCAGCCGTACATTCGCGCCCTGATCGCTCAGGCACTCGCATTGGCAGGCGCGGATCTGAAGACAGGTAAGGGCCAGGTGGAGCTGCGGTCAACCCTCGCGCCGCGACACACCCGATCATGAGCCTCATCACGCTGAGAGTGAACGGGACATCGCAGACGGTTGACGTCGACCCGGCGACTCCGCTGTTGTATGTGCTTGCCGACGATCTGCAGTTGAACGGGCCCAAGTTCGGATGCGGGCTCGGCCAATGCGGCTGCTGCACCGTTCTCGTCAAAGGGCAGGCGGTCCGATCGTGCATCACGCCTGTGTCGACGGTCGCTGGCGCCGAGGTGACCACGCTCGAGGGATTGGGCAGCGTGGAGAAGCCTCACCCGATTCAGCAGGCATTCATCGACGAGCAGGCCGTGCAGTGCGGCTTCTGCCTCAGCGGTGTCGTCCTGACGGCCAAGGCCCACCTCGATCGGAATCCGAAGGCGAATGAAGCCGAGCTCCGCAAGGCGATGTCCGGAGTGCTGTGCCGGTGCGGAGCCAACACCCGGATGCTGAAAGCAATCATGCGCTACGCGCGCGGAGTGAAAGCGTGAACCGGCGCCGCTTCATCGTCCGGTCGGGCGCACTGGTCGTCAGCTTCGGCGCGGCACGGCTGGCGGAGAATCTTGCCCTGGAGACGAGGGTTGCGGCGCAGGGATTGAATGGTCCCGGCAGCCGGCAGCTCGATGGCTGGATCGCGATAAGGGCCGACGGCAGCATCACCGCGTTCACCGGCAAGTGCGAGCTGGGCCACGGTTTGTACACCGCGCAGACACAGCTCATCGCCGAGGAGCTCTGCGTTCCCTTCAGCCGCGTCACGCTGGTGCAGTGCGACACCGCGGTGACTCCGGATCAGGGCACGACATCCGGAGCACAGTCACACCCCGCGAATTTCAACAACAGCAACCTGGCGCTGGCCGGTGCCACCGCGCGCGAAGCGCTGGTCGGGATGGCAGCAGAACGCCTGGGCGTGCCCGCGGGACAACTGGCTGTCAGAGACGGCGTAATCAGCGCCGCGAGCGACTCGACGAAGCGCGTGAGCTACGCGGAGCTCATCGGCGGCCGGACGTTCAACCTGACGCTGAATCCGAATGCGAAACGGAGGTCGGCGTCCGAGTGGACGGTGCTGGGCACACCGGTCCGGCGGGTTGAGATTCCCGCGATGGTTACCGGCCGGTTCGAGTTCGTTCATAACGTCCGGGTTCCCGGGATGCTTCACGGGTGTGTGGTGCGTCCGCGGTGGACGAATCCACTGCTCACCGCCGTCGACGGCCGTTCCATCGAGGGCATGCCCGGCGTGGTCGATGTCGTCGTGCGAAAGGAATTTGTCGGTGTCGTTGCCGAGAAGCCGTGGCAGGCGATCCAGGCGGCGGCGAAGCTGCAAGTCGGTTGGGCGCGGGGCGCGCCGCTACCGCCGCACGGCGACTTCCATGCGCGCCTGCGCAGTCAGACTCCGACACGCGACACGCGCACGGTGGACTCGGGAGACGTCGACACGGCGCTGGCGAAGAACGGGACGGTCGTTCGCGCGACCTATCTCTACCCGTACCAGATGCATGGCTCCGTCGGCACAGCCTGCGCCGTGGCCGATGTGCAGGGCGGCAAGGCCACGATTTGGGCCGCTTCACAAGCTGTCTGGCCCCTGAGGAGTTCAGCCGCCCTGGTGCTGGGCCTCCAACCCGAGAGCATCCGCGTCGTCTTCAAACAAGGGCCAGGCTGTTACGGCATCAACGGAGCGGACACCGTTGCCTACGATGCAGCGATTCTGTCGCAGGCGGTCGGCAGGCCGGTTCGCGTGCAGTTGTCGCGCGCCGACGAAATGGCCTGGGAGAACTACGGCGTCGCCTACGTCAGCGAAGAGCGCGCGGTCGTCGGGCAGGACGGCACGATCGTGGCGTGGGACTACGAAGCGTGGACGCCGACCCGCGGCGGCCGGCCGGGAGCCGGAACTCCGGGCAACCAGGTAACCGGCTCGCTCGCCGGCTTCGCGCCCGCGGCGTTTCAGCCGCGGAGCCCGGCACCCGCGCCAACGGCGTTCGCCAACAACAACAATTCGGTTCCGAGTTATGTGACCGGCACCGTCAACGGCCGCGCTGGAGGCACCGGACGCATCGCCTCACAGCGCGTGGTCATTCATAACGTGCAGTCGCCGTTCTTCACCGGGCCGTTGCGTTCTCCCGATCGGCTGCAGAATACGTTCGCCCATGAATCGTTCATCGACGAGATTGCGGCCTCACGGCGTGTCGATCCCGTCGAATACCGGCTGAAACATCTCAGCGATCCCAGGTTGATCGCGGTCGTCAACGCGGCCGCAAAGGCGGCGAACTGGCAATCGCGCCCGTCGCCCTTGGGCGCCGGAGCCTTGGCGGAGGCGGCCCGCGCATCCACTCGCCGCACGGGAATCGCGAACGGTCGTGGCATCTCCTGCGTGCTCTACGAAGGCGACAACGGCTACTGCGCGATGGTCGCCGAGGTCGAGGTGAACCAGGACACCGGCGCCGTGGCCGTTAAGCGTCTGGTGATTGCCAACGATTCTGGGCCGATCTCCAATCCCGACGGATTGCGCAATCAGCTGGAGGGCGGAGCGATTCAAGGCATCAGCCGGACGCTGCTCGAGGAGGTCACCTGGGACGACCGGCAGGTCACCTCGGTCGACTGGAGAACCTACAAGCCGCTCTATCTCAGCGACGAGATGCCGGTGATTGAGACGGTCCTCATCAACCGCCCGGACATGCCTGCCGCCGGCGCCGGCGAAACGGCAGTGACCGTCGTTGCGGGGGCAATCGGGAACGCAATCTTCGATGCCACCGGCGCGCGGCTGCGCCAGGTTCCGTTCACGCCGGAGCGGGTCCGAGCAGCAATGTCGGCCAGGTAAGCGAACGATCTTTCGCCGATGGCGCTAACCGTTTTTTCTTCTGCGCGTTTCGCGGATCACCTCACACCACCGGGCCACCCTGAGCGGGTGGAGCGCCATGCCGTGATGCAGGTGGTGGCCGCCGAATTCCGCCAGAGCGGCGGCTCCGTCCTCGAACCGCGGCCGGCAAGCCACGAGGAACTCGCGCGAATCCACGACGACAGCTACCTCACATTCCTTCGTGAAACGGCGGGCCGGGCCATCGCGCTCGATCCCGATACGTTTACGTCTCCCGAGACGTACGACGTCGCATGTCTCGCGGCGGGCGCAGGAGTGACGGCGGTCGATCACGTGCTCGATGGCGGCGCCGGGACGCGTGCGCTGGTGCTGGTCAGGCCGCCCGGCCACCATGCGGAACGCAACCGGGCGATGGGGTTCTGCTTCTTCAACAACATCGCCGTTGCTGCCGCCCACGCGCGGGCCCGCGGACTGTCGCGTGTGGCGATCGTCGACTACGACGTTCACCATGGCAACGGCACGCAGTGGAGTTTCTACAGCGATCCATCGGTGTTGTTCGTATCGTCGCATCAGTTTCCCTACTACCCGGGAACAGGCGCTGCCAGCGAGGTGGGTTCCGAGGCTGGCGCCGGTTTTACGGTGAACCTTCCGCTGGCGGCTGGCGCCACCGACGCCGACTACGAACGCGTGTACGACGCAGTCGCCTGGCCGATCCTCAGGACCTTCAAGCCGCAGCTGATCCTGATTTCGGCGGGGTTCGACGCCTACAAGGACGACCCGCTGGCCGGGATGCGCCTCGAAGCCGAATGCTTCGGCCGCCTGACGGCGCGGCTCGTCGCGATTGCCGACGAGTGTTGCGACGGCCGCATCGTCGCGCTCACGGAAGGCGGGTATCACCTCAAGGGGATCGCGGACTCGCTGCGCTCGGTCATCGCCGCGTTCGAGGGCGATCGAGCGCCGGCGGCGCCGCCACAGACTGACGCTCGGCGCGGAGAGGCCGCGATCGCGGCGGTAAAACCGCACCTGGCGAAGTACTGGCCTTTATAATTGGAAGGCCTGCCTTCCGATGCCTGACTACAAACCCCAAGATCTGGACAAAAAGTGGCAGCACCGCTGGACGCAGACGCGTGCCTTTGAAGTAGAAGTCGATCCGGCCCGGCCGAAGTTCTACTGCCTCGAGATGTTCGCGTACCCATCAGGGCACGCGCACATGGGGCACGTTCGCAACTACAGCATCGGCGACGTGCTGGCGCGGACGAAGCGCATGCGCGGCTACAACGTGCTGCAC